>CANQQG010000032.1 GCA_947625875.1 uncultured Lachnospiraceae bacterium
TGACCCCCAATTCATTGTAAAGGCTCTCACACTGTTTCTTGATGTCGCTGTCCATGCGGACGCTGAAATTTGTTGTGTTTGCCATGTGACTGACCCCCTTTCTTTATCGGCTGCACATATATTATATGCCATCTGCATTGCAAAATCAACTCATAAGACAGAAATTTCAAAAGTAAAAGGAGAAAAAAGCCCCGAAGCAAACGCTTCGGGGCTGAAAATTCTGGTGCCGGTAGCCGGACTTGAACCGGCACGGATTGTCTCCGCGTGATTTTGAGTCACGTGCGTCTGCCAATTCCGCCATACCGGCATTTTATATTTTAATTCCCATAAATCCCGCAAAACCCTGAAATCGAAAGGATCTACGGGAGGGATATTAAAATCAAATGCACCTATTTGATTGTAAAAGTACCACATTTATCAAGCTTTCAGCTTCTACGCTGACGATTAGGCGAACAAGATTTTGAGTCTGCCTCGTCTGCCAATTCCGACACACCGGCTTTTCGCCCGAACAATGATATGTTATCACATTCATGCCTGATATGCAAGCCTTTTTTTCATTTCCGGGCTCTAATTTTAAACTATTGCAGTTGTTTATAAATATCAAAGCAGTCAAACGTGGCAAAATAATCCTTCGGCGTCTGCGCGCGGCGGATCAGCTGCGGCGTGCCGTCCTCCCGCAGAAGGATCTCTGACGACCAGAGCCTGCCGTTATAATTATAACCCATTGCAAACCCATGCGCGCCCGTATCATGAATGACAAGCAGATCGCCCATGTCGATTTTCGGGAGCATACGGTCGATCGCAAATTTATCATTATTTTCACACAGCGAGCCGGTAATGTCATACTTATGGTCGCATGGAAGGCCTTCCTTCCCCATGACCGTAATATGGTGGTATGCGCCATACATCGCCGGGCGCATCAGGTTGGCCGCGCAGGCGTCAACGCCGATATATTCCTTATACGTATGCTTTTCATGGATTGCCTTTGTCACGAGGCATCCGTACGGGCCCATCATAAAACGCCCCATCTCCGTATAAATGGCGATGTCGCCCAGCCCCGCCGGAACCAGGATCTCATCATATACTTTATGCACGCCCTCCCCGATCGCGCGGATATCGTTCGGCGTCTGGTCCGGACGGTAAGCGATCCCCACGCCGCCCGACAGATTAATAAAGCTCATCGCAATGCCGAGCTTTTCTTTGATCTCAACCACCAGTTCAAACAGCGTTTTCGCAAGCGCCGGGTAATAATCATTCGTGACTGTATTGCTCACAAGGAAAGAATGGATGCCAAAGCGTTTCGCGCCTTTCTCTTTTAAGATCTTATAGCCCTCAAAGAGCTGTTCTTTCGTGAACCCGTATTTTGCATCGCCCGGATTGTCCATAATGCCGTTGCTGACCTCATAAACGCCGCCCGGATTGTAACGGCAGCTGATCGTCTCCGGTATCTTCCCAATCGTCTGCTCCAGAAAATCAATATGCGTAAAATCATCCAGGTTGATGACCGCCCCGAGCTCGTCCGCATACCGGAATTCCTCCGCGGGCGTGTCATTTGAGGAAAACATGATATCCTCCCCGCGGACGCCGACCGCATTTGAAAGCATCAGCTCCGTCATGGAAGAACAGTCGCAGCCGCAGCCGTATTCTCGCAGAATCTGTATCAGGAACGGGTTTGGCGTCGCCTTTACGGCAAAATATTCCTTATATCCTTTATTCCAGGAAAATGCTTCCTTTACCGCTTTTGCATTCTCGCGGATTCCTTTTTCATCATACAAATGAAACGGCGTCGGGAACTGCTTTACGATCTCCTGCAGCTGCTCATTTGTCACAAACGGTTTTTTCTCCATTGTCTTCTCTCCTTTATGTTTGTTTCTCCCCTTATGTAAATACAGCCTGTATCAAAAACATATATAATACCGTCCCCGCCCCGATGCTCAGCAGGTTATTCCTTTTCCACACATGCAGCGCCACGACCGTCAGGATGGCGATCAGCTCCGGCAGCCCATGCGGATAAGCCGTAATGCTGACCGATTTCAGGCAGTAGACGACCAGCATGGCGATCACCGCAGGCGGCAGCGCCTTCCCCAGATACCGCACCGTCTTTGGTATCTCCTTCCCCTTCGGAAAAAACAGGAACGGGATCAGCCTTGTAAAAAATATCGTGACGCCCGTCACAAAGATCACAAGCAGGGACTTTCCCACGCTAAGCGGCATCTGCCATCCCTCCTTCCGTATCGATCACCTTCCGGCAGGATAACAGCAATGCCATGATACCGGCCATGGACGGCAAAAGAAAATTTTCACTGCCAAAGACCAGGAGACTGATCCCCGTACAGGCAAGCCCGATCCACGCCGGGATATGGTTATCCGACGCCAGCCACTGCTCTACAAAGATAACGACAAACAGCGCCGTCATCGCAAAATCAATCCCCTCAGCCGGGAACGGAATCGCGGAGCCCGCCGCGGCCCCCAGCACAGATCCCAGGATCCAGTACGACTGGTCTAACGCCGCAATGCAGAATAAAAATTTATCCTCCTCAACGCCCTTCGGAATCTTTGTCAGGCACAGCAGGGAATACGTCTCATCCGTCAGGGAAAAAATCATATAAAGCTTCTTTTTCCCCATATTCTGAAACCGCTCCAGCATGGAGAGCCCGTAAAAAATATGCCGCACGTTTACCATAAATTCCAGAAAGACGATCTGGATAAAGCTGACGCCCGGCGCAAAAAAATTCACCGCCAGATACTGCCCGCTCCCGGCGTATACGAGCAGGCTGACCAGCCCGGCCCAGAGGAAATTATAGCCCTTTTCCTGGAACATCACGCCAAATGCAAAACCGATAAACAAATAACCGGTCAGTACGGGAACCGTATAGGGAAACGCCGCTTTCAGCGCGCGCGCATACCCGGACCTGCCCTTCTCTTTTTTCTTCTCTCTTTTTTCATCCATCGTTTTCACCAAAACTACTCTACAACACACCTGCGCAAAAATCAAGCGGTTTCTGAACGTCAGCGTCCCGCCGCAGGCCGGGCATATCTGTCAGCATGGCTCCCCGCCCGCAGGGACAGGGAGCGTCCGGAGTTCCCCGTCAAACGCCCGGCTGCCGCTGCACACGCAGACAGCATACCCTTCCGCTTCATAATGTTTCAAATACAGCGGCTGTTCCAGCAAGCGATCCGCCGCGCGCAAAAGCCCCGCTTCCCGCGCATGGCCCGCCCGCCACGCTTCAAGCGCCTGCCGGTCTGCGCACACCCGTTCCGGGTCCGTCACATCAAAAAAATGCATCGGCAGCGCGAGCCCGGCGCCGGTTGCTTTCAATACGCTCTCTTTCGCCGTCCAGTACCGCGCAAACTGTTCCGCCCGCTGTCCGGAATCCTGAATGGCGCACAGCGCCTCATACTCTGCGCCGGCAAAAAAACGCCGCGCCGTTTTCATCGGATCATGCCTGCCTGAGATTTTTTCAATATCGCATCCAAGCGCCAGATCCAGCGGCGCGTCTCCAGACGCTATGCTCAACAGGGCGCAGGCTCCCGAATGCGAGAGATTAAAAAACGGGCCGTTTTTAAAATACGGCTTTCCATACGGCTGATAAGAAAACTCCATGTCCGCAAGCTGCCCGGCCGCAAGCCCGCAGGCATCCGCAAGTGCATACCACAATAACAGCCCGGCGCCAAAGCTCAATTTCCTTGCCGCCGCATTTTTCAGTTTCTGTATATGCTCCATGCGCTGCATGAAAAACAACGGCGTTTCCCGCCTGCATTTCCGATCCGGATCCAACGGGTCCGGCAGCGTCTCACAGTTCAGCAAATACGTCTTTATGGCAAACGGCATTGGTACTGTTCCCTCTCCTTTTGCGTCAGCTCCGCTTTTTCAAATAAATCGGGCCGCCGCTGCATTGTCCGCAAAATGGACTGCTCCCTGCGCCATGCGTCCACTTTCGCATGATCGCCCGAAAGCAGGATCTGCGGCACTTTTTTTCCGTTCCATTCCTCCGGACGGCTGTACTGCGGATATTCCAGCAAATTCCCCTCAAGGGATTCCGCCTGCCCGGACTCCGCGTTCGTCAGTACGCCCGGCACCATCCGCGCAACCGCGTCCACCAGCACCATCGCCGGAAGCTCACCGCCGGTCAGCACATAATCCCCGATCGACACATGATCCGTCACGATTTCTTCCAATACGCGCTCGTCAACGCCCTCGTAATGCCCGCACAGAAGCACAAGAGCCTCTTCTTTTGCAAACTGCTTTGCCGCCGCCTGATGAAAAACCGTTCCCTGCGGCGTCAAATAAACCGTCCGCGGGCGGTATCCGAGCGTTTCTGCGACCGATTTCCATGCATCATAGACCGGCTGCGCCTGCATGACCATCCCCGCGCCGCCGCCATATGGATAATCATCTACTTTTTTATGCTTATCCAGCGTATAATCCCTGATATTTACCGCGTGGATCGCTATACAGCCGTTTTGCGCGGCCCGCCCCAGGATGCTCGTATGAAGCGCCTGCTCCACCATATCCGGAAATAATGTCAAAATATAAAAATCCATGCGTCAGTTCCCCTGCTTTTCCTGTTTGCGCGCATTGATTTCCCGAAGCCCCGGGAGCAAATGCAAAATAATCTCTTTCCGCTCCAGCCGCACTTCCTTTACGCAGTCTTTAATTGCAGGCACAAGCAATTCCAGCCCCGATTCCGAACGGATCACATATACGTCATTCGCCCCGGTCTGCAAAATATCACTCACAATCCCAAGCGGCTCGCCGGTATCCGAGGCCGCCGACAGCCCAATCAAATCCGCATAATAATATTCATCCGCTTCCAATGGGACGGCCTGTCCTCTCTCCACATATAGTTTTGCGCCTTTATACGCCTGCGCGGCGTCCATATCATCAATTCCCCGAAATTTTAAAATAACCATCTGCTTAAAAAATTTTACACCGGCAATCTCTAATATTTCCTGCCCTTTTTTGCTCGTTACAATGACCTTCTTTAACTCCTTATACCGCGCCGGGTCATCCGTCGTCGGGAATGCCTTTACTTCTCCGCGCACGCCATGCGTGCCTGTGACCGCGCCTATCTGTATCAACTCTTCCATTCTTTCCGCCTTTCCGCACGAGGGCTGCTGCGGGAAATCCCGCCTGCGTCCGCGCGCATGGAAAAAGCACTGTAAAACAGACGTCTTACAATGCTTTTTTCCGGTTACTGCACGATTTCAACAATAACCTTTTTCTCTCCTTTTGAAGCTGCCGCTTTCACAACCGTCCGGATCGCTTTTGCAATACGGCCCTGTTTGCCGATTACTTTTCCCATGTCCGACTGCGCCACGCGCAGTTCAACAACAATGGATTTTGCATTCTCCGTTTCCGTCACACTGACTTCTTCCGGATAATCAACCAGTGATTTCGCAAGTACCTCTACCAAATCTTTCATATACCCACCTCACTATTTTTCGATACCGGCTATTTTTAAGAGCTTGGCAACCGTTTCGGTCGGCTGTGCGCCGTTTGAAAGCCATTTCTTGGCCGCTTCTTCATTGACGCGGATTTCGCTCGGCTCCTGATTCGGATCGTAAATACCGATCTCATCGATCGTCTTGCCATCCCTTGCTGCCCTTGAATCTGCAACTACGATTCTATAAAAAGGTTTTTTCTTCTTTCCAAGCCTCTTTAATCTGATCTTTACTGCCATCTTTTTCACCTCCTCAAACTGTGTTTCGCTGCCGAAACTTCATTTATGTTAAAAAGGAAATTTGAATCTTCCCAATTTACCACCATGTTTTCCTTTGCCGCCCATCAGCCCTGGCATCTGCTTCATCATTTTCCGCATCTGCTCAAACTGTTTCACCAGACGGTTGACCTCTCCGATATCAACGCCCGCGCCGTCCGCCACGCGCCGTTTCCGGCTCGGGTTCAGGATAGAAGGGTTGCTGCGCTCCTGCGGCGTCATGGAATAAATGATCGCCTCAATCCGCGCCATTTTCTTTTCGTCCATGGCGTTTTCGATTTCCGCCATCTGTGCGCCGCCGATTCCCGGCATCATGGACAGGACACTCGATAAGCCGCCCATTTTTTTCATCTGATTCATGGATTCCAGATAATCGTCAAAGCCGAAGTCCGCTTTTTTTAGCTTCTGCTCCATCTCTTTTGCTTTTTCCTGATCGATCTCGGCCTCCGCTTTTTCGATCAGCGTCAGGATATCGCCCATGCCGAGTATGCGCGACGCCATGCGGTCAGGGTAAAACTGTTCCAGATCCGAGAGCTTTTCGCCCATGCCGATATAAAGGATCGGCTTTCCGGTCACCGCGCGGATTGACAATGCCGCGCCGCCCCGCGTATCGCCGTCGAGCTTTGTCAGCACAACGCCGTCAATGCCGATCTTACTGTCAAACGTGCCCGCGACATTGACCGCATCCTGCCCCGTCATCGCGTCCACGACAAGGATCGTCTGCGTAACGTCAACGCTCTGCTTGATCTCCACAAGCTCATCCATCATGCTTTCATCAATATGGAGCCGCCCCGCCGTATCCAGTATCACAACGTTAAATCCGTTTTTCGCCGCATGCTCCACAGCCGCTTTTGCAATGTTCGCAGGTTTATTTTTATCTCCCATGGAAAAGACTTCCACGCCCTGCTTTTCACCGTTGATCTTTAACTGCTCGATCGCCGCCGGACGATATACGTCGCACGCGACGAGCAGCGGCCTCCTGCCCTTTTGCTTCAGCTTGCCCGCGATCTTGGCGACAGTCGTCGTCTTACCCGCGCCCTGCAGGCCCGCCATCATAATTACCGTAATCTCTCCGCCCGGCCTTAACGCGATCTCCGTCGTCTCCGAACCCATCATGCTGACCATTTCGTCATTTACGATCTTAATGACCATCTGCCCCGGGTTCAGCCCGTTCATGACATCCGAACCGATCGCCCGCTCCTGCACCGCTTTTGTGAAATTTTTTACGACTTTAAAATTTACGTCCGCTTCCAGCAGCGCCAGCTTTACTTCTTTCAGAGCCGTCTTTACATCGTCCTCCGTCAGGCGCCCTTTGCTGCGGAGATTGCGGAACACATTTTGCAGTTTTTCTGTTAAGCTGTCGAATGCCATATCATAATTCCTCCAGGATCGCATTGGATAACTGTTCCATCCGGTCTAATGCCGTCTCATCATGGGTTTTCCGGAACTCGCGCGCAAGCGAATGGATCTGCTGCACACGCTCTCTGGTATGGAGAAATTTTTCCACCAGATGCAGCTTTGCCTCATAGTCCTCCAGGGCTTTTGTGCACCGCTTCACCATATCGTGTACGCCCTGCCTGCTGATCCCTTCCTCTTCCGCGATCTCTCCGAGGGACAGGTCATTGAAAACGAAATCCTCGTAAATCTTACGTTGCCGCCTGTTCAACAACTCTCCATAAAAATCATACAGGTAAGCCTGCGCCACTTTCTGTTCCATCGTTCCACCCCGCTCTTTGAGCCTTGTGTATCTTACCATAACAGGACTAAGGCGTCAAGTATTTTTTCTTGACGTAGCAGGTCAGACAAGCTGACCTGTTTTTACTGCCGCTTTTTATACAAAGTTTTCTGTATTTCTTTCTGTATTTCGTCTTGACAGATATTTCATATTGGATTAATATACTTTATTACCGGATCGGCAGAGATCCGCAAATCGCAAATATACAAAGGAGTGACCACATATGCAACAAACAAATACAACGGACATTTTCCAAAATGCCCCGGTGCCAAAAGCTGTTATCAGCAATGTCATCCCATCCATCATCAGTATGCTCATGGTGCTTGCCTATAACCTGGCAGACACTTTTTTTATCGGGCAGACAAAGAACGCTTATATGGTAGCCGCCGTTTCCGTAGCGACTCCCGCGTTCCTGCTGTTCATGGCTGTCGGGCTGCTCTTTGGCATCGGCGGGACGTCATATATCTCCCGTATGCTCGGCGAGGGGAATCATGGAAAAGCAAAGCAGGCTTCTTCTTTCTGCTTCTACACCGGGCTTTCCATCGGCGTGATAGCCACAATCGGCATCTGGATCTTTTCCAGCCCGATCTGCCGCGCGATCGGCGCAAGCGATGATACCTTATCTTATACGATGCAATATCTGAATATTGTCGCCGTCGGCATTCCGTTCCTGATCGTCGGCAATACCTTCAGCAACATCATCCGTGCGGAGGGCAACGCAAATGTCGCCATGCTCGGCATGGTGATCGGCAACCTGATCAATATCGTGCTGGATCCGGTCATGATCTTATTTTTCCATTGGAATGTAGCCGGAGCCGCGATCGCGACCGTTATCGGAAATATTTTTTCCGCCGTATTTTATATCCGCCATATGCTTTCCAAAAACACGATGCTCTCCATCCGCCCTTCCGACTACCATGCGGGCGGCGGCATTGCAAGAGGGATCTTCGCCATCGGCATACCCGCTTCTTTAAACAGCATTTTGATGAGTTCCTCCAATATCATCATCAACAATATTATGGCAGGCTATGGCGATATGGCCGTGGCGGGGCTCGGCGTCGCCATGAAGGTAAATATGATCGTCGTTATCCTGCTGATCGGGCTCGGCTCCGGCATCCAGCCGCTGCTCGGCTACTGTTTCGGAGCGGGAAACCACAAACGGTATATGGCCGTCCTGCGTTTCTCCATCGGGCTTGCCTTCTGCCTGAGCGCCATTATGACGGTCGTCTGCTACTGCGGCGCAGGCCCGCTCGTCAGCGCTTTTTTACAGGACAAAGAAGCGTTTACATATGGCATGTCATTTGCAAGGATCTATATTTATTCCGGCCCTGTCATGGGCATCCTGTTTGTGTTTATAAACGCGATACAGTCTACCGGGGCCGCGCTCCCCGCACTGATCCTGTCCATAAGCAGGCAGGGGCTGATTTATCTGCCGGTGTTGTTTGCTTTTGACAGAATATTCCAGTCGGCAAGGATGCTGGCGGCGGCGCAGCCTATGACGGATTACCTGGCGACATTGCTGGCGATTATTTTATTCCTGTTTACTTATCGGAAATATTTTAAGGTTGGGCGCTGAGAAAAAATAGCTTATTGGGCGAAAAAGGTTCCTGATCGCTTGAAATACAGAAGGGACAACACAGGAAGAATTTAACAGGTTCTGATAAAAAAGGAACGGCTGCCGCATGACCGTTCCTTTTTCACGCTATTGAGTTTCCGATACTGCAAGACTTACAATATCCCGTCCGCCGTAAACGATTCTGATGACGGTAACGGTCGAAATATTTTCGTCTACGGTATAAAATACTACAAAATTATCAACGGCAACCTTGCGCATTCCCATGTTTTTCCAAGGCTTCCAGTCTACAGTGGAATTTCGAAGCGGCATAAAATCAAGGGAGCGAATTGTTTTTCTGATTCTGCTCACCTGTTCTTCGGCAATGCCCGGAACCATCAAAGTAAAGGCAATATAGGAATATATCTCCTTCAAATCTTCCTTTGCCTTTTGGGAATAGACGACAGAATAGGCGCTATTCATATACCGAACTCCTTCGCAAGCTCCGCATCCACTTCATCCGCTGTATAAGTTTTGCCGGATTTTAAGGACTCCATACCCTTTGCCAATTCTGCGTCTAATTCAGCCCGGCTCATATTGCCGATTGCCGCGGGCACAGCCTGGGGCAAATGCAGGTTGAGAGGAAGTCCTTTTGTCAGGACAATCTGACTGTAAAACATTTGTATGGCGCTGGATGGAGAAATGCCAAGCTGACTCAAAATTTTTTCAGCATTCTCCTTCAGTCCATTATCGATCCTTGCATAAACTGCTGATGTGTTTGCCATGGGTATCACACTCCTTTGCATTTATTATACCCAACTTTTACAGCAAACGCAAGCATTTGCAAGCAATACGCAACAGATGAAGTGACGCCTGCCCCAATAAACAGTTCCTCAACAACATCAGGATGCCGAAACAAAACAGAATCATCATCCGATCGCATCCAGCGCCTGCGACAGATCAGCGATCAGATCCTCCTTATCCTCCAGCCCGCAGGACATCCGGACAAGCCCGGCCGGTATGCCGGCTTCTTTCAGCTGTTCCTCATTCATCTGCCTGTGCGTGGAAGTCGCCGGATTCAGGCAACAGGTCCTTGCGTCCGCGACATGGGTTTCAATCGCAGCCAGCTTTAATTTCTTCATAAAGGTCTCCGCAGCCGCTTTTCCGCCCTTTAACTCAAAGGAGACGACCCCACAGCCGCCCTTCGGGAGATACTTCTGCGCAAGCCCATAATATTTATCCGTTTTCAGCCCTGAATAATTGACGCGCTCCACTTTCGGATGCCCCGCCAGAAATTCCGCGACCGCCTGCCCGTTTTCCACATGCTTCGGCATCCTTACATGCAGAGATTCCAGCCCCATATTTAAGTAAAACGCATGCTGCGGCGACTGGATGCAGCCCAGGTCACGCATCAGCTGGGACGTCGCTTTTGTGATAAACGCCCCTTCTTTTCCAAATTTTTCCGCATAGGTTATGCCGTGATACGACTCATCCGGCGTACAAAGCCCCGGAAACTTATCCGCATGCGCCATCCAGTCAAACTTTCCGGAATCCACGATCGCGCCGCCCACCGCCACGCCATGTCCATCCATATATTTGGTTGTAGAATGCGTCACGATATCCGCGCCCCATTCGATTGGCCTGCAGTTGACAGGCGTCGGGAACGTATTATCCACAATGAGCGGCACGCCATGGGCATGCGCCGCTTTTGCAAATTTCTCAATGTCAAGCACCGTCAGCGCCGGGTTTGCGATCGTTTCCCCAAACACTGCCCTTGTATTGTCCCGAAACGCCGCATGGAGTTCTTCCTCTGAGCAGTCCGGCGAAATGAAAGTCGCCTGGATCCCCATCTTTGCCATCGTAACGGAAATCAGATTAAATGTGCCGCCATAAATAGACGACGACGCCACGATATGGCTCCCCGCCTCGCAGATATTAAACAGCGCCATAAAATTCGCGGCCTGTCCGGACGATGTGAGCATCGCCGCGCTGCCGCCCTCCAATGCCGCGATCTTCGCCGCCACCATGTCATTGGTCGGGTTCTGCAATCTGGTGTAAAAATACCCGTCCGCCTCCAAATCAAATAATTTTCCCATATCCTCGCTGGTGGAATAGCGGAATGTGGTAGACTGTACGATCGGGATCTGCCTTGGCTCCCCGTTCCCCGGCGTATAACCGCCCTGTACGCATTCTGTTCCGATTAAATGATTACTCATTGCTGTTCTCCTTCCTAGGCTTATATTTCACGACTTTTTTAAAATAATATCCACCATCTCCCCGACGTTCTTCATTCCGTTCACCTCGCCCATGCCGAACTTGATCCCGAACTCCTCCTCGACCGCCACAATCAGATTGATATGCTCCAGCGAGTCCCATTCCTCGATATCATTGGCGGTCGTGCCGTCGTTCACCGTGATCGTCTCATCGTCGAACACGTCCTGAAATACCGCGTTTAATCTCTCATACACTTCTTCTCTGCTCATGTTTCATTCCTCCACTCTGATCACATTATTTTTATCTGCATAGCCGGAGCCGATGTCACAGATCCACTCCGTATTGCCAGCCTCATCCTCCGCGACGCGCTCAAAGCCCTGCGCGGCGTAAAACTCCCTCACCATGCCGTTCTTTGCGGTCGGGTAATAATAGCCGTGTATCCGATCCACCCCGCGCTCCCGGCAGCGGTGCGCCAGCGCGTCCATCATGGCAAACTCCATATCCCGCTTCAGCACCCGGCAGCTCATGATCCACAGGTCGACGTGGCACTCCTTCCCGACAACGTGCCCGATCACCACCGACACGACGCCGTTGTCCCCGAACCGGTCCGCCAGCTTGCCGTACAGCGTGATATATTCCGGGTCAGCCGCCGCTGCCTCGACCTCGCCGAACGTATAGCGCTTTGTCGTGAGGTTGAACTGGTTCGACTTGTTCGTGAGCTGCGCGATGCGCTCCATGTAGATCGGCTCAAATTTCCGGATCACCGCGTGCATGTCCAGCGAGAGCAGATACTCCCTGTAATCCGAAAACGACGCCTGCAGCCTGGCGCGCTTCGCGTTTTCCTTATACATCTCGTTGCGCTTCGCGTCGTCCTCGGACAGGGTCGTCACCTCAAAAAAGCCGCTCCGGTCGATCGTCTGGATGTAGTTCTGCACGTCGCCGATCTCGGGCGCGCACACGCCGCGCAGCTGTTCGGTCACAATGTGCCGCTCCGCGGGGTTGTCGTCGATAAAGACCAGGCTCTCCGGCAGGAGGCTGAGTTCCGCCGCGATCTCCGACAGGTTCCGGTCCTTGGGCTCCCAGTTCGCCTTGATGCAGATGAAATCCTCCGCCGAAAGCTCACTGTCCGGATGCGCCAGCCCGGCCAGCGCGTTCTCCTCGTCATTTTTTGAGTCAATGTTCAAAATCACGCCCAGCTGCTTGTGTTCCTTAATATAGTGCTGGAACTCCGAGTATACCTGCCCCTCGGACTCCTCCGGCCCGAGCGCGATATGCTCCACGCCGTCATCGCCGATCACGCCGCCCCACAGTGTGTTGTCCAGGTCCAGCACAAAGCCCTTTTTGTTTTTTCCAAAAAGCGACTTGATGATATTGGCGACATTGAACGACAGGTACGGGATCGCGTTCACGTTAAGCGCATACTTGTACATGTGGTAGTAGAACGGGTCCGCCCACTCCTTCAGCCCGTAGTCCGCCGATATGTAGTTGATGTCGCAGATGTAAAAATTCGGGTTCTGCTGCGCATACTCATAAAACCTCAGGTTGAGCCGCGTCAGGAAATTGACCTTGCCGTGATAGTCCGACGCGTCCCTGTTGCCGAGCA
The DNA here is from genome assembly GCA_947625875.1 of uncultured Lachnospiraceae bacterium. Taxonomy (GTDB): domain Bacteria; phylum Bacillota; class Clostridia; order Lachnospirales; family Lachnospiraceae; genus Eubacterium_J. Next base: position 12,825 of record CANQQG010000032.1, read on the forward strand.
GGCGGTACAGCGGCATCTCAAAGTTGTTCTGGATGACCGGGCAGCGGTAGCGCTGCGCCAGGGAGTCCCAGACGGCGGTGAACTTCGCCATCTCGGCCTCGACCAGCCCGTCCACCGTCTCGCGGCTGTCGCCCATCGCCGGATAGGCGGTGATGTTGCGGTTCGACGTGCAGACATAGATCACATCCGGGGCAAACGCCTCCAGTGCCGCGTTCGGGAAAACAGCGTCCTGGTAGAACTGGTTGTATTCCGATTCGTAAAACTCCGGGCGTATCCCCTGGTCGAGCAGGAACAGCTCCATGACCAGCTTAATGTCGGAGGTTGTGGAGCCGCCCAGTATGGCGACCCGCTTGTCCGTAAATCCTTCTCCCTGCTCCAGCAGGGTCCTCCTGATCCGTTTCTTTTTTGACAGAATATAGTTTGCGTCAAAAGGGTACTGTAATTCCTTTAACATTGCACGGTTCCCTCCACTAATTCGATCATTCCGATATTGGCGTCCATCAAAAACGCGACCGATGCGTTCTCCCCGATCGCTGGCGCCGGTTCCGGCTCCTTAAAAAGATGGAAGCCTTGTTTTTCCAGTTCCCCGACAGCCTCCCCGAGCGATGCGACCTCATAGCATATATGGTAGGCTGTACTCTTGTATTTTTTCAGCAGGCCGTACAGTTCGCTGTCCGCCTTCGGCGATACCAGTTCAACCGTGTATCCGCCGCACCGCATAAAGCGTATTTCGGCACGGCGGATTTCATCCTCCACCCGCTCGGATAGGCAGCTGTAGCCCAGCCTTCGAAAGCTTTCCTCCGCTTTCCCGATATTTTTTACCAGATAGCCAATATGGTGAATCTTCATCGCGGATTTTCATTCCTCCCTACTTTTCTTTAAAGCCAGCGCTAAGTTAATTGCCCGTTTTTTCTTAACCGCTTTCTCATACGGGATGTCATTTCCCGTCGCGACACATTTATCCGCTATTGTAAAACCGGACGCCGCCGCAAGCGCCTCCACTTCCTCAACCGAGTGGAAAAGGAAGATATGATCGATTGCCGGCGCATTGATTGGAACGTTTATGTAAAGAATGCCCTGGTCAGACAACAACGAATATGCCTTTTCCAGAAACGCTGCCGGACTCTCCACATGCTCAAGCACCTCGCTGATCACGATCATGTCATACGTTCGGCTGCTGTCCAGATCCAGAAAGTCGCCCTTTACATACTCCACATCCGACTCTGTGTCCGGAACTGTATGCCTGACATATTTTTTTGTCATTGCAAGCGATGTGTCCGACACGTCAACCGCAGTGTATCTGTTGTAGTGTGCCGTACTGACAGCCTCCGCAAAATACCGTCCATGTCCCGGTCCGACCTCCAGATAATTCCCGCCCGACACCCCGTCAAGCAGTTTGCTGAAGAAACGGTGTATGACCATGTGGTTGCTCCAGATATAACCGGACAGCTGCAAACCGACCATATACTTTTCCATGTATGGCGCATTATTGTAAACCTTGTCCGCCACCTCGCCGTAGGTAGAATACCGGTAGTGTTCCGACTTATTCTCCACAAAATACTTGGTTTCCTTCATCGTGTCTTCAAGAAAAAGCAGATATGCCTCCGCTATGTCCGCAGTATCATACCCCCCCCACCCAAAAATTGCAGATATTCGCCAAGGCTCTGCGCTTCCTCATCCGTCATCCGCTCCATGACAGAATCCAGATACTTGGCGTGCAACGTATTATTTGCTCTGATCCTATCGGTCAACTCCAAAATCTTGCCATCCATATTTTTTCTCCTTTCACAGCATGGTTCATTATACGCTCGCGCTCAGAACTGTCCATAAACAAAATAGGTCTCCCCAAAATATCCCATGATGATGGTCAACCCGCAAAGGACAAAAAAGCAGGTGAGCCCTTTTACCGTCGACAAGTCCTGTATGATATAGTAACCCTCAACATCCTGCATGGCCTCCCTATCCCATTTAAGCCTTGACCCGTTGCTTTTACGGTATGCGAGCGCCGTGGCGATCACCAGGAGGACATAGGCAAAAATAGACCACGTATACGGTTGTTCCAGACCGACATGAAGGGTAAATAACTGTTTATAAATCTCTGCAGCCCAGTCTAAGGATCCTGCACGGAAAATCACCTGGATCAAAACGATCAGTACAAAATTCAGCAAAATATCCACCACATACAGCCACCGCTTTTTGTCCTGTGCCCAACTCCATTTCTTCTTGTGGACCCAGTTTCCGTACATCTGCTGTATAACAGAAAAACACCCGTGCAGGATTCCGAATACGACAAAAATCCATCCCGCGCCGTGCCATACCCCGCTGACAAAAAAGGTGATGATGACAGCCGCGTAGGTCGGGAGCATCTTATACTTTTTCCGCTTCTCCTTGTTCCAGCCTGCCATCTTTCGCTTAAACGACAGCGCGATCGGGTTAAACAAGTATTCCGTCAGCCAGTCCCCGAGCGATATGTGCCAGCGGTTCCAGAATTCACTGATTGTCGTCGACACAAACGGCAGATTGAAATTGGGCTTCACGTCATACCCCAGTATTTTAAACAGACCGATCGCCATATCGGAATAACCGGAAAAATCAAGGTATAACTGGAGCATGTAACTGAACACCGCAAACCACACGGTCGCCGTCCCGTAGGCGGCGGGCTTGCTGTATACCTCGTCGACAAACCGCGCAAGGTGGTCCGCCAGGACCATCTTTTTGAACAGCCCGAACACATAGATCTGTATTCCGACGCACACATTGTCCCATTTGACGCGGCGGTATTCCTGCAGCTGCGGGAGAAAGTCCCTGCCTTTTACGATCGGTCCGCACACGATCTTTGGGAAAAAGGCGAGGAACAACGCAACGTTCAACAGGTTGCGGTCCGCATGCATATTCCCCCAGCTCACATCCAGCACATAGCTGATCGCCGAAAAAATATAGAAGGATATCCCGAGCGGCAGGATGATGGAAAGTGCTGTCCAATCATGTCCAAACAGGGCGCTGATATTTTCCGCGAAGAAATTAAAATACTTAAAAATCCCGAGGAAAACCACAAGCGCCGTTACCGCACCCCTTGTCCAGATCTTGCGTGCACGGTCGTCAGCGCTTTCGATCTTCAGCGCCGCAAAATATGTAATCCCGATCACAAACGCGATGCACAGCGCGAAGCGGTAATCGTAATATACAAACGTATAAAAACTGTAGAGTAACAATATCGCCTTGAATATCACACCGGCGGTTTCCTGCCTCCTGCGAAAGAGCAGCTGCACCATTGCCAGAAGTATAATGACCGCGACAGTCTTTGGGTAAAACATAAAATCCGTAAATGACATTTCTATTCTTCCTCCTCCAGTGAGCGGATCGTCTCCGCAAGCGCCTTGGCGCACGCCTCATGCCCGTATTTGTTCAGGTGACCCGCACCCAACTTTGTATTGACAAAACCATGTGTCAATACATGCTTTTCCTCATAGAGAGAAAGAAAGTCATCTGTCATATCAACAAAAATAATCCCCTGCTCATCGCAGATCTCCGCGAACTGCTCCCTTGCCCGCTGTTCTTCCGGCAACATAACACAGTTGCCATCCGCGTCAACCTCAATCATCGGCTGATACAAGATAATTGTTTTTACCCCCCCCCTGCGCTCAGATACGGTTGTCGAGATTTTCTGGATAAAAGCTTCCAGTGTCTGGCGATACTGCCCGTCATCCGCTTCTCCGGACAATTTCGATTCGTTCTGTCCCGCATCATCCGCACGGGCATTAAGTCCAAGACTGATCCAGTCATCCATTTGCTTGTACAAAGTTTTTATGACCGGAAGCCGCTTTTGTATCAGATACAACAAGCCACTGTCGTAAGAAGGGATCTCGGAGTATGTCCCCTCCAGCGCCTCCGTCATGGCATCCGCGTCAAGCTGAACCGTGCCCGTCTCAATGACCACATAATCCGACGGGGAGTATTTCTCCAACGCCGCCTCCAGGTTCTGGACGCATACATATATCACATGCCCGGACATTCCGATGTTGTAGGTATAAAGATCATCCAGATACTGGTTCAGCAGATAACCCACATTCTCTTTTCCGCCGACCACCACCGCTTCCATGTGCGATCCGCCCATAAGCAGAATGTCAATCTCATCTTCCGCCGGCACATACGCATTATTAAACCCGTTTGCATCCATATGCAGCCATGCAAAACCTTCTGTCATATTCGCCTTATACTGATTTGGCAGCCACGTATAATCTGTCGCCCCGGACGGATTTACAATATGTATTCCCGTAAAATTGTATATATAATTAAATGCCGACAGAAACAGCAGTGAGAGGATGCCCGCCGCCGTCAGTTTCAGCAGAGCGTTTCTTATGTTTCTTATCTTTCTTTTCATCTCGGTTTCTCGCTTCCCATAAACTCCTCCATCGTCGCGCTCGTCTCGGAGCTGATCCCGTCTCGTTTTAAGACTGTCCCAACCGTCTGAAAAATAATCCGCCAGTCTCCCAGAAACGTCACATGGTCTACATACTGCACATCATACTCGAATTTTTCCTCCCACGAGATCGCGTTGCGTCCGTGCACCTGGGCGTAACCCGTAAACCCCGGCCTTACCTCATGGCGTCTGGCCTGACGCTCATTGTAACGGCTCAGATACTGCACGAGCAGAGGACGCGGCCCCACGATCGACATATCCCCTTTCAGAATATTGAATAATTCCGGCAGTTCGTCCAGACTTGTCACCCGGAGTTTTTTTCCAAATGCGCCAAGCCGCGCCTCATCGGATAGCAGATTGCCGGATGCGTCCCTCGCATCGGACATACTGCGGAACTTATACAGTTTGAAAATCCTGCCGTCAAGTCCCGGACGGTTCTGCGTAAATATGACCGGAGAGCCAAGCTTACGGCGAATCAGTATCGCAGTAACCGCCATTACCGGACTCAATAGGATAGTGGCAAACAGCGCACACAGGAAGTCCTGCGGGCGCTTTATGTATTTTTCGTAAAATCCTTTTTTATGCAAACCTTTCCCTCTTTTTCTATTATTTTTCCATTATCTTTCTATACACATTCACTGTCTTCTCGCACATAACTTCCTTCGTAAATTTCAGCCTCACAGCTTCCTGCGCCCGTTTCGTTCTGTCCGGATAGAAATCATTCCGCACCGCATCTTCGATCCGCCGCCTCAGAGCTTCTGCGTCCCCGATCTCAATGACGTCTGCATAGTCTGCCATCTCATGCCACCCCGGAGTCTTGCTTCGGATAACCGCGCATCCCATCGCCATCGCTTCCCTCACGATATGCCCCGGCAAATATAAGACATCCTGATATTTATAACAACAGTTTTTTCAATGTTTCTTTTAACATTGGAATATCTTTATTCGTTTCCTTGACTTCATCCGATAATCTATTGGCCAGCTCTCCAATCTGAATAATGCACATATTACAAGCATATTGAAAAGAAATATCCTCATTCTTCATACAAAAGCACTCCCTCCTGCATAATTCCCGCCAGGAACTGCTTATCCTCAATCCCTGTTGTGACAACGTCCACATGGCGTTCTAAAGCATTTTCCAATTCATCGACAAAGGCAAAATACTGCAATAAACTTTTCATTTTACCGCGTTCTATATACAGATCCACATCGCTGTCATCATTCGCTTCCCCGCGGGCATAAGAGCCGAAAAGACTCATCCGCCCAATTCCATATGCTTTTGCAATAGGTATCGTTCTGTTTTTTATCTCATCGATACTGAAGCACATATTCTGCCGTTTTCCTTTCCGATTTTCATAAACATATCACCATGACATAACTGTGCAAAACCAATTCTATACCATTATTCTACTCGAAGTTCCGATATTATACCATCAAAAATTTATTATGTAACCCCATATAAATCTGCGCCTCTTCTTCTCATCTGCATCTGCTGATGTCATTTACGCTGCCATGCGGGCTGAAAAACAATGGACTTGCCACCTCATTTATGCTATGCTGCGCATATCTCCTAAATCCCATGTCAGTCTGAAATCTTTTTTGCCGGAACTCCCACATATGTTCCCGGCTCCAATATATCTCTTACTACAACAGCTCCTGCGCCAACCATACAGTCTCCACAGATGTCGATATTATTGCTGACCACAGCTCCTATGCCAATCCACGAATTATTGCCAATATGCACATTCCCGGCGAGATGGGAACCAACCGATACATGAACAAAATTCCCTACAACACAATCATGATCCACCGATGCGCAAGTATTTATAATGCACCCGATGCCAATCGATACTCCAGGATTAATGACAGCTCCCGCCATAATAGCCGTTCCATCTCCAATCTGCACGTCATGACTTATAAAAGCGTTGGGATGTATGGCAGTATACCACCTGACATCATGCATCTGTTGATAGATTTTTCCCCGAATTGCAGCGTTACCAATCGCAATGACAAATGAACAATTCATATGCTCAGAATAATCCTTTACTTTTCCCAGCAAAGGATATCCCCAAAAGCTACCGCCCAGCGTCTCATCGTCATCAAGGAAACCAACCAGTTTATCACCAGATTTTATTATAATATCCGCGATTACTTTCCCATGCCCGCTGGCCCCAATTACAATCACAGTCTCATTCATATTCCTTTAACCATCTATTTATATTATATTTTACAAATTATTCATATACCACTCGATCGCCAGATTGATACCCTCCTCAAAGCTGTACTGCGGATCATACCCAAGCAGCCTCCGCGCCTTCGATATATCGGCGTTCGAGTGCCTGATATCCCCCGCCCGCTCCGGTCCAAAGTGCGGCTCAACGTTTTTTCCAAGCGCCCGGCACAGCTGATAGTAGATATCGATCAGGTATTCCCGTCCGCCGTAGGCAATATTATACGCCTGCCCCGCCGCATCAGAAGACGCCCGGCACGCTTTCAGGTTGGCCTCAACCACATTCTCGATATAGGTAAAATCCCGCGACTGTTTCCCGTCCCCATTGATCGTAGGAATCTCATCATTCAGCAGCTGCCTGATAAACCTTGGAATGACCGCCGCATATGCCCCGTCCGGATCCTGACGGGGCATATGCGGCTTTGTGAGCGCATACGGCGTCAGCAGATTCCCTTCCTGACCCTCCACCTTCGGCAATACCGGGTGGTCGCCATATACCGAAGAGCTTGAAGCGTATACAAACTTCTTTACGCTGGACTTCCTTGCAGCCTCCATCATATTGAGCGTCCCGCGGATATTGACCTCCTCATAATAAAGCGGCATTTCAATGCTTCTCGGAACGCTCCCCCACGCAGCCTGGTTGAGCACATAATCAACGCCCTCGCAGGCTTTCATACAGACATCCAGATCCGTGATGTCCCCTTTGATAAACGTGTACTTTTCATTGTCAAGAAAAAGATCGACATTTTCCTGCTTGCCGGTCGAGAGATTATCCAGGCACCGCACCTGATAACCCATATCAAGGATCGCCTCGCAGAGGTTGGAGCCGATGAATCCGGCCCCTCCCGTGACCAGAAAAATACTGTTTTCGTCAAATTTTAAATCTGTGTATTGCATTTTTTCTCCCAAAATAAAACATCCTCATCTCATTCGCTGGTAACTGCCAAATAAATATATTCATAATACGCATTTATGATAACATAGCCAGCCGGAAATCTCAAGATGCTTCCCTGATATTAAATTACCCTGTTATTCAACTCAGATGGTCCTGAATTCGCTCCAAAAAACTCTGCTGATCCCCATTTTCCCTGATACGGTCCAGCCACTCATACACCATCTGTTTATGATATTTTTTATTTCCATTTTCGTCCTTCACATGCTCTAAGGCACAGCCCATCAATGCATACTCATTTTCAAGCGACGTCCAAAATACGCCCTTGTCATCCGTATTGATGGATATATGCATCTGCGTACATGCTTCAATTTCCTTTGGATCCACAACCAACCCCAGATTATACAAATTCACAATTGGATGTTCATCGTAACTTTCCATTGTGCTGATCATATAATTGGAACTCGGGTTTGCCTCTATCCCGATCCCACGTTCAGCGATAAATTCCTGCATGGCCTTCTGAACCTTTACAATTCCGTCCACATACAGATCAGAAAGCTCGACACATTTCGATTCCTCACCCTTATGCCGCACTTCCGCTGAATAATGGTAATAAAACAGCAGATCGACCACTTCTTTTCTGTTCCTTATTTTTGAACCATACGGTATATTTTCATTCACCCAATAAGGATAAAACAGGCTATATGCGGCAGACAGCTCTCTGTTCTTATATAAAAACGGATGGTCGCCCCTTAACTTCCACGCTTCATAATATGTGCCAATGCCACATCCCCGGGCAACCGCATCCATATACTCCAGATATAAAATCCGAAAGTTCTTTTCAAACTCGTTGCTCAAAAAACCTTTTAACGCCTCACAGTCGGGAATATTAAACTCTATCAGCTTATGGTAAAGCCACACAACATTATCCAGATAATCCTGCAAAGGCAAACAAATACGATTATGCTTTTTCCCATACCATTTTCCGGCATCCAATCCAAGCGCTGTCGCGTGACCCAGACGGTCTCCATTTTTCATATTCAAAAATAATACCGCCTCATCAATCGCACGCAGCCCATCAGCAAAATCCAGCCAGTCCTCTCCCACATGATACGTCATTTTCCACTGTTTAACCAAATGCCGGTTTTCACAATTCCTGGCTTCACACTGCTTTATATAATCTATTGGCGACAGTTCTTTCACATGGGCCGTCAAGCGCCTGAAAACAGAGCCGAAAACTTCCGGTCTGCATCCGATCTCCTTTGCGCATGCATCTATGCCCAATACCCTTGACGCTTCCTCCGGAGCATTTTCCCTAAACCGGATCAGTTCTTCCGCCTGCCTCTCAATCTGCAGCCGGAAATTATAATGCCTGCATTCAGCCATATACCCCTCTTGCTGTACGGTTTCCTCATCCTTTTTTTTGGGAAAATGAAAGACATAATAAATGCTTTTCATCTGTCTTTCCGAGATAAGTCCGCTCTTTTTGATAAAAGAATCGTATGTACGGATCCCATTCCAATTATCCATCATTGTTTTTCCGGGCGTAACCCGTAATTCCAACGAATGGATATTTTTTGTCTCAAAGCTTCCGCACACTGCATGCTGCACCATTTTTGCCATGTCTGCATCCGAACCTAAAAATCCCTGCTTTCTTTTATTATACCGATCAAAATTCTCAAATCCGATATTCGAGTTAATCTGCACAAACTCTTCCCGAAATTTCGTCCGGATCACCAGATACGCATAAAACCATTCCAGAAGGAATTCGGGGATTTTTTTCTCCCCAACCCTTCCCAACAGCATATAATACATCAGGGCGCGCTCCCCCTCAAAATCATGATTCATATTGTGCATTGTATATCCCAGATTCGCATAATCAGCGCTGGCGTCTCCGGAGCGTATCCGCATCAAAATTTTTCTGCGGTCCAGTTCATTCTGAACCCTCTGCCTGTACAAATTCTGTAAATCATGGTCGGAAAGCGTTTTCTGAATCATCGGCCGGTAATAATCAATCTTATCTTCTAAAGGCGCTTTGCCGCGCACATCATCAATATAGGCGACAAGCGTTAAACGGATCAAAGCAGCCTGAAAATGCATCACTTCCAGTGGTTCTTCTTTATACGCAGTTGAATATTTTACGCGTGACATCCGTTTCTCTTCATCTACTTTTTTTAGTTCACGGATAATATCTGTATCATCCAAATCATTCATCAGTTTTATCCAGAGAAGCTTAAAAGTCGGCGCAGAACCAAATAAATGAAAATGATTGTCCGACAATCCCTTTTGCATGATTCGGTTTAACTGCATATTATCATGTCCGATAACCGTGCTCCACTCAAAATCCTGCCATTCTCTTTCTGCGCCAATCTCCGTACGCTCCGCCAAAAATGCACAGACCGGCAGATCTTCTCCAATACTTCCCGTCAACTCATGCCACTGCAGCAATTTATCATATCGGCAAACCGGCTGATTTTCACGCACTAATAACAAGCCTTTTACCAGTTCCTTCAATGCCCGAAACACGTTCAGACCGTTCTCCTCACAGTTATAGCACGTAACGCCGCTTTTCAGAAAACGATATAATTCATTTGTTTCCGTCTCAGATAAATGCTGCAGATAGCATAATGAAAGCGCCATAAAATCTTCCCTGTTAAAATTCCGGCAGGACAGTTCGCCATCTAATACATTCGCAGAGGAAACCTTTTGGAAATACAATTGTACAACAAATATCAGATCATCCATCCGGCAGTTTACTCCTTATCACCGGCCTCTTGAGGCGGTTTAGAAACTATGACCATACGTTTATAAACTTTTGTCAGCTGTTGCTTTACTTTATCGCTAATCCACCAAGACTGTTTCCCATTTCTCTTCTTGCCAACTGCTTTCTCATCACAAAATTTATTTATATATGGGCTTTTCTTAAAATCATCCAGATAACCAAAGGCCTTCTCACCATCCGGCATCTTAGCATAAAAACTTTCTTCCTGCTCCAGACATTCCTCAATATTTTTATAGCATGCCCTGATCGCATCATATATTCCGTCCCCCTGCACAACCTGCGGCTGTCTACGCACCCTTTTCCAGATATTATAAGACATATCCAGATCATAAAAAGGATATGCCACTTTATATTTTTTATAATTATTTTCTCCATCAGAAAACATTGATTTTTCTTTTATTGCTTCATTTACTGCACTTATAATACTGGTTTTCGACACTTTTTCTGAATCTTCAGGACTCACCACATTCATTATACTGGTTACCAATACGTTTCTTATATTATCCTGTAATCTTTTCTTCTGAAATACATAATCAAGAGACTTTGGCACAAAAGCCATAATATCCCATGTCACAGGCTTTCCTTGTCCGCTGATCTGCAAGTGTTTTCTTATATGCCCTTCATTAACCTTATCTCCCTGGTTTATCTCACTGAAATTTCCTCTATAAGGTTGTTTCTCTCCGGATGCAGTGTCATATTCTACTCTTCCGCAGAATACCACTCCTTCATACGAATTTTTTTCCCTTCTTATGAAAAACATATCGATACATTCTAATGTTTCTATGATGCATTCCTCTGAAATCCATGTTTTAATAACCGATTCTGCCTCGGCATCATTCTTACAATTTTTTAATTTATATAATTGATCTATATTTATCGTAATACTAATATGGCTCTGGGCCATATCTCTGACATACCCAATATCTTTTTGCTGTTCAACACTCACTTGTTTCAATACCGATCCACACCATGCATTTCCAAATGAATTTCCCAGAAACCTTATCAGATTCTCCTTATTTTTCTCCCCATTTTCACTATAACAGTAATGCATATATTCGCGCACCATCTCCGATGTAAAAAATGCCAGGCAACAGGATATCAACGGTTTATAATCTATGCTTTTTCTTCCCCATATATACATTTTTTCCAGCAATTCCCCATATGTATACTCTTTTTCCTCTATAACCTGATTCAAGGACAATACCCCCATTCCATCATCCATCCCCGCAAAAAACGCCGCCCTCCTTCTCAGGTCACACTCCACCAGTCCCTGGAACACTTCATTCTGCTGCGGATTCAGCATATGCCGCGCTACCCTTGTCAAAATATCATGATTAAACCACTCATAGTTCTGATCGTACTTTTTCAATTGTTCTTTATTAAAACGTTTTTCTTTTGAGTCCTTTAATTTATCAAATTTGATATCATGTAAGGAATCCAGAAAATCATTATATACAACAATTTCCCGTACTTTTTCCGGCTCGCAGAAATGCCTTTTCAACCCACAGCCGTCATAAAATATCCTCATTTTAGCAGCTATTTTTCCCATGATATAATTTTTGACGGAAATTCTCCTTACTTTTTCCTCCCCCTCATTCCGTTCCGAAAGTTCAATAAATATCTTATTTGACATCTTTCGGATATCCGGCATAAACATCCGCTGCGAAAAAGGAAACACCTTCGTCAGATAATCATGCACCAATTCCCGATTATGCCGATAGGAGTTTCTTTTATAAATCTCATCCGCCAAAGACATCTGCTGTTCAAAATGCTTTTCACACACAAGACTCATCTGCTCAAAATCAATCGCTGTCAAAACAATGATCTTATGATATCCGAAATATTTCTGCAACAGCTCCAGCATTTCATATCCATACCCCAGATTCAGATCAAGATCGTCAATCGTAATAACAACATATTTATAATCATACTCACTGTTTTTTAACTCTATTAAACCATCGACTAAATCACCGATCTTTTTCCCGATCGCGTAACTCCCCGTCATCGATTCAAGAAATGATTCTGATTCCAACGCATTTTCTGTCCTGCAATTTTCTGTCTTATGGTAAAATTTCACAACATCCCGAAACAACCGCACGATATTGCCCGCTTTTTTCATCTGTTCCCTGTCACTTTTTACACACCGCTCAATATCTTCTTTGAAAATCTGATAAATATTCACCAAAATCAACTCAAACAGATTGTCAGTCCCATCTAACAGCGAAGCATCAATCGGATCTGTGGTATAGAATTTAAATGACCTGCTTCTCATCCTTTCTTCATCCTGATTTTCCAGAACACGTCCCATCCACCAGTCCCTTTTTTCTTCCTTATCCATACTTTTCAAAATCTCACGCAATTCCGTCATGGCTGTTGTCTTCCCGGAGCCGCGCCCGCCGATAAAGACCAGTATATTCCTCATTTCGCTTAAAAATATGTCAGTCTCTTCCCCGGGCGATTTTGCGTTTCGCACAATATGCCGTAACGCGCTTATATAATTCGCCCCATAAAGTTCAAATTCAATCTTTTTTAATAAGTCCTCATCTTCATTATCTTCATAACAAATATGCAATCTCTTTTCCATAGCAATCCCACCTCTACATTTGTAATATATATGTGTAATAAAAAAGCCGCAAATCATATCTTTCTTTTATGAAATGCAGCTTTCCCTTATACTCCTGTTTCAAGCCCCAACTCTTTTTTTATCAGGTCTTCGTAATACTCCGCCTGATCCGGCTTCATTCTTTTCAGTGTTAATTCTCGGTACTCCTGAGCATCTTTACCATACAGTTTATCAAAGAAATCCTTTTCCTCATGAAGCCCCTCTATCTCTCTCCGCAACCGCAACGCCTGGCTAACATATAAATATGCGCTATGATAATCCAGCAGCTGCATATAGCAGTAACACACCTGAACACTTACCTTAAAATAATATTCCTGTTCCAAAGGATCCATAAATCCTCTCTTTTTCTCTAAGATCGCCAAGCATTCCAGAAAATATCTGAGCGCAGTATTCCACTCGTTTTTCTGCATATACGGCATAGCCACTTTATAAACATTCCGGTATTTTCTTAATATATCATAAGCTTTTTTATAATATGCCTTCGCATTTTGGGTTATACCCTCCGAACTTTCCAGACAAGACCCAAGCCAATAATAAACGCTGGATACATACGGCTTATTTCCAATAATCGAAACCGCTTTGTAAAATATCTCTATCGTTTCAACAAAATACTCCGATGCAGGCTTGCATACGAGCCCCAGTAACACCCAAGCATTCGAAAAATCCTCAAATTCTTCCGTCAAAAGCATTCCCTGATTTTTCAGCTTATCTACATAGTATATCATTGGCTCATCACATAAATACTGCGCATAATTTGCCTTATATTTACAATACAGATTTGCATAACGCATATACCGGTTTTTTTCCCAATGCTTTTCCGGTTCCTCTTTTATTATTCTCGCCAATTCATCCGCTGCATTTTCAAAATTCCTGCCCGCGTCACCAACCAACCGATCCTTCACCCGGAAATACTGCAACACTGTTCCCGCCCGAAACAAATCATAAGCAATAAATTTATTGCGAAGAGTTTCATAACATGACAAAAAGTCTGCATCCCATGTCAGACTCTCTTTCAACTCATTTAGTTTATTTATTTTTTCTTCATCAGAGGCAACATTCAATGAACCCTCAATTTGATACATAGATGTAAAATCACTGTCTCGCAGGCCAAGAGCTGTCCGCTCATCCTCGTCCACCGCTTTTTCGCATACGTATATCCCCATTAAACGAAGGAATTCTGCATATAGCTGAAACTCCAAACGCTGCTCATTCCTATATAAAAACAAAACCGACACTGTATGCCCCATCGCTTGCGACCTCCTTATTTTTTTGGGGGAGGTACGCAAAAAGTGTGCAGAAAATGTTAATCCGCCTCAACAATTTCAACTTCATTGCATATACCTCTTTCGAATAGTCTCTTTATTTCTATTATAGCACTATTATATAAAAAAGCAACCTGAATTTTAATTTTTTACGTATTTATCCACAAACCAACTAATGGTATAAGACCGTTTTTTCCAATACACCTTTCTCCACCTTCTCGCAAACATAAAAGAAGATATCAGAAACAACGCCAACAAGACAATCAGAATGCGGCATTCCTTTATACACCAGAGTGCCGCGATACTCCCGACTCCAAACACAAACGCCATATTTTTGCACAGCAGCTCCAGTGACGCATAGTTATGCACCCGGTTATATTTTGGATCGGACTGAATAATACTATACATATATGTCATATATTTCATTGCATCATTCATACTCTGAATCTCTTTCTTATTTTGGATAAGCCCCGCCTTCACTAACGCTTTTGCTATCGCCTTATAATCATTCCCGACAATTGCGCTCCTTTTTTGAAACCATCCGCTATCCTTTATAAATAACTCAAAAAAGGAACTCATGATCTCCGAAATCACGATTCCAAAAACATATCCCAGAACAAGCCATACAGCAATCACATATCCTGTATAATCTTTATACTTTTCCAAAAAATCAATATCCCAACGCATGACACAGGCCCATCCAATAAGCCCTATGAATACCGTCCCCGGAATTGCATAGCCCAACAAGTCATATAACGTAATCTTCTCTATGACACTTGACATAAAATTGCCACCCCCCTTACTGTAATCTGCCTTATCCGGTAGTTCCATATTATCATATCTGATCATAAGTTAATTTATGATGATCACCTTTAAAATCTATAGAACCATAACCAATATTTCCCACGTTTAAAAACGAAAGACAATCGTACCCGGAAAATCATGCTTAATATTAAATGTATCGGACATGAAAACCGTATATTTAACTTCTTCCTTAAAAAAATCTTATATAATTTCGTTTAAAGCCACTATTTTTTTGTGTAAAATAAGAACAAAAGAAAACTCTGCACTATCTGTCTACATGGTTCCTTTCTATCTATTACCATCATAATCAAGTTCTTCTATTTCAACCATTTAAGCATACCGCCAGTCAATTTTTTCCCGCCTTTATATATGTCACTTAAAATATCACGTATTATTCTTTATTGACGTTCTCCGTTACTTATGATAACATTCCTTTATCAGCATAACAAATGCAAACATCCGCTTCCCCCTCAATTCTGCGGATCGTCACAACAACCACCCAACCGTGAAAGGAGCCAACATGAAAAAACTATCTCCAAAACTGCTTGCTGAGACGGTCAGATCCCGGCGTCAGCAAAAAAACTATACCCTGACGGAACTCAGCTCACTCACTGGCATCCACCGCGCCATGCTCAGCCGCATTGAGCACCAGGATTACATGCCGTCCATCCCCCAGCTCGAAAAACTTGCCGAAATTCTGGATTTTGAGCCGGACCTGCTCTTTGTCAGCCCACAGAATGACCATACCCCCGCAATGCCGGAAATCTCCCCACGCCACGAATCCCGCCGCTACAACATCGCAGTGGCAGGAACCGGCTATGTCGGGCTGTCCATTGCGACGCTCCTCGCGCAACGCAACCATGTAACTGCGGTAGATATCGTCCCGGAAAAAGTCGAGCAGATCAACAGACGCGTCTCTCCGATCCAAGATGATTACATCGAAAAATATCTGCGTGAAAAGGAACTCGACCTGACTGCGACGCTTGACGCCGAATCCGCCTACCGGAACGCGGACTTCGTCATTATCGCGGCTCCCACGAACTATGACAGCAGCAAAAACTATTTTGACACGACAGCGGTGGAATCCGTCGTCGAGCTCGTACTCAAGGTCAATCCGTCCGCGATTATGGTAATAAAATCCACCATTCCGGTCGGCTATACCAGATCCTTAATGAAAAAATACCACACGGACAATATCCTGTTCAGCCCGGAATTTCTCCGCGAATCAAAGGCGCTGTACGACAACCTCTACCCAAGCCGCATCATTGTCGGAGCTGATAAAAATAACCCTGCCCTCCTAACTGCCGCAAACACCTTTGCCACACTTCTTCAGGATGGCGCCATCAAGCAAAATATCGACACCCTTATCATAGGACACACCGAAGCCGAGGCCGTGAAACTTTTTGCAAACACCTACCTTGCCCTGCGGGTAAGCTACTTCAACGAACTCGACACCTACGCGGAGATGAAAGGGTTAAACACGCGGGACATCATAGACGGAGTCTGCCTCGACCCCCGCATCGGCAGCCACTACAATAACCCGTCCTTCGGCTACGGCGGTTACTGCCTTCCAAAAGATGCCAAGCAGCTCCTCGCCAACTATTCCGATGTGCCGCAAAACATGATGTCCGCCATCGTAGAGAGCAACCGCACCAGAAAAGATTTCATTGCCAATCAGGTATTGAAAAAAGCGAACTATTACAATTACGAGGACCGGAATATCTACGATGCATCCCGTGAAAAGGAGATCACCATCGGAATCTACCGTCTGACAATGAAGAGCAACTCTGACAACTTCCGCCAGAGCTCCATCCAGGGAGTCATGAAACGGATCAAGGCAAAAGGCGCCAGCGTCATCGTTTACGAACCGTCCCTTCCAGACGGGAGCACTTTCTTCGGCAACAAAGTCGTCAATGATCTCCGGAAATTCAAAAAGCACAGCGACTGCATCATTGCCAATCGCTATGCTTCCGTTTTAGATGACGTGGCCGATAAGGTGTACACCAGAGACCTGTTCCATTGTGATTAATTCTGATAAAAAATACGATGCCACTCCGCAAACCGCCGCAGCCCGTCACGCAGGCTCGTGTCCGTCTTAAATCCAAAATCGCGCTCCAGCGGGGTGGCGTCGGCATATGTGACCGGCACATCCCCGGGCTGCATCGCCACCAGCTCCTTGTGCGCATCAAAGTCGTAATCCGACGGCAAAATCCCTTTGCAATTACCGTGTTTGTATTCCTCAAAAATTTTCTGAACCAGCGCAGGATCCGCAACACCCCCACAGACTGTCCGAAAACTCATCGGCGCTTGTGCATTTTGCACAATTTTTGATTGTCAGACACTTTAAATGCATTGAGATAATCAACCATTTTGGGCGAATAATACATTATTCCTCTCCAATCAGAACTTCCTTCCCCCGAAACGCAAACCCGTATTTACGAATATTTCCGGCTGATATGCCTTTTGCGATGCGGCTCTTTTCGTACTGCCGCTCGTTGATCTGGCGGAGCGCCGC
>CANQQG010000033.1 GCA_947625875.1 uncultured Lachnospiraceae bacterium
TGGCCCAGTGGCTCAGTTGGTTAGAGCGTCGCCCTGTCACGGCGAAGGTCGTCGGTTCGAGTCCGATCTGGGTCGTTTCGGGATCTTAGCTCAGCTGGGAGAGCATCTGCCTTACAAGCAGAGGGTCATAGGTTCGAGCCCTATAGGTCCCATTCCATATGTAAAATAAGTTTTTATTATGGCGAGATAGCTCAGCTGGCCAGAGCACACGGTTCATACCCGTGGTGTCGAGGGTTCAAGTCCCTCTCTCGCTACTCAGACAGAAAGCGGAAAACGGAAGTTTTCCGTTTTTTTATGCACAGATCCATGCAAAAAATACCAAATGAGGGGAAACGCAAATGAGGATACGGAGCGGAGAAGATTATGAGCGCGCCATGTGCCGGAAACTGCGCAGATACGGTTTCCGAAAAATCCGCGCGACTGCCGCCAGCGGCGACCACGGCACAGATATCCTGGCAGTGCGCAAAGGAATCTCTTATGCCATACAATGCAAATATTATTCTTATCCGGTCGGGAACCATGCCGTACAGGAAGCCTATACCGGCTGCGCTTATTACGGCTGCGACGTTCCGGCCGTCCTGACAAACAGCACGTTTACCGCCAACGCCAGGCGCGAGGCAGAACGGATCGGCGTAGAATTGTGGCAGGAAAACCGCATCCCGTTCCACCGCCAGTCAGTATTTGATTTTATCATTTTTGCCCTCCCCGGCATTGTCTTCACGCCGCTCGCCAAATGGCTCTTCAATCCGCTTACCGCCCGTATTTTCTGCGGGATTTATTTCGGGGTATGGACGTTATTTTTGATCCGTTCTTTCGCTGAGCGGTTCCGTCAATCGTAGTTTTTCTATGAGTTTATTATTTTTTTAGAATTCACACAAAAAACACATTTTGGTTTTATAATTAATCTGTGGGTTGCAGTAAGGTTCGTATCTGTGCAATTCATCGGAAAATCCGTTTTAAGATTTCCGCAATACGCAACAGCAGACAGCGGTTTTCAATGGTCTGCTGCCAATATTCTGCGTGAGAAGATCAGGAACATTATGGTGTACCACCCGATACTGCGCCAACAGTACCGGGCATGGATGGTAACAGGGCTACCACACATACAGACAATGCCTGCAATACACCACACAGTTATTATAAAGTAACTGCCTGTTGTTTACAAGGTGTTTCGCAAGGTATTTATATAACCGTTCTTAACCGGAGAGGGAATATTTCCTATATCCGCGTAAAAACGGGTGCAGGTGTGGACGCATACTTTACACCCGTTCTTGATTTCTCACAGTGATATCTTCGGGCGGCAATACGGCTTATGCCGTCTGAGGATATTCACAGTGAGAAATCGGAGTCTTAACATCTCTTTTTTTATTTTCCGTCAGATAAAATCCATACAAAGGAGGAGATATTCACCACACATGAAAAACAACAGAAACGGGGAGCTGGATTTGTGGAAATTTATATTTTCCATCATGGTCATTTTATGCCATTCCACGAATATGGCGGGAAAGGGAGATCGCACGCTGTTTGCAAACGGAAACGGCGTTGTCGTTGTAGAATTTTTCTTTCTGACGTCCGGCATGTTAATGGCATATTCCGCGGATAAACAAAAGGCTGCGCCCTTTTCCCCCGGGAGGGATACGTTTTCTTTTATGAAACGGAAACTCTGCGGATTAATGCCGAACATCTATGTCGCATGGCTTCTTGCATTGGCCGTAGAACATATCGGGAAACCGCTGCAGACGCTGACCGAAGACGTCACAGGCTCCGTATGGGAGCTTTTATTCCTTACGGAAGCCGGTCTGGCGGGTTATCGCGCCAATCCGGTCTGCTGGTATCTATCGGCCATGCTGCTTGCCATGTTCCTTACATGGCCGCTGATGCGAAAATATCAGGACACTTATTTTTATATCCTGGCCCCATTAACGATCATCTTTCTGATGGGCGTCTCTTATCAGGAATGGAAAAATTTCAGCCAGCCGCATGCGTGGTTCCACATCGCCTTTAAAAGCCTCTACCGCGCAATCATCAGCATTATGCTCGGCAGCGTCCTCTATAAGCTGAGCCTCTTTTTGCGGGGCATAACGTTTACCCGCCTCGCGCGCGGCATATTTACGCTGATCGAATGGGGCTGCTACGGGGCTGTCATCGCCGCCACATTCATTATGGGAAAATCAAAGGCCGACTGGCTGCAGGTCATCCTGCTTGGAATCGCAGTCACAATTACGTTTTCCCAGATCAGCCTGGCCAATCCGGGGCTCTGCGGGAAAAAGCTTACTGCCTGGCTGGGCGAATACAGCTTTTCGCTGTTTTTAGGGCATGGCTTTTGGAGCCGCAGGCTGGCGGATTTTCTGCCGGACCTGACCTATATGCAAAGACTCCCCATTTATCTTTGCCTTTCCGCTGTAACCGCGCTCTTTATTATGTATACCTCTCTGGCGCTGCGCAAATGGTGGGGCAGAAATAAACAGGCAGTCCGCGCAAAGTTTATCGTCACAAAAACGTCCTGATGGACGGCGCAAGCCGCATACCCGATTCTTTTAAGGGTATGCGGCTTTTATGTAACCCGCGATTTTGGATAAGCGGGGATAAATGCAAAAAAACTCTGGCAAAACTGATTTGCCAGAGTTCTATGCGGAAGATGGGACTTGAACCCACACGGCATTGCTGCCACAAGATCCTTAGTCTTGCTCGTCTGCCAGTTCCGACACTTCCGCATCTGTTGTCAGGAGAACTCCCAACGACTTAAATATAATAGCGCTTTCTTCAAAATATGTCAAGAAAAATTTTTTTGAAATTTTTTCAAAAAAAGACTTGACGAATCAGGCTTTGTCATGTATTATATATCTTGTGCTTACGCAGAAGTGGCGGAATTGGCAGACGCGCAGGCTTCAGGTGCCTGTGGTAGCAATACCGTGTGGGTTCAAGTCCCATCTTCTGCATTTGGCAAGAAGAAAAGTAAGGAAATCCATCATGGATTTCCTTATTTTTTTGCCGCTGCCCGGCAGCGGGATAACAGCGACCAAAAAAAAGAAAACCCCCGGAGCCATCCGCCGCCGGAAGTTTTCTCTTTTCTATTTTTCTTCTCTGTTCTATTATGCAACTGCGTATTTTTGAACCACCTGCTCAAACCCCTGATCCTCGCCGCTGTAAGACACCCTCATATCCTTCATGATCAGCCCCATCACGCCCAGGAAAGATTTTGCGTCAATAAAAATATGCTGATAAACCACATCAATATCAAAATCGCACTGTTCCGCCGCCTGCACGAATTCTTTCACTTCTCCTGTTTCACTCAGACGAATAATTCTTTCTTTCATAACAACCATCCTTTCTGCCTCAATCCAAAACCCGTTTCCCTCTGATATACATTTTTTCCAAAACCATGCACATCTATACACATTCCAGAAACGTTACATCCCGTATTATGGCATGTGGATTTTCCTTTGTCAAATTTCCGCCGCTTTCCACAGATTCCACAAATTTTGTGTTATTTTACCTATAAACTGTTTTTCCAAAACAAGAAACCGCTTTTAAAAAATGGTTCCGCAGAAATTTTAAATTACTTTTGTCTTGCATTTTGTTAATATTCACATAAAATATGTTTTTTTCATCTTTTTTTGTCACTTTTTCACAAAATCGCGCGCGTCACTCATGGACGCTTTCCCAGAAACCTTTCAGGCAGCCCTGCAGGGAATCTAACCGGCACACCCTGACGTCATCCCATTCGCGCGGAAACAGTTCGCGGTAATCCGACTGTAAAAAACGCTCGTCCAGCAGCTCAATCACGCCGATATCCTCTTTTGTACGGATCACGCGCCCGGCCGCCTGCAGGACTTTGTTCATGCCCGGATAGCGGTATGCATAGTCAAATCCGCTGCCAGAACGCGCATCATAAAACTGTTTTAAGATTTCCCGCTCATTGCCGACCTGCGGCAGGCCCGTCCCCACAATGATCGCGCCGATCAGCCGCTCCTCCTTCAGGTCAATGCCCTCGCCAAAAATCCCGCCCATGACGCAAAAGGCGACCAGCGAGCGTTCCCGTTCCCTGGAAAACTCCGCCAAAAACGCCTCCCGCTCCCGCTCGTTCATACCGGCAGTCTGCAGCAGGCAGTCCGTCTGCGCGGCGTCTTTTTCCGCAAATTGCTCATACACCTCCCGGAGCATTTTATAAGAAGGGAAAAACACCATATAATTGCCCTTTTTACACGTCACCGTCTGTTCAATATAATCCGCCATACGCGCATATTCCGCCGCACCCCGCCGGGTATACCGGCTCGTGACGTCCCGCGCGGCAAGCACCAGCCGCTGGCCGGACGAAAACACCGTTTCCGCATATACCGCGTAATAATCCGTCCGCGTACTGAGCAGGCTTGTATAATAGCGGATCGGCAGTAACGTCGCGGAAAAAAAGACCGTACTCCTCCCTTTGTCCAGCCGTTTTTGCAGATTTCCGGAAGGATCGACGCAAAAAAGCCGCAGGCGGAAGCGCCCGTCCTCCGTATGCTCCGAATAAATGACATAATTTTCATCGACGCCGTCACTGACGTCCAGAAAATTCCGCACCTGGAAATAAAAATCCAGTATCTCCTCCCGCTCCGGCGCAGCTCGGAACTTCTGCAGAAATTTTTCCAGCTCCGCCGCCGCGCGCATCAAAGCGAAAACAAACCCCGAGATATTTTCATGATACTGAAACTGCACACACTCCCGTTTATAGCCAAGCAGGATCTGATTGCACCGCTGCAGTTCTTTCGCAAGCTTTGGGCTGTATTTTTTTACCAGCCTGCGCACCGAAAGAAAATCTTCTTTATACAAATGCGCGCTGTACATCTCCCGCCCGCGCTCAACCAGATTATGCGCCTCATCTACCAGAAACAAATAATCCCCGCCGGTCCCTTCCGCAAAAAAACGCCGCAGGCAGACACGCGGGTCAAACACATAATTATAATCACAGATAATATTATCCGCCCAGGCAGACATATCCAGGCACAATTCAAACGGGCACACCCTGCATTTTTCCGCATATTCCAGCAGACGCTCCCGGTCGAACAGATCCGCCTCCTGCAGCAGCCCGTACACCGCATCGTTAATCCGGTCATAATGCCCTTTTGCATACGGGCAGTCCTCCGGATTGCAGGAGACCTCGTCCAACAGGCACATCTTCTCCTTCGCCGTAATCTGTACCGTTTTTGCCCGGTACCCTTTCTGATAAAACAAGTCAAACGTTTCCCTTGCAACCGCCGCCGTTACCGTCTTCGCCGTCAGATAAAAGATTTTATCCCCGAATCCCTCGCCGACCGCCCGAACCGCCGGAAACAGCACAGAGACCGTCTTCCCCGTCCCCGTCGGGGCCTGTATAAACAGTTCCTTCCCCCGGCATATCGTGCGGTAGACGCCGCCTGCAAGTTCTTTTTGCCCTTTCCGGTATGGAAACGGAAACGCAAGCTGCCTGATCGACGCCTGCCTGCACAGCCGCCATTCATATTGGAACTGCGCCCATTTTTTATATTCGCGCATCAGCGCCTGAAACCACTCTTCCAAATCCGCAAATGTATAACTGCTGTGAAAATATCGAAGCTCTTCCGTATCCAGATTCACATATGTCATTCTGACATGAATCTGTTCGAGCGAATTTTGCAGCGCATAAATAAACGCATAGCATTTCGCCTGCGCCAGATGTATGCCCTGCGGCTCTTCCATCTGTGAAATATCCGCAAAAACACACTTGATCTCGTCAATTGTAACTTCATCTTCTATAATAATCCCGTCCGCCCTGCCCTCGAGCACGATCGTGTAATGCTCCTGTGCAAACTCCATTTTCAACGGCGTTTCCGCATGATAGGACGCGCCTGCCCGCTTTTGCAGCTTCCTGTGCATCCGGCTGCCCTGCCGCATGGCGTCTGTCTGCATACTGCCGATGTATCGGTGATCAATATCGCCGCTGCGCAGAATAAATTCCACCAGATCCCGGACGGAGATTTTTATTTTTTCAGAACCTGTACTTTGCATCTTGCGACAATCCCTTTTATATTTGCTTTCAATATAGCATATGTTTGAAAGGCGCGCAAGAAAGAAAAAAGGCGGGACGCCCCGCCTTTTCATCTCAGTCCCGCCGCCGACAGGCGTTTATCGATCTCCCGTCCCGCCAGCGCGACAACCAGCATTTTCCCCAGATCCCAGAGCAGGAACGGCAGAACGCATACCGTTACCGCATAGGATACCGTACTGTGCATCATCAGCACAAACCATACCGTCCCAAACAAATACAAAACGGCGGTTCCCAGCAGCATCCCAACCATTGACCAGACAAATCTGCGCGACGCCCGCTCCGCAAAAACGCCTGTTATCAACGCCACAAAAAGAAATCCGACGAGATACCCGCCCGTTGGCCCGGCAAGCTTTGCGACGCCGCCTGAATATCCGGAAAAAACCGGAAGCCCCGCCATGCCGAGCAGCAGATAAACCGCCGTACTCATCGTCCCCATTTTCGGGCCTGACAAAAAAGCCGCCAGATAGACGATCAGGCTCGTCAGAGATATCGGCACCGCGCCGATCGGAACAGAAACCGGACCCAGAATACACATGACCGCCGCCATTAACGCCATCTCACACATCTGATGCAGGGAGATTTTCCCGCCCTCTTTTTTCCCATGTTTTTTTACCACTGCCTGTCCTTCCATAATGTCAACCCATTCCCTTTCTTTTGTTTACTATAATCTCATTATAACCAAATACGGCAAATTGTCAACATATATTTTTTATTTGTTTACGTTTCATCCGCAATACAAGATTTTAAAACTTCCTTTTTTTCAAACGGTATGTTATAATAGGAGCGTTTAACGAGGCATTTATGAGTTCCTGCGAGCAGCGCTCATAAACTATTTTTGATAAAGGAGAATCCCTATGAATGAATTAGAATTAAAATACGGCTGCAATCCCAACCAGAAGCCTTCCCGCATTTTTATGAACGACGGTTCCGACCTGCCGATCAAAGTCTTAAACGGGAAACCGGGCTACATAAATTTTCTGGACGCTTTCAACGGCTGGCAGCTCGTAACGGAATTAAAAAAAGCAACCGGACTTCCAGCCGCATCTTCCTTTAAACACGTCTCCCCGGCAGGGGCCGCCGTCGGCAATCCGCTGACCGACATAGAACGCCAGATTTACTGGGCAAACGATTATGACATCGACTATTCTCCGCTTGCAAGCGCTTATGTGCGCGCGCGGGGCGCGGACCGTATGTCGTCGTTCGGCGACTTTATCGCGCTTTCGGACGTCTGCGACGTGCCGACTGCGGAATTTATCAAACACGAGGTGTCAGACGGGGTAATCGCTCCGGGCTATGCGCCGGAAGCGCTTGAGATCCTGAAAACCAAAAAACACGGGGCGTACAATATCGTTGCGATCGATCCTTCCTATACGCCCGCCCCGGTCGAGCGCAAAGAAGTGTTCGGCGTCACATTTGAGCAGGGACGCAACAAATTAAATATCGACAAAGACTTTTTCAATCATATCGTAACCGAAAACAAAGAGCTTCCGGACGCGGCAAAAATCGACCTTGCCATCGCAATGATCACGTTAAAATATACACAGTCCAACTCCGTATGCTATGTAAAGGGCGGACAGGCGATTGGCATCGGAGCCGGACAGCAGTCCCGCATCCACTGCACCAGGCTGGCAGGCTCAAAGGCGGATAACTGGTTCCTGCGCCAGAGCCCGCAGGTTTTAAACCTGCAATTTCGGGACGATATCAAACGCGCCGACCGCGACAACGCCATTGATCTGTATATCGGCGAAGATTACATGGACGTGCTCGGCGACGACGTATGGGCAAATACCTTTAAAGTAAAGCCTCCGGTATTTACCGCGGAGGAAAAACGCGCATGGCTGGATAAAAATACCGGCGTAACGCTTGGCTCTGATGCATTTTTCCCATTCAGCGACAACGTAGAGCGCGCATTCCGCAGCGGTGTGCAGTATATCGCGCAGCCGGGCGGCTCAAAACGCGACCAGGATGTGATCGACGCCTGCAATGCGCATGGCATTGTGATGGCGTTTACGGGCATCCGCCTGTTCCACCACTAAACCCGCGTTTGCGTAAAAAAATCCCCATGTCCGACATGGGGATTTTTTATTGTATTTTTCTGATAAACAGACCGGCTCATCACGAACGCCGTTCCCAATCCAGCTCCTGCTCTTTCTTTAAATCCTCCGGCGTCATATATTTCCGGTAAATGCGTTCCAGAAACATCTCCATCAGGCATCCGACGCCTGCCGGCATAAAGGTAATCATGACCGGCGATACATATACGATCAGGCTGCCCCCGACCATCAGGACCAGGACCAGGACAGACCAGGGCAGATTTGCGATCGCAATGATCAGGGAATTTTTCAGCGTGGCCTTTATGCCAAGCTCAAACCTTGCCGAATAGGTAAAAATATACACTGCCCAGACCGCGACAAGAAACAATGCGATATAGAAAAAATAATACAGCGAGCCGAGCGGCGATTCCTGCACCATAAACTGATACATGATCTGCTGGTCGACAAACAACAGCGCGATCAACGCCAGAAGGATCAGCCAGATCTTTGTCACCTGTTTGAAATTGGATTTAAACGACGACCAGAAACTCTGCCAGACATATCCCCGGTTCCCGCGCAATGATTTGTGGATTGTATAGTACAGCGCTGTGGAAGACGCCCCGATCGTAAAGATCGGCAGCGAAAACAGCAGCCATAAAATGCTTGCATAAAACCCGTCCACGATCTTATTTACCGCCCGAAAAAACTTATTGTCATAATTAAATAAACCGCCCATTGCTTTCTCCTGTTTTACGATTCTGTTTCCTTTGTATATACCAGGCCAACCAGCCTGCCGTCATATATATAATAGTCGCTCAGCGCGCCGCCATCTTCTCTTTTGCGGTGAATGAATTTCCCGTCCCGCTCATATGTGCCATTGATAACGGTATCTCCCGTTTCGTATGTATACGTGCCGTCTTTGGAAAACGTCACTTTATAGGATATCCCGGCGGAGTCCAAAAGCGTACATTCCGCATCAAACGTGGTTCCCTCCGGTATCTTCCCATCATAAATATAACTCTCCGCCAACAACACATTCTCATCCACGATAAAATATTCTGTTTCGCTTTCCGCGCCCAGATCCTCATTGCCGTCCGTCACGACCGTAATGCGGTTTCCGTCTACCGTATACTTCCCCGTCATCAGGGATTGATCGCCCCACAATTCTTCCGAAGTCCCTTTTTCGGCGTCAAATTTATAATATACCGTAACAGAATCCTGCTCTGCGCCGCCGTTTAACTGAAATTCACAGCTGTACGTCCCCGACACTTCTTTCCGCTCATCCGCATCCCATTTGTATGCAAACAGAACGCCCCCGATGATAACCGCAACCAAAATCAGTGACACGAGAAATTCCACAGGGATACGCAGCCTGCCTTTTCTTCCGCTCTTCATCTTTGTCCCACACCCGCTTCCTTTCCTTACAGGCTTGTGGCTTGTTATGCCTGCATAATTTCAAGTATAGCACATAAAAAAAAAGATGAAAACCTTTTTATCAAAAATAGACAATAAAATTTCTCTTTCTTGAAAATCCGATTTTGCTGTGTTAAGATAGATTCAGAATTACATATATAAAAGGCAGGTGGATAAATTGACGTCCATAGAGCAAAAACATCAGGAAGACTTAGAACGGATCAGGAATTTCCGTCTGCTTGATGATGACTTTCTTACAAAATGTTTTGACGGTGACACTGCAGCCGTCGGGCTGACACTAAGAATCATCCTTGACAAGCCAGATTTATCTGTATGCAGCGCCCGCACACAGGTATTTGTTGAAAATCTGCTGAACCGCTCCGTAAGACTGGATATTCTTGCAACCGACAGTTCAGGCACAACATATAACATCGAAATACAACGCGCGGACAAAGGCGCAGGCAGGAAACGCGCCAGATACAATAGCAGTATGATGGATGCCAACTTGCTTGAAAAGGGCGCGGATTTTGAATCTTTACCTGAAACTTACGTAATTTTTCTCACAGAACACGACGTATTGAAAAAAAATATGCCTGTATACCAGATTGAACGCTGTATCCTCGGTACCGGTGAAACATTTCAGGATGGTTCGCACATACTTTATGTAAATGGGGCTTACCGCAACGACACGCCTCTTGGAAAACTCATGCATGATTTTTCCTGTAAAGATCCATCTGAAATGTTCTATGAAATATTGGCAGACAGAGTCCGTTTTTTCAAAGAAAGCAAGGAGGGAGTCGCAATCATGTGTAAAGCTATGGAAGATATGCGGAATGAATCGCTAAAGGAAGGCATAAAAGAAGGCATGAAAACAGCCGCCCTTCATATGATCGCCGCAAATAAATATGCGCCGGAAGAAATTTCCGCCATTTCAGGCCTGTCTCTGGAAGAAATCAGGCAGTTAAAAACAGAACATTCCTTATAATATGCGGCGGGCCGCACAAAACTGTACGGCCCGCCCTTCACATTTTCTGTTTTTATTTCACGCGGATCTCAACGACGCTGTACGGAGGCATTGTAACCTTCATTGTATTTTTATTTACAGAGTAACCGGTAAATGCCGCTTCCTTTACGACTTCCGGCGCATCAAACGTATTATGGTCATGCATATCCGCGCCGGTCACGATATTCGCTTCCGCCACTTCATATGCCTTGTCTTCGGTAAACTGCACGTCCACTTCCCTGCTGTCCGTCGCAGACAGGTTATTGAGCGTGATCGTAATCATGCCGTCCTTTTCTGAGACAGACTCTGTCAGCTCCGGAACCTTCCATTCGCCGATGCCGATCTCAGAAACGCCCGTCAGTTCGCTGCTTAACAGCTCCGCGCCCTGATGGTGGCGGAACATATGGAATACATGGTACGTAGGCGTCTTGATCATCTTTTCGCCTTCTGTCAGGATCACAGACTGCAGCACATTGACGATCTGCGCCAGACACGCCATCTTTACGCGGTCGCAGTGTTTATTGAACACATTCATCGTAATGCCCGCTACCAGCGCGTCGCGCACCGTATTCTGCTGATATAAGAATCCCGGATTTGTGCCCGGCTCACAGGTGAACCATGTGCCCCATTCATCTACGCTCATGCCGATCTTTTTCTCCGGATCGTACTGATCCATGATCGCGCCATGGCGTGTGATCAGCGTGTCCATATACAGCGCCTTTTTCAGCGTCTTGTACCATACTTCCTCATCAAAGTCCGTCGAGCTGCCCTTGATCTCCCAGCCCTCCGGATGCACATAATAATGCAGCGACAGGAAATCCATAAAACCATGCATCGGTTCCGGCGTATGGTCAAAGCATGTCCGCATAACGCCCTCCGTCCAGTGGTAATCATCCACACTGGCGCCGCAGCAGACCTTATTGATCGGCGCTTTCTTGTCGTCATAATTTCTCACATACGTCTGGTAACGGCGGTATTCATTCGCATAATGCTCCGGCGTCATATTCCCGCCGCAGCCCCAGTTCTCGTTGCCCACGCCAAAGAAATCAACCGTCCATGGCTCCTCATGCCCGTTCTGCTTACGCAGGTCGGCCATCGGGGAAACGCCGTTAAACGTCATATACTCTACCCATTCCGACATCTCCTGCACCGTACCGCTTCCGAGGTTGCCGTTTACATAGGTCTTGCAGCCAATCTGGCGGCACAGCTCCATAAATTCGTGTGTGCCGAAGCTGTTGTCCTCTACCACGCCGCCCCAGTGCGTATTGATCATTTTTTTCCGTTTCGCCTTATCGCCAATGCCGTCCTTCCAGTGGTATTCATCCGCAAAGCAGCCGCCCGGCCAGCGAAGCACCGGCACCTGAATCTCTCTGAGCGCCTCTACCACATCCGTACGCATACCGTTCACGTTCGGGATCTCTGAGTTTTCCCCCACATACATCCCCTCGTAAATGCAGCGTCCCAGATGCTCGGAAAAATGCCCGTAGATCTCCGGCGCAATCGTTCCTTTTTTCTTTGTCTCATTGATCACTAATTTTGCCATCGCGTTCTCCCTTCATTTTTTTACTCTCTCTATATGAAATTCTCTCCCTAATAAACTTTTGGCAAAACCAAAGATTTAACTGTTATAAGAAAATACCGGCCTTCCGTCCTCATCCCAGCGGATCTTCATCAGGTTCGCATGGCGGTTCGGATTATAGAGCGGGTCGCCCACGATCTTCTCTTCCGTCCTCGCATGGTAAACCATAATGTCATTTCCCTCTTCGTCCGTTGTAAAGGAATTGTGCCCCGGCCCGTAAATCTTTAACGACGCATCCGTCTGCAGTACCGGGTAACGCTCCTTCTTCCACGATAACGGGTCGAGCAGATCGGAGTCCTCGTCCGCCGTCAGCATCCCGACGCAGTAACATGCGCCCGTCTCACTCGCCGAATAAGTCAAAAACAGCTTTCCATCATGCTTAATCACGCCCGGCCCTTCATTTACCCAGAATCCGACTCTCTCCCAGTCGTAATCCGGCGTCGTCAGAAGCACCTGAACCGTCTTCAGCTGATGCGGGTTTTCCATTTCCGCGATATACAGATTGGAAATCTGTTTGCCCACGCCGACTTTTTCCGCCCATACATAATAATATTTCCCTTTGTTTTCAAAGACTGTCGCATCCAGTGAAAATGCTTCAAA
Organism: uncultured Lachnospiraceae bacterium; assembly: GCA_947625875.1. Classification (GTDB taxonomy): domain Bacteria; phylum Bacillota; class Clostridia; order Lachnospirales; family Lachnospiraceae; genus Eubacterium_J. Next base: position 12,675 of record CANQQG010000033.1, read on the forward strand.
AGAAAATTCATCTTCCGGCGCGCGCTTCATCTTCCCAAGCTCTTTCCACTCGTCCTCCATCGGGTCAGGCCCCTGGCATTCCAGAACGTACGGCCGGATATTCCAGATATCGTCTTTATCGCCGCCTGCATAATAAATATACCATTTTCCGCTCAGATAATGCAGCTCCGGCGCCCAGATATGAATACTCATCGGCCCTGCTTCATGTTTATGCCAGATCTCTTTCTCCTCCGCCTGCGGCAGTCCGGCAAGGCTCTTTGCCCTGCGCAGGAAAATCCCGTCATATGCCGGTACGGACGCTGTAAAATAATACCAGCCGTCCGTATGCTTATACACATACGGGTCCGCCCTTTGAAGAATCCATGGCTCATTAAACTTTAACTGTGTCTCCATAATGGCTCCTCCTTACTGTTGTTGTGCAATTCGCCCGAGAGCGCCTTGCTTTTCATGAATATTATACCAAATATGGAAATTTTTACTACAACTTTGTGAAAAAAATGCGGGCAGAGGAATTCCAGAAATACCGGCCGCTGCCCGCAGCAGGAACAATATACCGTTCCTTATGTATCTTTTTTCATTAGCCTTTAACCGCCCCGGCTACCATACCGTCAATAAAGTAGCTCTGGAAACAAAGGAATACGACCAATACCGGCAGGATCGAGAACATGGAACCGGCGATCAGTATATCGTAATTGTTTCCATATGGACTCAATAGCCCGTTTAAGTAAACCGGAAGCGTAAACTTCTCTGTGCTCCTGTAAACAAGCATCGGCCACAGCAGGTTGTTCCAGGAACCCATTGAGGTCAGGATCGCCATAGAGGCAAATGCAGGCTTTACGATCGGAAGCATGATCCTGACACAGATCCCGTACTCGCTCGCGCCGTCAATACGCCCCGCTTCCAGCAATTCCTTCGGCAGGCTCTGCATATACTGCCGGAAAAAGAATATCGTGGAAGCGCCGCAGATGCCAGGGAGTACAACGCCCACTGTCGTATCTGTCAGGTTCATATTGATAATTTCCTGATATAACGGAAGCATCAGGATTTCAAACGGAACCATCATTGTTGCAATAACAAGGAAGAACAACAGTCCCTGCAGCTTAAAGGTATACATGGACAGCCCGTATGCTACAAAGAAGCAGATGATCAGGGTAGCCACTACCGTTACAAACGTCAGGAACAAGCTGTTGCCAAACGCGCGGAAATACCGCTGCGAATCCGTTCCGCCATTAAAGATCAATTGATAATTGGACAGCGTCATCGTACTAAAGTCCAAATCAATGCTCAAGCCCCTTCTGGTCAGAAGATAGCCCGGACGGAACGAAGCCAGAAAACCGGCAAATACAGGAAAAACAATAACAGCGCTCAAAACAACAAACAATCCGGTACTGAGGACAGTGAGAATGGTTGTTTTTGTGCCGCCAATCTTATTACCACCACTATTACCAGCCATTCTATCAATCCTCCTTCTTAAATGTTCCGGTCGCGATCAGCTGCGCAATGTTAATGATCATTGCAATAACAAGCAGTACCAGACCAACCGCAGACGCATAACCAAGCTGCATTTTTTCAATACCCCGGCGATACAGGTATCCAACGATCGTCAGACCGATATTCTTCGGTGAACCGTTGCCAGCCCATAACATGAAGGACTCAAGGAACATCGCAAGACCTGCATATACGGAAATCGTCAATACGTATACCCATGTCGGCTTTAACAGCGGAATCGTCACATAGCGGAACTTCTGCCAAGGGCTTGCGCCGTCAATGTCCGCCGATTCATAAAGGCTTGCGTCAATCCCTTTCAAACCTGAAAGGAAATACAGCATATTGACGCCCGTCCACCGCCAGCAGGCAAGGATCAATAATGCAAAATAAGCCGTCGGCTTCATTTTCAGCCAGCTGATCGGCTCATGGCCAAACGCTGTCAGGATCTTATTCATCTGGCCGGTTGGAAGTTCTGTAAACATCATACGGAACAACGTACCGGAAATAACAACGGACGTCAATGCCGGCGCGTATAAAATCGCTTTCCACACGCCCTTCGCCTTTACCAGATGGCTGTCAAGCAATACGGCGAAAAGCATTGGGAACGGAATCAACAACACAAGCGTCAGCACCATATACAGGAAACTGTTGCCGACCGCCGTATGGAACACCGTATCCTTTAACAGCTTCGTGTAATTTTTAAGCCATACCCAATCTGCCCCCGTAGGCTTGATGTCCTGGAACGAATAAATAATCGTGCTACAGAAAGGGTATATCCAGAAGACACAGAAACTCAATATGAACGGACATACAAAAACATATGGAGCTACCTTCTGGGAATACATAAATCTATGAACTATACCATGCTTTTTTTCCACAGCCCTCTCTCCTTTTCTCCCTTAGATAGAGATTGCCTAAGAATACAGTTCTTAGGCAATCCATATTTACACACTATACAATTTTACATTTCCAATTCAATTGCATCCTGCGCTTCCTGTAATGCCTCGTCAATATCTACACCATCTTCAAATATCTCATTGAAGGTTGTCAGGTTCAGCTGATCGTTGATCGCCATGCTGGCCTTAACAACGGAAATCTTACCGATTTCATCTTTGATCTCATTGAATACATCATACGGATAGTTGCGGAAGTATGTATTGTACTGGTTTGTCTCATCATGAGCGAATGATTCGTCGCTCCACAGCGATGTATTACATACGTCAAATCCAAGCTCTGCCCAGATCTCTTTCTCGCCATCCGGTGAACACTTCGCATATACAAGGAAATCAGCTGCAAGCTCTTTGTTTTCAGACTCCTGCGTTACAACCGTACCGGTACCGCCTACACCAACTGAACGCGGCTGTCCTTCTTCAAATACCGGACAAGGAGCCAGATACCAGTTGCCTTTTTCTTCAGGCATCTTATCAATGAAACGGCTCATAAACCATCCTGCTTTCAGGAAGGATACGATATTATGGTCAGCAATATTCTGGATACCGGCGTCTGTATCGTTCTGCCCATCCGGAGAGATCATCGCAATACCGTCATCAAGCATCTGTTTCTGCATTGTAAGCATATTCTTAACAGAATCCAACTGTACGTTCGGCTCGCCATCGAATCCGCCTGTCCAGTCATCGCCATACTCAGCCATAGCAAGCCACATCCAGTCGCCGCCGCCCGTATCAACAGACGTCCAGACTTTTCCGTCCTCGCCGCGCGCTTCTACATATTTCTTGCCAAGCGCTACCCAATCGTCCCATGTTACGATTGCGTCGATATCAGCCTGTGTAATGCCGTAGTTTTCCAGTTCTGCCAGATTATAATACATAATCATAGCGCCTACATGGAACGGAATGCCATAGTAATGTCCGTCAGCGCCCATGTATGTTTCCAGACGGGAAGCAACGATATCATCTTTATATCCGGAATTGTTCAGAGCGTCGTCCATCGGATAAATCCACTGATCTACGCCTTCTACAACGTTCGGGAACTGGCTTACCTCAACATCGCAGATATCCGGTGCGCCTTCGCCTGCCTGGAAGGACATTAACAGTTTGTTATGCATATCAGAATATGGATAAGAAACTGCCGTCAGTTCGATCGTCCTGTCCGGATTTGCCTCATTCCATTTTTCAACCATCGTGCCATAGAAAGAAGCATGCACATCAACGAATGTCCACAGATCCAGATGCGTACCATTTGCATCACCGAATGTATCGTTGAATGTTTCCTCTACCGCTGTGCCGGAAGCCGCTGTGTCGCCGCCTGCAGCCGTATCTGCCGCATCGCCTGCTCCGTCATCTGCCGCACCGCCATCATCGCTTGCTGCGCCGCCATCATCACTTGACGCGCCGCTGTCACCTGAGTCGCTGCTGCCGCCGCATGCCGTCATGCCCAGGCATCCAACAACCATTGTTGCACACAAAAGTGCGCTGACCAATTTCTTCTTCATTTGGTTCTCCCTCCTGTATTCCCTCATATTTTTTAGAAACCTGCGTCCGTCAGAAAATCCATATGTTGTTCATGGTTTATTCATGATTTATATACATTTCCTGCCCCCGTTGCAACTTCTGATTGTAGATTATAATAAATCACTGTTTTTGTCAATATATTTTCCAAAATTATTTTAGGTTTTTCTATACTATTTTAGCTTTTTGTGAAATGTGTTGAAAAAGCATCGCCTCATTTCGTGCATATTTTTTATAAAAAAGATATTGATTTTTTATTAATTGTGGTATATGTACATTTTTTCATTCATATTTTTGACACATTTTCCTTTTCTTTAGGTTTTCAAAAATTATTTTAAATTTTATTCAATCTGGCGATTGACGCACACAGTTTTTTTCGCTATACTTAGCTTGTATATTTGTCATAAAAGCCCTGACGGTTTTCCATTCCGCTTTGGGCATTTTCCCGATAAAACGCTGACAGGGAGAGGGGGAGCAGCTCATGTTACATATTGAATCGCTTGACGAAGGGCTGGAGTTTTTCAAAGCATTGGGTTCCGAAGTCCGTATTGAGATCATCAAACTGCTTTTAGCCAATAAGAGCATGAATATGAACGAACTGGCTTCCAGGCTGAACATCACAAACGGCGCCCTGACAAACCATATTAAGAAATTAGAAGCCTGCGGCGTCGTCACGACCTCCAGTGAATCCGCGAGCCATGGCAACCAGAAGATCTGTTCGCTGCGCCTGGATAAGGTTCTGATCGATATCGACACGCCTTACAATAATGAAAATGTTTATAATACGGAATTAAAGATCGGGCATTACTCCAATTACCATATCTATCCGACCTGCGGGCTGGCATCCGCCAAACAGCTGATCGGCGAAGTGGACGACACCCGGTATTTTGCGCATCCGGACCGCTATGACGCGGAGATCCTATGGTTCACGAAAGGGTATGTGGAGTATATCATTCCGAATTTTATCCCTTATACGCAAAAGATCTCGCAGATCATGATCTCCGCTGAACTCAGTTCGGAAGCTCCGGGCGTAAACAACAACTGGCTGTCCGATATCAGTTTTTATCTGAATGACATTTTTATCGGCAAGTGGCGCTCGCCGGGTGATTTTGGCGATATACGCGGCATTTTTACGCCGGATTGGTGGTATCCGAACTGGAACCAGTACGGGCTCTTAAAGATGCTGGTCATTAACCATAAGGGAACTTTTATAGACGGGCTGCAGATCTCGGATGCGTCCATTGATGATTTTCATTTTAACAGCAACAGCATTATCCGCTTCCGCATCGGCGTGGACGATGACGCGGAGCATATCGGCGGCCTGACGATCTTTGGGAAATCCTTTGGCAATTACGGGCAGGATATCAAGGTCAGCATTAATTATACGCCGATGGATGAGGAAGAGATACAGGAAGAGGCGAAGAACAGTCCGAAGCTGCGGGTGTAAGTTGTTATTGAAACGTACTTTTCCTTTCAGAAATTCCGGATTTCTTTCACAAGACGGTATTTCACAAAATAAAAAAGGCACATGGATTGTCACCTGTACTCTCCATATGCCTTTCGGTTACTATTGCTATGAGATTTTTCGTTTCAGCTTTAAAAAGCCTTAAAAAGAGTTCCTGAATCAGTTTACCCTCTCCGAGCCCGGGATTATCACTGTTAAGGTATTGGCTGATATTAGTAATTAAAAATTTATCTGTTTCCACCATTCGCTTTCTCCCTTTTCTCCATAAACTCTATCAGTTCCGACTCCCTCTTTACAAACCTTGCAGCCACAGGAACACGAATTGGGCGGTCATTCGCAGACGCTTCTATTGCATCGGCAAACATTTTCACCTGTTTCTCTCCGGAAATGACAAAGTTTTTCGTAATGCTTGAGGTTGCCATAGGAAACACCTCCTTTCATCAGGGACGCCGTTTTTAAAGCCACATACTTGTTTCATGCGCTGATCCTCTACCACTTCTTGTAGGGACATCGGCCTGTTTTTACCGCCGCGCGAAATTCCACGTAACAGCCGCAGGCGTCACAGGTCGCGTCGATCAGGCGTTCGCATTCCCTGCAGATGTTCAGGCGCTTTTCATAAACTTCATCTTTCACTTTATCCTGTTTTTTAATGACGGAAAGATATTTTGTAAGGTCTTTCTGGTCTTCCGCTGCCAGATCGCGCAGCAGACATTTTTTGCAGATTCTTTTTTCCATTTTTTCTCCCGGCCGTTCAAAAATACATGAATGTTCAAAAAGGGACACGCGCTTTACTTTATTGCCGTCTCTTTATGCGGCTGCTCCGGCTGCACATTGCGTTCCTGACAATCTGCCAGATAATCTTCAATGACAGTCTGAAACGCCCGTTCTAATTCCTGAATAGAATTTCCTTCATAAGACAATAAAGATTTTACGCCGACTGCCTTTCCAAAAAGGCAGGCATCCTCTTTCGAGTATTCTACAGTTCCATTATAATGCTTGTATGACAATAAATCATTCATATCAATCCATCTCTGCAGAAATCAATGAAACTCTCCACTTTCTTTCATATTATACGATAAGGGATATTATCTAAATCCTCTCTTGTAATAAAGACAAAAAACGAATTCATCAGGATCTCTCCGACTCATCCATATAACAGCAGAATACACTGTGTATTTTACTTCTCATATTTATGTCTCTGCTAATTAACATAGTAAAACCATCAAGCTTATGGTCATACTCCAATTGAAATGTATGCTTAGAGTTATCGACTGTATAAGCCATCTTAACAAATACTGTAGCAGGCAATATCATATCAAAATTCTTACGGTACATATCACCTTTAAGAATATAAAATACTTTATAGACAATAGGTTTTTCTGAAAAAATCAAAGTAAAGTCGTTAATCCTGTAAACTTCATATGAAGTGCCGCTGCCGCCAAATCCACTAACATTCATAAACCCAACAGGTTCTTTAAAACTGAATACAGATTCAAATAATGCATTATTTCCACACCACACAGGGGTCGTTGCGCCAGTATCGATCAGACAGCGGATGCCATATAAATTAATAACAGGTCTAACCTGTTTTGGAAGTAACTTAGTTATATACTTCATAGCTTAACCCCATCATATAATGTAAAACGCCCATCCCATCTGGGTAACGGTGACATATCCTCTTCGTAATCATATGCGCCTGCCTGATATCGCATCGCTTCTCTGCCTTCTTCTTCTACGAACTTACGCGCAAACCTGACAGAATCTAATTCATCATCAAAGACGCCATATATTTTAAATTTAGTGTCATCATCAGTTGGTAACGCTATTACCCACCTCTGATCAAACTTTTTATCGATCTCCTCCTCTGTCAGCACATCTAATACATCATACATAAATCACACAACTCCTTTCTGTATTGGGTATTTATCACACAATCCATTTGCTGTATCAAACACGTAAATGATACCTGCATTCCTTCATCCATTTCTTGTTTCGTTATCTTTCTTCAATGCCTTTTTAGAGCATCGCCTCGTCCACTGTATAACCCATCCGCCTCATAATAGTTGACAGAGATTGTAAAAAGTAACAATCATTATATGCAGAAATCTATCCGATGTCAACTCCCAACCTTTTCCTCTGCCCGGTACATAATTTTCCCTTGACGTTTCCGGGATTTGGGCTAAAATAAGATTATATCGTATATCAGCCAAAGGAGGTTTCCCATGCATTACATTAAACGCGATCTTGAAGATAAAATCATTGCTCTTTCCAAAGAATACGCCTGCCTGCTGGTTACCGGCCCAAGACAGGTTGGCAAAACAACGGTTTTGCGTCATCTGGCAGCTCCAGACCGCAGCTACGTCTCACTGGACGATCTGGAAGAGCGGCGTATCGCCAAAAATGATCCCGCGCTGTTTCTGCAAATGCATGATCTGCCAATCCTCATTGACGAGGTGCAGTATGCGCCCGAACTGTTTTCCTATATTAAAATTGCCATTGACAACGGCGCCGCCCCCGGCTCTTTCTGGCTCACCGGTTCTCAGGCGTTTAAAATGATGGAACTGGCGCAGGAATCATTGGCCGGGCGTGTGGCAATCCTGCATATGGGAGGCCTGTCCCAGCATGAGATCTATGGATCCGGTGCAAATATGCCATTTACCGTTGACCTCAATGCGCTGAAATCAAGAAAAAACACCGGCTCCCCCGCCAATATGAATGAGATCTACGAGCGGATCTGGAAAGGTTCCCTCCCTGGATATATCAGTGGGAAATTCACAGACCGCAACGTATTTTATTCCAGCTATCTGCAGACTTATATCAACCGGGATGTCAGCGAGCTGACAACCCTTGTGGATAAACTGCCGTTTCAGGATTTTATCCGGGCCGCTGCCTGCAGGGCCGGACAAATGCTGAATATCCATGACATCGCTCAGGACGTCAACGTGTCTGATGACACCGCCAGACGCTGGCTGCAGGTATTGGAGAAATCAGATATCATTTTCTATCTGCGCCCTTACTCCAACAATCTCTTAAAACGAACGATAAAAACGCCTAAAATGTATTTTTTCGATACCGGGCTTGTCGCCTGTCTGACGCGTTATACCACCCCTGAGATTCTTCAGAACGGCGCAATAAACGGGGCGATCCTGGAAAACTATGTGGTTTCTGAAATTGTAAAAACTTACCAAAACGCGGCGCAGGACTGCCTGCTCTGGTACTATCGGGATAAAAGCAGCAACGAGATCGATCTGATCATGGAAAGCGACGGCTGCCTGCACCCGATAGAAATCAAACGTTCTGTCAATCCGGGAAGTGAACTGATCCGTACCTTTTCTTTATTAGACAAAGGATCTGTGCCAAGGGGAAAAGGCGCGCTGCTCTGTATGCGCCCGGAGCTCTCTGCCATTAATGCAGATAATTATATTGTGCCGGTCTGGATGATCTGAGCCTGTTCACACCGATCCCTTTATCCGCCGCTTTATTCCATGTTTTTTGGCGGCGGATTTTCATCTGCGCGCCATAAATTTTCTTTTTTAAGAATGCCGCTGCGATCCGATATAACGAATATACACATCCGCAAGATCGATATCCGTCGCCTCATACAGCATGCGCGCCCCCGCCATATCCTCAATCTCATTTAAAACCGGCTTTCCATTATGGAAGATAAGATCGACGCCCGCATATCCGATCTGTAATTCCGAAAGGATTTTTTCCACCAATGCCTGTTCCGCCGCCTGCAGTTCATATGCAGACACATGCCCGCCGAGGCTGTAATTGCTGCGGAAATCCGTCTCAGACGTCCGGAGGACAGCTGCCACGATCCGGTTTCCAACCACGTAAACCCGCACGTCCTTCCCGGGTTCGGAACACATTTCCTGAAAAAGATATCTTCTGTCATCGCCTTTATGCGCCAGCTCCCACTTCCGCCACTGGCGCGCATTCTCCACAAGGAAAACTTCCGTCCCGCCATGCCCCTGCGCCGCTTTTATGACCACAGGATACGCCTGCGGCTCCGACAAGAGTTCGGCAGTTTCCGGCTCCGGCAGCCTCTGCAGAAAAGCATTCCCTGCTTTTTCCCGCATGGCCGCGCCCGCATAATAAAAAGTCAGCATGACCGGTATGCCGCGCCGCCGCATAAATTCATACGCCGCCGCCTTATCATTCCCAAGCCTGCACAGTTTTGAACTGTTATACACCGCAACGCCCATCTCTTCTAATAAAAACGCCAGATAAAAATCTCTCGTGCGGTTCAGCGCAAAACATGGCCGGCGCCGCATGGCCTGCGCGCGCAGAGCCTGTTCTTTTTCCTGTGACCATGGCGTCTTTTCTTCATATACTGCCAGCTCTGCGGATATGCCATACCGGCGGCATGCCTGAAAGCACAGCCCTATAAACGCCTCATTGCGCACACTCTCTTTTTCTGTATATAAAATCCAGCCATAATAAGAGCCGCGCTCCGTATCATAGCTGGTTTTCCCTGTAAATAAAAGCGGATATTCCATTTTCCTGCCGTCCCCTGTCCTAAGACAATTTCCCGCTCTGCTCTATGCAATGCCGGATAATGTCATTTGCCGCATTTACGCCTGTGCAATGACAGATATTCACAAAATGCGCATTGGAATTTACCTCGCACAAAACCGGCCCGCCGTCTTCGCCAAATAAAAGGTCAATGCCCGCGAAGTCCAGATCCAGCCGCCGCATGACCTCCCGCGCCACAGCAAGCTGCGCTTCCGTCGGCTCGTACGCCTCCATGCTGCCGCCATTTGTGACATTCGCCCGGAAATCACTGGCATTATAACGGCGCATGGCGGCGACCGCTTTCTGCCCGACCATCTGGATCCGGACATCCTGCCCGCCGGAAGCGGCTATGTATTCCTGAAAAATGCAGGGACGGTTCGCCGTCATATGCAGACATTTCTCCAGTTCTGTCCTGTCGTGCGCAAGCCTTACCTGCTGCCCGAATGAACCGTAGCACTCCTTTTGTACCATCGGATATCCGAGCCGCCGCTCTGTCTCATCCAAAAAATCAAGTTCTGTATATCCTTCCGCGCGAAAGATTTTTGGCGCGATTATCGTCCGCGGGATCCGGACGCCGCTGCCTTCGAGTTCCAAAAATGTCGCCGCCTTATCATCGCAGACTTCGATTGCATGCGCCCGGTTGAACAGGCGCAGCCCCTTCTTTTCCAACAGGCGCGCCAATCGGACGTCTTTATCCCAGAACAGGACGAACTGCGGCGTCTTTCCGCAGATCTCCTGTATCGGGGTTTCCTGCCCGCCCATAACGAGCTGTGGCAGGAGCTGCGCATTGGTCATCTTTTCCAGCAGACAGCCCTGCGCTGCGGCGGCCTGTATCAGCCAGCTGAATATCTGTTCAAATTTTTCCGTATGGATAAAACCATTGACTGCCAGCCATGCATACATAAGCGCAGAGATCCTTTCTTTTCCTTTTCAGCCTCTTCATTCATACAGACATATTATTTACTTGCCGCTGGCTGCGCCAGGATTGTATGAATTTCATCCGGAGTGGTTTTTAATATTTCGGCAATGCGATCAATTTCCATGCCACTGTCATACATACGAAAGATGACCTCCGCACGTCCCGCCGCATGCCCCTTTGCCAGGCTCTCAGCACAGCTTTTTGCCATATTTTCCGCCATATCTTCCGCTACATCTTTCGCTATGCTTTTTCGCGTTTCCCGGGCCCAGTCCGGCTGCATCATCTCCACAAGCTCCATCAATGCCTCATACATCACACCATCTCCCAACATTTCATTAATGTTTTGTTTATTTGCCCTGAGGCTTACATCAAGTACCGCTTTCGCAAACTCTTTATCATAATAAGAATGCAGATTTTCCATTTTTCTGGATAAACCCGCAACATCCTCTTTGCTTAACGTTGTTGTCAACGCCCGCAGCCAGATGTGCCCATCCCCTGACAATTCCTTCAATGCAATGATCTGCATTAAAAATGGTATGCTGCCATATATCTTATAAATACCATCTTGTTCCTGCCTTATCTGATATCCCAGCTCTTCAAGATCCAGAAACAATTTTCGCGGAGCGGATTCCCGTAATATCGTAATCGTCACATCGCGCGGATCAATTTCCTTATCTGCATCGCCAAATGACTTATAAAGGCAGGCGTAGCCTAATACTTTAAAAAACACATTCAGGTTCAGGACATCATATGGTGACTTGTATTCTAATAAATTATGCCCTCTGAATATATTTCCGATCACATTTTGTATCACTGCATGGTTTTTCTTTTTGATCACAACAAGGTCAATCCTTAACGGCGCATGGCTCAGGCTGTATTCCTCAATAAATTCCAAAAACGGCCTGTCTTCCGCAAATTCCAGCTGCATTGCGGCCACAAACGCAGGATGCCATTGTATATTGTCCGTATCCGCCATTATTTATCTCCAATGCTATTGTCAGATCTGTTCTGATCTCCGGCTTACTCGCTCCATAACCCGTCCGCCTCCAGCCGTTCCCAGTCCACTTCCAGAAGCTTCAGCTTCTTTGTCTGGCTTTTATTCTTTCCGGACGGAGCGATCACCTCAATGTATTTCTGGCTGATCATGCCATCCAGCGCGAGCTTTACGCGGCTTTTCGGAACATGGTTATATGACGCGACATTTTCGATCGTTTTCCAGTAAGACGGCTTCCTGGATGCATGTTTTTCCCGCAGATGCGCAAGGCTTGCCAGCACCAGGTCATTATAATGATTGCGCTCCTGTTCCTGTCTGGGCATTTCCACATAACTCGTCGCAACGGATTTCAATGCATTGCTGAAAGAAAAACGAACGCCGTAAACAATCACTTTTTTATTCTTTTCTTTTAAATATTCCGCTACTTTCGTAAAATGGGCGTCCCCTGTGAATAAAATATAAACTTCGTCATTATTTTTTTCCGCAATGTTCCGATAAATATAATCAAGTATGATGACATCCGTAAAATCCTTGTCCACGCCTTCTTTTGTGCTTGCCGTATGTATTACATGGCTCGTCAGGGTTTTTAATTTTTCCAGTTCATGCCCGATCTTCGGCTCTGAAAAATCCCCAAAAATATACAGCTTGTCAATCTCATACTCCTGCTTTAATTCATCAATCCATTCTTCTACGTTCGGTTTCATGCGCACTTTATTATGATACCCGTAATACCAATGTTCATAATCCACAAATACAACCGCCACAGGCTTATCATGATCTCTCTTTTTTAAGAACTCAAACACGCACACCCCTCCTTTCCATAAATATCCGATTTTGTTTTCAAAGTATTTTCTGTACCGCCTCCATAACATTCGCAACGCCGATCAGCGAAACGCCCGCTACGGGCTTTAAAGCGTCCAGATTGGCTTTTGGAACAATGCAGGATGTGAATCCCAGCTTCCCGGCCTCCTGGACGCGCTGCTGCGCCATGCTTACGGCGCGCACCTCCCCGCTTAAACCGACTTCTCCAAAACAGATCGTTTTTTCATCAATATTGCGGTTTTTATAGCTGGATATGAGCGCGAGCACAATGCCGAGATCCAGCGCCGGTTCGCTCATGCGGATGCCGCCCGCAATATTTACATAGGCGTCGCATTCCCCCATGCGCAGGTTCAGCCGTTTTTCCAGCACCGCCATCAGCAGGTTGACGCGGTTCGTATCCGTCCCCGCCGCCGTACGCCTCGGTATGCCAAAATTGCTGCGGCATACAAGCGCCTGCACTTCTAATAAAACCGGCCGCGTCCCTTCCATAGAACACGCGACAACAGAGCCGGAGGCGCCCTCCGGCTTGCCGTTTAACATATATTCTGACGGATTCGCGACTTCCCTCAGCCCTTCTTCGCGCATTTCAAATACGCCGATCTCATTTGTCGAGCCAAAACGGTTCTTAACGCCGCGCAGAATCCGGTAAGCCGCATGGCGGTCGCCTTCAAAATACAAGACCGTATCCACCATATGTTCCAATACTCTCGGCCCCGCCACAACGCCCTCTTTCGTCACATGCCCGACAATAAATATCGTTATGCCCAGCCCTTTTGCAAGCTGCAGGAACGCGGCGGTCGCTTCCCGCACCTGGGAAACGCTGCCGGGCGAAGACGTGACGGCTTCGCTGTACATGGTCTGGATTGAGTCAATGACGACGGCCTGCGGCTTTTCCCGCCGGATCACCTCACTGACCACCTCAAGCCCTGTCTCGCAAAGCAGACGCATACTGCCTGAAAACTGCCCGACGCGCTGTGCGCGCAGCTTGATCTGCTGCAGCGACTCTTCACCGGATATATAAAGGACGTCCACCCGCTGTTCCGCCAGATTGCGGCACACCTGTAAGAGCAACGTCGATTTCCCAATGCCCGGATCGCCGCCGACTAAGACCAGCGAACCCGGCACGATACCGCCGCCAAGCACGCGGTCCAGCTCCGGAAAACCGCTTGCAAACCGCGCTTCCTCTTTGGTCTCTATCTCCGGAAGGCTGACCGGCCTTACGGCCGCAAGCTGCTTTTCCACAGAAACCGGCCTTTTCTCAATATGCTCCTCCACCAGCGTATTCCACTGTCTGCAGCCCGGGCACTGCCCCATCCATTTGGAAGATTCATAGCCGCATTCCTGGCAGAAATAAACAGTTTTTGCCTTCGCCATGATTATTTGCGCACCACGCGCACCGCCGCCGGATGCTCTGTATCCAGCTCTACGCCAAGCGTCAGCTTGCCGCCGAGGTTCGTCTTCATCGTCCCTGCATTTTCACCATTGATATATACCTCATACTCCGTCGAATCACTCAGCCCAAGCGTAATCTCCGCATCTTCCGGCCCCTCCGCCCGGAAAGACACCTCGTTTTCCGATACGGCAAGCCCGGTCACAGCAGTTCCCGGAACGGATTCATATACAAACATGCCGTTGCATTCCAGCTTCGTGATCTCCTGAAATGTCTTTACTTTGTATGAATCCCCGCCAACGATAAAATTATCCTTTTTCGTTTTCGAAGCAAGTGTATAATCTCCAAAACTGATCGTCCCGTTTTCTTCTGTCCGGATTAATTCCTGAATCACACCCATTTTTTTATCCTCCGCTTTCTTCCTGTCACATAATTTTTCAGTTCGCCCGCGCCGCAACGGGGCTGTGTTACTATTTTACATCCTGCCGCGCGGTTTTTCCAGCAGTTTTTGATACAGCTTCAAAATGAATCTCCTTATTTCTCGTGCCGATCGTCACCGTATCGCCTTTTCTGACATTCCCGGCAAGGATCTCCTCCGCAAGCCTGTCCTCAATCTGCGTCTGTATCATGCGGCGCAGGGGCCTTGCGCCAAATTTGGGATCATACGCCTTTTCCACGATATAATTCCGCGCCGTATCGCGGATGACAAGCGTAATGTCCATCTGCGTCCGGCACCGTTCCACAAGGTTTTTCGCCATCAGCGTAACGATTTTTTTCATATCATCCTTATTCAGCATCCGGAACACAAGGATCTCATCAATACGGTTGATAAATTCCGGCTTGAATATGCGCCGCACCTCTTCCATGACGCCGTTTTTCATACGCTCGTAATCCTGCTTCTCATCTTCCACCGATGCAAAACCGAGCTTTTTTGGCTCTACAATCGCCTGTGCGCCCGCATTCGACGTCATAATGATGATTGTATTTTTAAAATCGACGCGCCGGCCCTGCGCATCGGTGATCCTGCCGTCGTCCAGCACCTGCAGCAGAATATTAAATACATCCGGATGCGCCTTTTCGATCTCGTCAAACAAAATAACGGAATATGGGTTCCGCCGCACTTTCTCGCTCAGCTGCCCGCCCTCGTCATAGCCGACATATCCGGGCGGCGATCCGATCAGCTTTGACACGCTGTGCTTTTCCATATATTCCGACATATCCACGCGGATGATTGCCTGCTCATTGCCAAACATCGCCTCCGCGAGCGCCTTTGAAACCTCCGTCTTGCCAACGCCGGTCGGCCCGAGGAATAAAAAGGAACCGATCGGCCGGTTCGGATCTTTTAATCCGACTCTGCCCCTGCGGACGGCGCGCGCCACCGCCCCGACAGCCTCTTCCTGCCCGATCACGCGCTTATGCAGGATCTTCTCCAGCTTCCGCAGGCGCTCCGCCTCCCCTTCGGTAAGCTTTTGCACCGGAATCTTTGTCCAGCCCGATACGACCTGCGCGATCTCATTTTCCCCGACGGTGAGCTGCCGTTTTTCCTGGTTCTTCCGGAAACGCCGCATGATCTTTTCATATTCTTTTTTACATGCATCCCGCTGCGCTTTATATGCCGACGCCTGCGCAAGATCCCGGTCGATCAGCGCCTGCTCTAACTGCTCTTCCAGACTGCGCATCTGTTCTTCCAGCTCCGCCTGCTTTTCCGGCGCCCGAAAACCGCCCAGCCGCACTCTTGACGCCGCCTCATCAATCAGGTCGATCGCCTTATCCGGCAGGAAACGGTCATTGATATAGCGTTCCGCCATTTTTGCCGCCGCTTCCAGCCCTTCTTCCAGGATCTGTACCTGATGGTGCCGCTCATAACGGTCTTTTAACCCGCGCAGAATGTCCACCGTCTGCTCTACGGTCGGCTCTTCCACCATGACAGGCTGGAAACGCCGCTCTAAAGCGGCATCCTTTTCCACATATTTCCGGTACTCCTCGACCGTCGTTGCGCCGATCAGCTGTATCTCGCCGCGCGCCATGGCCGGTTTTAAAATATTGGAGGCGTCGATCGCCCCCTCGGCGCTGCCCGCGCCAATGATCGTATGGATCTCATCGATAAACAGGATGATATTACCCGCCGTTATCACTTCATGGATGACACGCTTGATCCGCTCTTCAAATTCGCCGCGGTATTTTGAACCGGCGATCATGCCCGAAAGATCCAGCGTCACCACCCGCTTATCCATTACCGTCTCCGGCGCCATGCCGTCTACGATCTTCCGCGCGAGCCCTTCCACGATCGCTGTCTTCCCGACGCCCGGCTCGCCGATCAGGCATGGATTATTTTTCCCGCGCCTGCTCAGAATCTGGATAACGCGCTCAATCTCCTGCTCTCTCCCGACGACCGGATCCAGCTCGTCCGCCGCCGCCATGCGCGTCAAATCCCTCGAATACTGATCGAGCATCATCGTGCCGTCGCCTCTCCTGCGCACCGGCCGCCCGTTCTGAAAGTCCTCCCGGTACAGGCTCGTATCCTCGCCCATAGCCACCAGAATATCCACATACATCTTCTGCATATTGATATTCATCGTATTTAAAAGGCGCGACGCGGCGCAGTCCGCCGATTTGATGATCGCAAGCAGCAGATGCTCCGTACCGATGCTGTCGCTGTGAAAACGCTCCGCCTCCTGCGCCGCCATTTCAAGCGCCGTTTCCGTTTTCGGCGTATACCCGTCGCGTTCCATAACCGCCGTCCCGCCCGAGGACGGCGCGATCAGATCTTTAATCAACTGTAAAAGCTGCTGTTCCTCTACGTTATTATCCGCAAGCACCCGCGCCGCAACGCCGCTGCCTTCTTTTAACAGGCCGAGCAGCAGATGCTCCGTACCGATATAATTATGCTGCAGATTTTTTGATATCTTACCCGCAAGATCCAGCGCTTTCTGCGCCATTGCGGTATACGGTTTCCGCATTCCTTCTTCCTCCAATTCAAGACCGGGCTGATTTATAAATCATCCAGATCCATAATTTCCATATTTTCATCCAGCAGGCTGTTTTTTCTCTTCCGCGTGCGTTTCCGGGCAGCCGCCGCCTCTTCCGCCTCCCAGTCGCTTTCCGCGCCCCGGTCATTTTGCGCCTCATCCAGATTGATCCGTTTTGTCGGACGGAACACCGCCTGCCGGTTCTCTTCTGACATCATGCGTTTCGGCGCATACATTTCCGGATCCTGCGCCGGCTCCGGCGTCCGCTGCACACGCTGCATCGACTGGCGCATCCTCTGCGCCGCAAGCTGCACAGAATCCTCGCTTCCCGCGTACTGGCTGCCGAGAATGCTGCGGCGCGCTGACGCATGGCTCAACTGCTCCCGGATCTCCTCCGGCGTGCTGATATTTTTCCCTGCGGACGGCTGTTCCGGCTGCCGGTATGCGGCGCCCGCATTTATTTCCGGCGGCGCCTGCCGGTATGCGGAAGGCGCGGTCCCTTCCGGTTCCGGCGTCCTGCCGTTTTGTCTGTAAATGTCGTCCATATTCGGCGTCCGCTCTTCCTGCGCCGCGTCCTCTTTTGCCGGTTCC
>CANQQG010000034.1 GCA_947625875.1 uncultured Lachnospiraceae bacterium
CACGAATACGCTGCTGCAGGGGACAGATTATACGCTGTCCTATGCAAATAATATCAATATCGGTACGGCGTCCGTTGTCATCACGGCGGCGCGGGATTCCAATTACGTCGGATCGGTAACGGTAAACTTCAGCATCGGCAACGGCATCAGCAGCGCGGTTGTCAGCGGCTATGCGTCACATTATACGTATACGGGCGAGCCGATTACGCCTGCAGTCAGCGTTGCGGCGGGTTCTGCGACATTGCGGGCAGGCACGGATTACACCGTGGAATATGCGGATAACACCAATGCGGGCACGGCTACGATGACCATAACGGGCAAGGGCGTATATTCGGGCACACAGAAAGTCACCTTTGTGATCGAGCCGAAGAGCATCGCTTCCTGCACGACGACGGACGTATCGGGCAAGAAATATACGGGAGATGCGTATACGCCTGCAGTCACCGTCAGCGATGGCGGCAAGACGCTGACAAACGGCGTGGACTATACGGTGACGTATGCGAATAACACAAACCCGGGCGTTGCGAGCATCATTATCCGCGCGCTGAATGACAACTATACCGGCACGAAGACGATTAATTTCCGGATCGGCACGGTAGCGGTTTCCAACTTCCACGCGGGCAACATCAAGTCTACGAGCATGACGCTGGCGTGGACGGCGCAGGATTATGCGAGCGGGTACCAGATATGCGATGCAAATTCGCGGGTGGTCAAAAACAGCACGAAGAACAAAGTGACATTGACCGGACTTACTTCCGGCAAGACCTATAAGTATAAAGTGCGCTCGTTCATCAGAAGGGCGGACGGGACGCGCGCTTACGGTTCCTTCTCGACCGTGATCTCGGCGACGACGAAGCTGAAAACGCCTGCGGTAAAAGCGGCTTCGACCGGGAAAAATAAGGCGAGGATACGGTGGAGCAAAGTGACGGGGGCGACCGGGTATCAGATCTATTACAGCAAGTCGGCGACCAAAGGCTTTAAGAAGCTGAAAACGACGAAAAACACGGTGCGCACGTTAAATATCAAGGGCCTGAGCAGCGGACAGCGTTACTTCTTCCGCGTACGCGCTTATAAGAGAGTCGGCAGTAAGAATATATACAGTAATTACAATTCATTGAAGGCAATAACAGTGAAGTGACAGCATGAGTGGAAAGTATAAAATAGGCGACTATGAGTTTCAGACCTATGAGGAGTACCTTGCGGCGCAGGAAGACGTAAAAAAGATCGACTACATTACAAAAGAAGTCGATGTTTCGGACGTCGACGTCGCCGTAAGGCTCTATACGCTGATCCGCAATAAGGAGATCGTGTTTCACAGCAGGATCGGGGTGTCGTTTTCCTGGTATCTGTCAGATATCATCGCCAGAAGCTCGAAGGATTTACTGGAAGAGAAGCGGGAAAAGCAGGCGGAGGCGGAGAAAGGCGATAAGTTAAAGGCTGCCGGTATCATCTGTATCCTGGCAGCCATACTTTGTCTTGGGTATTACGGCGTCAGCCTGTGGCAGGAGCATTTGGAGCAGCAGGAGTTTGAAAATCTGCAGGATATGCAGAATATGACGGGACACGCCATACAGGATTCCTATGTGGACGATACGCCGGACAGCGCGGGCAGTGCGGACGGCGCGCCGGTGGAGGCGCCGGCGGAAGAGGCGGAGGAGAAGGAACGCATCGATCCGGCGGACCTGACGGTGTTAAAAGAATACCGGAAGCTTTACCGGCAAAATGCCGATCTGGCGGGCTGGCTGAGCATTGCGGGGACGGAGGTTGACTATCCGGTCATGCAGACCGGGGAGCGCGATCCGGACTATTACCTGCACCATGATTTTGAGAAGCAGGAGAGCGTCAGCGGGAGTCTGTTTCTGGACGCGCGGAATGATTTCGTGAACCGGGACACAAACCTGATCATCTACGGCCATAACATGAAAAACGGCACAATGTTTGGAAGTTTAAAAAAATATATGGACAAAAGCTACTGGAAAGCGCATAATAAAATAAAGTTCAATACGGTCTATGAAAAGGCGGATTACACGGTCGTAGCGGTGTGCCTGTCCAAAGTGAATTACGAGGACGACTACACGTTCCGGTATTATAATTTCCTGAATGCCGGGAGCGGGGAGGACTTTAACGCATATCTGGCAAATATCCGCCAGCTGTCCGTATTTGATGAAAATATTGATATTTCGTATGGAGATGAGCTGCTGACGTTGTCTACGTGCAATAGCTATATAGAGGACGGCAGGCTGTTTCTGGTTGCGAAAAGGGAGTGACGTGTATGAAGGGAAAAATGAAAAAACAGCTGGCGCTTGGGCTGGCGGCCGCGGTCGTGTTATGCCTGTTCCCGTTTGGGAAAGCGTATGCGGCGCAGGCGACGGATGGCATGACGGTTGCGAACGGCGTGTTGACCGCGTATAACGGTCCGGGCGGGGCGGTTTCGATCCCGTCGACGGTGACGAGTATCGGGAGCGGCGCGTTCAGCGGGAAGGCGATCACAGGCGTGAGCATTCCGGACAGTGTGCGCAGCATTGGGGACAATGCATTTGCAAATTGCAGCGGGCTCACGAGCGTGACGATTCCGGGCAGCGTAGCGAGCATCGGTTCGGGCGCATTTTCGGGCTGCAGCAGCCTGAGTTCGGTCAGTATGCAGGCGTCGGTATCTTCGATTCCGGCATCCTGTTTCAGCGGGTGCAGCGCATTGTCGAGCATAGCGATCGCGGCGGGCGTGACAGGCATTGGATCCAATGCGTTTTCCGGCTGCTCATCGCTCTCTTCGGTCTCAATTCCGGAGGGCGTAACGGCCATTGGCTCGGGCGCGTTTGCAAACTGCACGAACCTGTCGGCGCTTTCTCTGCCGGGCAGCATGACGAGCCTGGGCAGCGGCGCGCTGTCGGGGTGTTCGAGCCTTACGACGATTAAAGTCGCGGGCGGGAACTCCGCATACAGTTCCGACGGGGGCAGTTTATATAACGCGTCTATGACAAAACTGCTCATGGTCCCGGCGGGCAAAGGAAGCGCGGCGATCTATTCCGGCACGAAGATCATCGGCAGCGGCGCGTTTTCCGGCTGCAGCAGGATCTCAAATGTGACGTTGCCGGACGGGCTGACGCAGATAGAGAGCGGCGCGTTTTCCGGCAGCGGGGTCTCAAGCGTGACGATTCCGGCGGACGTGACAAGCATCGGTTCGCAGTCGGGATGGACGCCTGAGATCATATATGGCTATGAGGGGACGGCGGCGGAGTCTTTTGCGACGGCAAACGGCTATACGTTTTCCAGCCTCGGCGGCGGCGCTTCAAGCGGGAGCCAGTCTGAGACGGAATCAAACGGCTCCGGAAATGCGGAGAGCATAACGGTAAATGACAGCGATGGCGCCTCCGGGACGGATAACAGCGCGGACGAAAGCGTGGGCGGCGGAGACAGCGCAAGCGTCACGGTCAATGATTCCGCAGCCGCAGCGGACAGCGCGGAAAGCGGGGAGCAGGGCGGTTCCCAAAACAGTGCATCCGGCGGCGGCGCGACAGCCGCGTCGGGGACGAATGCGTCAACGGGCGGCTCGTCCGGAAGCAAAGCGTCAACCGCCGCGTCTTCCTCCGGAAACGCAGGCGCATCCTCGGGCGCGTATTCGGGGACGGCGTCGGATAAGCATCAGCTGGACGAAACGCCGCAGACGGGGGATGCGTCTTTCCATATCATTTTCCTGATCTGCGGGCTGGCATTGTCCGGATGCGGTCTGATTCTTGCAGGAAAAAGAAAGGCATAAATGATTTTTGCCGGTAAAAAGCTGCCGTAAGGCAGCTTTTTTTCTGTTTATTGCAATTTTTTGAAAAACATCTTGCAGAATTTACCATTTCATAATAAAATAAAGAACAGTGAGAAAATTACTAATATAAAAAAGGAGATATTTAAAATGAGTTACGTTGATGATGTGCTGGTAAGGGTAAAAGAAAAAAATGCTTCTGAACCTGAGTTCCTTCAGGCGGCGGAAGAGGTGCTGGAGTCTTTAAGGCCGGTGATCGAAGCAAATGAGGAGCTTTATCGGAAAGAGGCTCTTCTGGAAAGGCTGACTGAGCCGGACAGGCAGTTTAAGTTCCGCGTTCCGTGGGTGGACGACAAAGGACAGGTTCAGGTAAATACCGGATACAGGGTACAGTTTAATAATTCCATCGGGCCTTACAAGGGCGGCTTGCGTCTGCATCCGTCTGTAAACCTCGGCATTATCAAGTTCCTTGGTTTTGAGCAGATCTTTAAGAACTCGCTGACAGGGCTTCCGATCGGCGGCGGCAAAGGCGGTTCTGATTTTGATCCGAAGGGCAAATCAGACAGGGAAGTGATGGCTTTCTGCCAGAGCTTTATGACAGAATTATGTAAGTACATCGGCGCGGACGTGGATGTTCCGGCGGGCGATATCGGGACAGGCGCAAGAGAGATCGGCTATATGTTCGGGCAGTACAAGCGGATTCGCGGCACGTATGAAGGCGTGCTGACCGGAAAGGGCCTGACATTCGGCGGTTCCCTGGCGCGTACGGAGGCGACTGGCTACGGCCTGTTATACATTACGGAAGAATTGCTGAAATGCCACGGCGAATCGATGGAAGGCAAGACCGTCGTTGTTTCCGGCGCGGGCAACGTTGCGATCTATGCGATCCAGAAGGCGCAGCAGATGGGCGCAAAATGCGTTACCTGCTCGGATTCTACCGGCTGGATTTATGATCCGGAAGGAATCGACGTTGAGCTGTTAAAAGAGATCAAAGAAGTAAGGCGCGCGCGCCTGACAGAGTATGCCGCTGCGAGAAAGAGCGCGGAATATCATGAGGGACGCGGCGTATGGCAGATCAAATGCGATGTTGCGCTCCCGTGCGCGACGCAGAACGAGCTTCTGCTTGACGATGCAAAGCAGCTTGTTGCGAATGGCTGCAAAGCGGTCTGCGAAGGCGCGAATATGCCGACGACTTTAGACGCTACCAAATATCTGCAGGAGAACGGCGTATGGTTCATCTGCGGCAAGGCGGCAAATGCGGGCGGCGTCGCGACGTCTGCGCTGGAAATGACACAGAACTCCGAGAGGCTGAGCTGGACGTTTGAAGAAGTGGACGCAAAATTAAAGCAGATCATGGTAGACATTTATCATAACATTGACGACGCTGCCAGGAGATATAATATGGAAGGCAACTATGTGGCGGGCGCAAATATCGCAGGCTTTGAAAAGGTTGCAAATGCGATGCTCGCGCAGGGCGTCTGCTAAAAGCGTTTTCTTAGAAGGGAACAGCATATTGGGAAAGCCCCGCAGTCCCGGCGGCTGCGGGGCTTTCCCTGTCCCATGCGCATCGGCCGCGGAGGGGCGGATGCGGCAAAAATCCGTATGCCGGGCCTGCGTGGTGTGGGTTTCCGGGCGGGAGTGGCACGAAAAAAACTGGAAAAAATTGATTTCGGCTATAAAGTATTCGGTATGACCTACCGATAAAGATTATGTAGCAATTCATTGTATATAATGCCATAAACAAAATGACAGCGAACATTTGTAATTGGTAAAAATTTACAAAAAACGCTTGCATTTGTGGATTTTATAGTATATAATGTTTGTTGCGGATGACAGTCAAAGGAGGATAAAAAATGTCAGAGCCAAAGAAAGAAGCATCAGAGGGCAAGGCTAAAAAAAAAGTTCCGGCTTCTGCAGTAATCGCCGTGGTGGCTGTTGCAGTCATAGCAGTGCTGGTAGTTGTGATCTTACACTTACTTAATCCAAATGATGATAATCCACCAGCAGGCGGAGAGGGCGTTTTTGTTACGGAAGACAATGTTAACGAAGTTATAGATTCTATGAATGAACCAATTTCGGATGCTTCTTATACCGCTAATATGAGCAATGACTGGACGTTTGAGAACGGACAGGCGGAAGCGGAAGGGTTTTATGTAAAAAATTCGGAGAGCAACAGCAGGACGGTGTATTTTACCCTGCAATTGGCGGATACAAATGAACAGATTTATTCATCGCCTTATATTCCGGTGGGCGGGGAGATGACATCGCTCACGCTGGATAAGGATCTGGAAGCGGGTGATTACAATGTGGTTATGACGTACCATCTTGTAGATGACGAAAGAACGGAGTTGACAACTGTTTCAGTGGCGGTTGCAATTCACATAAAAAATTAATTTATTCAAGGAGGAATAAACTATGAAGAAAAAAATTGTTTCATTAACACTGGCAACGGCAATGTGCGTATGTATGCCGGCAAGCGTCTTCGCAGCGAACGCTTCAACGGGTTCTGCTCTGGTGGAGACAGAGGGGAATGTTAACTATCTTGATACGGATATCTATGAAGTGACGCTCCCGACGGATGGCTGCTTTAATTTCACGGTGGATCCGCAGGGTATCCTGTCTGCGACGGATCCGATTCATTATCCGGAGGATACGGCAGGGACGATTGTTGCGCCAGCATCAGGCGGTGCGTTCATCAACAACAAGAGTTCCGTTCCGATCAAGCTGACGGTAGATGCATATGTGTCGGATGATAAAGGCAGTGCATCTCCGGCTGGCATAAACCTCATGGATCTGGATAAGATTGATGTGGTTGATTCCGGCATTGATAACAACATGATCCTTACTTTAGGTATTACAAATGATAATATTGCAACAGCATCTGCGATTAACGACGAAACGATTGAACCGGACGTAATCGCTGTTACACATAATGGCAAGACGACAGAGTCGGCTATTTCTTTTGCTCTGCAGGAAGCTCCATATACATTTGAAAAGTCAGGCTCGGCGATTAAGTATGAGATAGAAGACTTAGCGACGGGTGATTCCGTGGGAATGCGTCTTGGCGGATATGTAAATACACAGGCTGATTGGTCAGAATTTTCGTCTCTTAGTGGGGGAACAAAGAACGTTGTTGTTACAACTGTTTTCTCATTCGAAAAATTAGCTATGGATTATGATATAGCATACGATTATTATCTGGATAACAGGGCATATGGCACATTAGCAGATGCAGAGCCAGAATATTATAATGAAGCAACTGTTGATGAGGATGGTAACAGGACAGGCGAAGCTAATGACGGTGAGGCTGAATTTAATCCGGCGGATGGCGCTCTTGAAATTGAGTTTGACTTTGGTTCTGGTATCGATGAAGTTTCTGTACAAAAGATTACGTTGGGCGGTACTGAGATAGTTGCAGATGACTACAAGGTTATGAATGGCGTGATTACATTCAAGTCTACAGGAGCAACTTTAGCAAATGCCATTGCAACATCGAAAGCAGACGGTAGTGATTCTAAAGATTTGGTAATTACGACAAGTGATAATGTTACTTGCAAAATAACGTTAACGATCTATGGCACTGCTGAGTAAGCCATTATCGGGATGTGTATTTGACAACAAATTATAAGTTATAAGGATAAAAGGCAGTATTATTTTAATGCTGCCTTTTATTTACATCTATAAGTTTTCAGCAGATAGATTTGGCAAATTTGGCAATTTAGAAGACGGGGCGCTGATGGATATGAAATTGAGGAAAGTGATTTTGGGGATTGCGGTTCTGGGCGTGCTGGCGGCGCCTGTTCGGAGCAGCGCGGGCGGAATGCTGTCCGGCATAGGGCTGATGGCAGGCGAAGAGGACGGCGGGCTGGAGATCTATCAGGTGACGCTTCCAACGGATGACGCGCTGGGGATCATCCTGGATCCGGAAGGGCTGTCTTCTTTTGACGAAGAGGGGGAATATGATCCTTCATGGGCGGGAAAGATACAGATGAAAAAAAATGGCGGGGCCCTTTTTATCAATCAAAGTTCCTTTCCGATCAAAGTGAAAGTAGAGCTGTCGGTCGCGCAGGATAGAGATGGGACGCCGTCTACGATCGCGCTTTTAAAAAAAGACGCCGGCGTAGATGACAGTGTATGGCCGCAGATGTATCTGGCCGCCATTCCGGGAGCGGAAAAGACCCGGACGATGGACGATTTTGTGCCGTCGGACACAGAGATCCCGGTTGTGGCGAATGGCGGGGATCAGAAATGGACGAATTTTTCTTTTTTGCTGGAAGGTTCCGTTTACACGCAGGATGAGGAGACCGGCGAATATGTATTAGAGGATTTTGAGGATAATTATGACAGCGCTTCTTTTATATTGGGAGGCAGGGTCAATAAAAATGCGGATTGGTCTGATTATGTAGGGACAGGAAAAGAGCAGCTTTTTGTGCGGGCGGTATATACGATACAGAAACAGAAAATTTATGATGAAGAACGCCTGTATCAGGCGGAAGACGGGGCGGAAGATGAGCTGCTGCCTCACGCGCTGATAAAGAAATCACGTGCAAAGCGAAAAAAGGGTGATGAGAAATGAAAAAGCGTAGAATGACAGTGATCGCTGCGGTGGGCATACTGGCGTCGTGCCTCATGACGGGCGGCCGTGTGGAGGCGGGCCGCCAGACCAGTATCGTCGGAGTGCCGCAGGATTTGAATTTTTATCTGGATCCGGAAAATGAAAACGGCATGGGACAGATTTATTCGGATATGCATGAGATATGGAACGAGGGGACGGAACCGGTCGAGGTATCGGTCGCTTTGCGGCTGTCTGTACTGGATGAAACGTCTTCGATCGCGTTTTCCCCTGTGGAATGGGACACGGAACCTGAGTACAGGAGCATTTATATGTATGCGTTATTTGAGGACGCCGAAGGGGAAGAGGAGTGCGTCCTGACAGACAGCATGACGCCGTGCGTCAAGACGCTGTGGCTGGCGCCGGCAGGAATGGAAGGCGACACTGCCAGCATCCGTTTTGAAGGCAGTCTCAGCAGTTCGGAAGAATGGAAGAGCGGGGAACTGGGGATTGACTGTGTATATTCCATATCCGGAAATGGCGTGGGATATCAGGCCGTGATAAACGGCAGCCATATCCGGATCAGCTCCGGCGGTGATCAGCTAAAAGAAGGGGAAAGCGCGGAACTGTACCTGACGCCTGACGAGGGCTATGTCCTGCCTGCGGAAGTCCGGGTGTATATGGGCGGAGCGGAGGCTGCGGCCGCATATAATGCCGCGGAAGGGAAAGTGACGCTGGATGCTGTGACCGGAGATATCGTCATCTGCGCAGATGGCGTCACACGCGCCATGCTGCCGGATGCGGGCGTATTTGATCCGGCGCAGGCAGTCTGGCGCTGGGCGCCGGAAGAAGGGGTGCAGGCTTATGATTACCGCTTTGAGCGGGAGAATGAGACGGTTGAAAGCGGGAGAATCAGCGCGGAAGGGGGTTATGTGGACTGGTATTGGAGCCAGGGCCTGGAAGAAGGGGCTTATCAGCTGTATCTGAGGGCGATCGGTGATACCGTCTATTGCCTGAACAGTGAAGAGGGCTGTTATTGGATTCTGGTAAATAAGGCGCTGTTTGAAGGGAGCGGGAATCCGGACAGCATCGCAGAGCAGGCGCAGGTCGTTCCGGATTCTGCCGGAGAGCCGGGAGAGAACGGCGGCGCGGACAGCGGGAGCGCGGACAGCATTGTGGAGCAGGCCGGAGAGCCGGGCAGTGTGGAAGAGCCGGGAGAAACTGCGGACGGGGCGCTGCCGGACGTTGTGACACAGCAGGTCAGTGATCCGGGCGGCGTGTCGGAGAGCGGCGATGCGGGCGGCGCGCAGGAGCCGGAAGAGAACGGTGGTGCGGCGGAGAGCGGCGATGCGGGCGGCGCACAGGAGCCGGAAGAGACCGGCGGCGTGTCGGAGAGCGGCGATGCGGGCGGCGTACAGGAGCCGGAAGAGGCCGGAGAGAGCGCGGCGGAGGCAGGCGGCGACACAGCTTTTTAAATTTATGGTGGACAGATGGCGTATGGAACTGTTAAAATGATGGTGAGGCATTATAACCGGCAATACAGTAGGAGGAACAGATAAATATGAATGAAAAATTACAGGCTCTGGTTGACAATTTGCCGATCATCAGGAAACTATATGACAAGGATACGTTTATAACGGTTCTGGACAGGGACGGGATCATGCAGGGGTATTCCATTCCGGACGGCGCTACGCCGCAGATCGCCGTAGGGGAGCATTTTGAGGATCCAAGCGGCGTGTTTCAGGAGGTCATACAAAAGGGCGTGGAGCGCCACAACTATCTTCCGGCGGACGTCATGGGCCAGGCGATGGAGGGAAACCTGGTTCCGGTGAAGGACGGGGACAGGGTGGTCGGCTGCCTGATCTGTACGTTTTCGGTCGACCAGAAAGAAAAGATAAAAAATATTGCCGACCAGTTCCGCGCATCTGTCCGCAATATTGACGCTTCGGTACAGAGCGTCATCGGCGGGACAGACCGCCTGATCGAGATCCTCGGCAAGATGAACGACCTGACGTCTGGCGTGGAAGAGGATGTAAACGGCGCGCTGGGCGTCGTAAATAAGATCAGCAACAATGCGTCGCGTTCGAATATCCTTGCGCTGAACGCTTCGATCGAAGCCGCGCGCAGCGGTGAAGCCGGCAGGGGATTTGCAGTCGTTGCGACGGAGATGGGGAAACTGGCAAAGGACAGCGGCGGTTCCGCGGCGGAAATAAAGACGACGCTGGATGTGATCGTTGAACATCTGGGCGCGATCATCACGTCCATAAAAGGCGCAAATGATGTGGCAAAGGAATATATGGAGAGCATAGGCTCGATCAAGTCGGTGCTGGATCAGACGATCTCGCTTGCCGAGCAGCTCGAAGAAGACAGAGCGTAAAAAACAATCCGTTAAAATGCCTGCAAAGGCTTTTAACGGATTGTTTTTTTTAATTATTATTCCAGGTTAAGAAGTTTTCCGTTGTGCGGAAGATGGTGTTGCTCGATCCCACCTGGCATACCTTTATGAGATCGCCGTCTTCCAGTTCCGCCGTGTCTTCCGCGGATAACCGAACCTCGCGGTTTGACACATAGACCGTCGGCATTTTCTCGTCATTCACATAGATCCGGCTCCAGTTCGTGAAATTTTTTCCATAGACGGAGAGCGTCCCGTCCGCGTTTTTATGGCAGCTGCGGACATATGTTTTGTCGATGCCCATCTGCAGGTCGGTGGCAGGATATTTGTCAATGCCGTTGTAGCAGTAGCGTTCGCCATAGAGGATATCATACTGCAGGTTTTCCAGCCCGCTCTGGTATCCGCTGTCCTCCGCGAGGTAATCGTTTGCCTGATGATACGTAAAGATCGTCCCTTCGTGCAGGCCGGCCTGTTCGGTCGTGTAGGCGAGCAGCTGGTATGCGGTCAGGTCCGCGTCTTTCTGCTCCAGCCCGAAGTTATTCCAGGTTGCATATTTGGTCTTGAAAATATCGCCGGATTTCATGTCGCTGTCCTCTAAGCCGAGCGTCGGGAGGTGGTCGCCGAACATGACGACGATCGTATCCTCATCGCGTTTGGAAAGCATTTCCGTCAGGTTTCCGATAAATTTGTCAACCTCATGTATTTCGTTTACGTAATATTCCCATTGGTAATTTTCTTCTGTTGTCTCCGCTCCGGAAACTTTGATCTCCGGATTTTCCAGAATCGGTTCGTCCGGATATGTGCCGTGACCCTGTACGGTGATCGTATAAACGAAATCGGACTGGTCGGGCGTGGAATCCAGCGCTTTTTCCGTTTCGCCGATCAGGATCTGATCTGTCGGCCAGGAGCCGAGCGGCGTGTATTCCTGGATATCCATCAGCTCTTTGCTCGTAAACGTGTCAAATCCAAACTGTGAAAATGCGTTTGCGCGGCTGTAAAAATTGCCGCCGTTGTTGTGTACGACATGTGTGCCGTATCCGACTGCGGACAGGTCGGAGGCGATGCTCTCGCAGTCCGTTTTCTTTAAGATGGTCTTGTACGGATATTCGCCGGTGCCGAAATAGCGGAGGTTCATGCCCGTTAAGACTTCAAATTCGGAATTTGCCGTTCCCGCCCCCACGACCGGGACGGTCAGGTAGCCGGACGTATAGTTGTCGCACAGCGCATGGAAATTCGGAACCGGGTCTTCCGATAATTCAAGGAAATTGATGTCGGTCGGATCCATAAACGATTCCAGCAGGATGCAGATGATATTCGGCTGCCTGGCTGCGGTTTTGGAATCCGAGATGACCGCGCCGCTGTCCGCGACCTGATAGGCGGATTTTTCGCGGGAGCTCTCGGCGACATTATCCGTAATGTCCCGGATCGTATCTTCGGAATAGTCAGAAGGTTTGTTCATGCCGCGGTCGACGACGCTCGTGGAAAAGCCGTATACAAAGCCGTAGTCTTTATAACCCTGCGCGATATTTGAAAAATACGAGGCCATGCGGTCGGTGTCCTGCGCAAAAGCGGTCGCGGCAGGGAGCAGGAGGCACATGGACGCGCAGAGCGCGAGGTTGGCCGCCTTACAGATCCTGCCTTTATATTTCGGCCCTTTTACGCCGAGCCAGACCAGCGCGGCGATCAGGACTGCCAGCAGGATAACGACCGCAATGGCCTGGAATTTGGAAAAATACTGCGTGTTCGTCATGGACAGTAAATCCGACACGCATTTTAAATCCGTATAGCCAAACGGCGTCACGCGCTGGGAGAGCACACAGCCGTTGATAATGCCCAGCAGCGCCCAGACGCTGCATATGATGATGCGCACGAGCATCCGGCGGCGGAACAGGTAAACAACGGAGAGCGTCGCAAATATGATCAGTGCATCAAAAA
Source organism: uncultured Lachnospiraceae bacterium (assembly GCA_947625875.1). Lineage (GTDB taxonomy): Bacteria > Bacillota > Clostridia > Lachnospirales > Lachnospiraceae > Eubacterium_J. Next base: position 12,631 of record CANQQG010000034.1, read on the forward strand.
AGAAAGCAAAGGTGTGTTCCCGAAAAAAAACAAATGCCTCAATGACGGAATGCCGGGAAAAAGCCTCTATAAAAAATATCAATGCACACGATAATAATGCATGGAAAAACAATGAATAACGGTTGAGCCGATCAGCCAGCTTCATATGAAAAAACCTCCTGTCTTCTGTCTTGTTACTTTATTCTGTCTTCCTTTAAAATATATCCTTGAGGGGCAAAAATCAATCGGTAAAAATCATAAAAAATGGGAAAAAAATGAAAGAAATAAGGAAAATATGAATAAATCCATTTTACATAGAAGTGAAATTGCCTTGAAAGAGCGCTTTTTGTGCGTTATAATCATTCATTATGAACGGAAATACCTGGCATATATGGGAGAAAAGCGGGATATAATAGGATAAAAACAGGATGTCCGCCCGGCACAGGGGAACGCCAGCTGCATATATTAAAGTAATGATTATGCGGAGGTAACATTTCGTGGATTATCAGCAGGAACAGTTTTTGCGGATGCAGCAATATGCAAATACGCCGAAAATGCCGTTTTATATGACCTATCCCATGCAGAACATTTATATGACGGAGCTTGAATATGAACGGGATCTGGAACGCATGAAGGAGCTGTATCCGGAAGATGCGCGCCGGATACAGGAACTGGTCGATGAGGAATGTGATAAGATGGAGTACGAAGGAAGCATGATGTTTGATGAATACCCTGACCGGACGATGCTGAAGCTGATCGTGGGGCGCATTTATGAGAAGGCGTCGGCGCCGGATGCGGAGCGCGCGGAGAAAAGCGTGGACGCGCAGGAGTTCCGCCAGGGGCCGCCTCCGGGGCATGGCAGGCCTCCGGGACCGCCGCCGGACGGGGGCCTCGGCAGCCTGATCGAGGCGCTGCTTTATAATGAAATGTACAGGAGGCGCTGCCGGCATAAACGCTGCCGCCGCTGGTGGTGAGCGCGTGGCGCCGCCCTGGCGGCGCCCGCTGTGGCAGAGACAAAAAGCTGACGATAAAGAGGACAGGACAGATGAAAAAAGGACTGATCAAAGCATTGACGCTGATAATTGCCTTTACGGCGTCACTGATACTGTTTAACAGGTTTATGTACGAGAGCCAGGAAGATATGACGACGGAGATGGCGGCTGCAAAGCTGCCGGTTGTCACGCTTTGCAGCGGGGACCTCCGGATCAACGAGCTGTACGGGTATACGGAAAAAATGGACGCGACGGGAATGCGGGATACGATAACGCCCGTTTCGGACGACGAGGAGATCCCGATACAGGTAAAGACTTATGGCAGCCGCGTGGACGCCATCTCGTTTGAGATCCGCAGCATGGACGGGGAGAGACTGGTTTCGGACGGGAATGCGGCGGCGTTTCAGGAAGAGGACGGCCTGATACAGACGGACATTCCGGTGCAGAACCTGCTGGAGCAGGGCAAAGAATACATTTTGATCCTGAAGCTGGAACAGGACGGGGAGACCTGCTATTATTATACGCGGATTGAAGAGGCGCAGGAATACCATGTGACGGAATGCGTGGAGTTTGCGGAAATGGTCAATGACATTACCTTTTCGGAGACGCAGGACGCGCTGTCCTCTTATTGGGAGGCGAATGAAGAGGGGGATAATTCCACACTGCAGACGGTGACGATCCATTCCAGTCTGGGACAGGCGGGCTGGGGCGACCTGGAATGCAGCAGGCTGACGGCGCCGGTTCCTTCGGTGAAGGAGATGAACAGCTCTTATAATGTGGTCGTGTTAAATTATGTCGTCACGGCAAATACCCCGGACGGCGGGCAGGAATATTATAATATAGAAGAATATTACCGCGTGCGGTATACGGACGAGCGTATGTACCTGTTAAACTTTGAGCGGACGATGAACCGCATTTTCCGGGCGGAGAATCATTTCCTGTATGATACGTATCTGCAGCTCGGGATCCGCTCTGCGGACGTGGAGTATCTGCAGAACGAGGCGGGGACGGTCACGTGTTTTGTGCAGGAGGGCGACCTGTGGAGTTATAACCAGGCGTCGGACCGGATCGCGTCGGTGTTCAGTTTCCGCGGGCGCGAGGGGATTGACGCGCGTGAAAATCTGATGCAGCATGGGATCCGCATACTGGCGGTGGACGAATCCGGCAGTATTGATTATGTCGTTTATGGCTATATGAACCGCGGGCGGCATGAGGGCAGGACAGGCATCAGCGTCATGCATTATGACGGTGTGACGAATATGAACGAGGAGCTGATGTTTGCGGCGTTTGACAAGTCCTATGAAGTGTTGCGGTCAGAGCTTGGCGCGCTGCTGTATAAAAATGCGGATGATGTGCTGTACCTGTTTTTAAACGGGACGATCTATCAGGTTGACCTGCCAACGCTGGAGGTGAAAGAGCTGGCGTCTTCGATGACGGAAGGCACATATGCCGCGTCGGCCTCAAACCGGTATATCGTATGGCGCACAAAGGGGGACGGCAGAGAAGCCGAAGAGATTACGGTTATGGATCTGGAAACGCAGAAACGTGACGTGATCCGCGCCAAAGAGGGGCTGTCGTTCCGGATACTCGGGTTTTTGCAGGAAGATTTTGTATACGGCGTCGCCGCGGATAAGCACAGGCGCACAAGCGCGGCGGGCGTGGAGCAGAGCCCGATGTACAGCCTGCGGATCATACGGCCTGCGGATATGAGCGTATTGAAAGAGTACCATAAAAAAGGCTATTATATTGACCGTGTGGAGTTTGCCGACGGCGTGCTGACCATCAACCGGCTTACGGCCGCGGACGGCGGATACCAGCCAGCGCAGCAGGATTCGATCGTAAACCGCAATCAGGAAGAGGAAGCGCAGGAGGTCATTCATACAACGGTCACAGATGTAAAGCAGACGCAGGTGCAGCTTACGCTGGCGGCTCCTGTGCCGGAATCAGAGACGGAGCCTGTCTATATTGCCGCGAAGCTTATCATGGAAAACGATACAAAAGAGGCGGCGTTAAAAAGCGGTGAACTGCAGGCGGGATATTATGCCTATGCGAAAGGGCATGTGCAGCTGGCGACGGAGGATCTTTCAGCCGCCATACGCGCGGCGGATGAAGCAATGGGCGTCGTTGTGGACGCACAGCAGAGCTATATCTGGAAACGCGCCAGAAAAACGGCGCAGCAGCCGCTGAATGTGGAAGTCTCCGGCTCGGACGAAGGAGGGAATACGATCGCGCAGTGTTTAAGCGCGATGTTAAAGAGCAACGGCGTGGAAGTCCATGTGGGCGAGCTGTTGGAGAAAGGGGATTCACCGCAGGAGATTTTGGATTCTCTGTTGCCGGATAAGAAAATACTTGACTTATCAGGCTGCAGCGTGGAGCAGATCTTTTATTATATTAACCAGGGGACGCCGGTGTTTGCCGCGGTGGATACCGACCGGGCGGCGCTTGTGACCGGATATGATTCCGCAAATGTATGGCTGTATGATCCGCTGACTGGCGGAGAACGGCATGAGAGCATAGAAGATGCGAATACGATGTTTCAGCAGGCGGGGGGAAGATTCCTGGCCGTACTGTAAACATATCCAGCTGACAGGCTGCGTACACATAAAAAGAAGAGGAGAAAGAAAAAAGAGAAAAAAAGATGAGTTTCGGTGACATTTTAAAAGTGGCGGATGATTTTGTATGGGGGCCTGTGATGCTGGTCCTGCTGGTCGGGACGGGCATTTTCCTGACGGTGCGGCTCAAATTCCGCACCTGGCGGAACCTTCCGTATGCGATCAAAAGCACATTGAGCAGGGAAGCGAGGACAAAGACGCGCGGGGAAGGGGACGTTTCGCCGTTTGCGGCGCTGACGACCGCGCTTGCGGCGACGATCGGCACGGGAAATATCGTAGGCGTTGCGACAGCCATGGTATCCGGCGGCCCGGGCGCGCTCGTGTGGATGTGGATTTCCGCCTGTTTTGGATTGACGTCAAAATTCAGCGAGTGTATGCTTGCCATTAAGTACCGCGAGCGGAATGAAAACGGCGAGATGTCCGGCGGACCGATGTATACGATGAAAAAGGCGTTTAAAAATAAAACGTTTGGCGCGGTTTTGGGCTGGCTGTTCGCGCTGTTTGCCGTAATCGCGTCATTTGGCATCGGCAACCTGACGCAGGCCAATTCCATATCGAAGGCGATGGAGGCGACGTTTCATGTGCAGCCGCAGGTGACGGGCATTGTTATTACGGTTCTGGCGCTTTGGATTATTGTCGGCGGGATTCAGTCGATCTCAAAAGTTTCCTCGGTCGTTGTCCCATGTATGGCGGTCTTTTATATGATCGGCGGCATTATCGTGATCATCGGAAATATCGAAAACCTGCCTGCCGGGCTCGCCATGATCTTTAAAATGGCGTTTTCCCCTGAGGCGGTCGGCGGCGGCCTGTGCGGAACGATTACGGCGTCTATGATGAACGCGCTGCGTTTTGGCGTCGCCCGCGGCGTTTTTTCCAATGAGGCGGGCATGGGTTCCGCGGCGATTACGGCGGCTTCCGCGACGACGGACCATCCGGTGCGCCAGGGCTATATCAATATGACAGGGACATTCTGGGATACGATCGTCGTCTGCACGATCACCGGGCTGTGCATCGCCTCTTCCGGCGTATTGGGCATGACGGGCGCGGACGGCGAGCTGGTGGAAGGGTCTGCGCTTACGATCGAAGCGTTTAAGACAACGCTGGGCGCGGGCGGCGGCGTTATCGTGTCTGTCGGGATTGCGCTGTTTGCCTTTTCCACGATTTTAGGCTGGGAGTATCATGGGGAAAAAGCGTTTGAATATCTTTTGGGGACGCATAAATATAACATGGTCTACCGCATTTTCTTTTCGCTTGTGGCATATGTCGGCTCGACGACGGCGCTGCAGATCGTGTGGAATTTTTCGGATATCGCAAACGCCCTGATGGCGGTTCCAAACCTGATCTGCCTTCTGGCGCTGAGCGGGGAGATTGCAAAGGATGTGGCTGATTTTCAGAAGATCCTGGAGAAAGAACGCAGGGAAAACGGGAAGTAGTTTGAATATTACATATGCCTGTACGAAAAAGTGCATAAAATTCAATCATGATTTTTTAGTCATTCGTGAGTTTTTAACAGAATTGAAAAAAAAGCTTGTAAATGCCTGATGTATGGATTATATTATGAGATGAACTTATATATTCTATTTTTTAAGGAAGTGAGAAAGAGAATTATGAGTAATAAAGAAATCATTGTTTCAAATGTAACGAAAGGGCATGATAATCCGATGGCGGAGCTTGTTCAGATGGCCTGTCAGTTTGACAGTAACATTACGTTTGAAAATAACAACCGTAAGATCAACGCAAAAAGCATTATGGGGATCATGGCTTTTAATCCGTCAAAGGGTATGAGCGTTAATATTATAACTGACGGGGATGATGAAAAAGAAGCATTGTTGGCAATGGAAAAATTTTTAGTATGTGATTGAATAAGTAGGAGGTCTGAGGAGATGAACGCTGGGAGTACGAACAAAGCAGCAGAAACAAAGGAATTGGAAACAGTAACAGTAACAGCAGAAGTAAAGAAGCCCGGGACAGATACAAAGGCGGCGGATGCAGTGATCGAAGCAAAAGAGGAAAAAACCGAAAAAGCGGCGCCGGAAAAAACGGTTGCGGCAGAGGAAAAACCTGTAAAAAGGGGACCGGGAAGGCGGCCGGGCGTAAAGAAAGAAAAAACGGAAAAGCCGGAGCTGAAGCCGGAAGTTTTTGTAGAGTTTCAGGGCAATACAGCTTCAGAAGCGTTGGTTATTGAGCGTATAAAGGCTGCGTATGTTGCAGAAGGGCACAGAGCGTCATCGATCAAGTCCTTAAGGATATATATGAAACCGGAAGAGGGAAAAGCGTATTATGTATTGAATGAAAAGATCAGCAAGGATGTTGATTTATATTGATCCGGAAAAAACGGAAAGCCGCACTTATCGGCTTTCCGTTTTTTGCGCAGGGCGGGCAGGGAATTTTCCCTGCCCGTTTGCTGTATCCGGTTAATCCGCCCTCTCTTTGTTGTATCGTTCCACAAGGCTCTTAATGCGGTCGTATGGGTTTAACAGGTCGCTGATCGAGGAATCGTGGTTTAAGGTATCTACAATGTAAGCGATATATTTGCTCATATCACAGTTGATGTAATATGGCTTGCTCAGTAATTCCGGCGGCTGATAGATAAGGTTGGTGGTGACGACGCGGTAAATGACGCCGTCTTCTACCGCCTTGTCGAATTTTTCCAGCCCGTTTGTAAACAGGCCGAAGGTGGCGACTACAAAGATACGGTTTGCTTTGCGCTGTTTTAATTCGGTCGCGACGTCGATCATGCTGTCGCCGGAGGAGATCATGTCGTCAATGATCATCACGTCTTTCCCTTCGACGGAAGCGCCTAAGAACTCATGCGCGATGATCGGGTTGCGCCCGTCCACGATGCGGCTGTAATCGCGGCGTTTATAAAACATGCCGATATTGATGCCAAGCACGCTTGCAAGGTATACCGCGCGTCCGGTGGCGCCTTCGTCCGGGCTGATCATCATGGTGTGGTCCGCATCCAGCTTTAAGTCCGGCACATTGCCGCACAGCCCTTTTACAAACTGATAGGCGGGCTGGATCGTCTCAAAGCCGTATAACGGGATCGCGTTCTGTACGCGCGGGTCATGCGCGTCAAATGTAATGATATTGTCTACGCCCATATTTGTGAGCTCCTGCAGCATGAGCGCACAGTCCATGGATTCGCGTCCTGTGCGGCGGTGCTGGCGGCTCTCGTATAAAAACGGCATGATGACCGTAATGCGGCGCGCCTTGCCGCCCGCGGCCGCGATAATGCGTTTTAAGTCCGCATAATGGTCGTCCGGTGATTTGTGGTTCGTGTGGCCGCATACGGTGTAAGTCTCGCTGTAATTTGTCACGTCCACCATGATATACAGGTCATAGCCGCGGATGGATTCGGTAATGAAGCCTTTCGCCTCGCCGGTGCCAAAGCGCGGCGTCTGCACGTTTACGATGTAAGTATCACGCTCAAAACCTTTGAAAACAAGCGTTTCCGTATGTTCCGACTGACGCGCATGGCGCCATTTTACAAGATACTGGTTTACTTTTTCTCCCAAAGCGGAGCAGTTTGACATTGGGATCAGCCCAAGCGGTCCGACCGGAATCGCGTCAAACGAATGTTCATTACTTGGCATGATGTGTCCTCCATATTAAAGATTTGTTTTTTTCTTGAAACGGATGTCGTCTCCAAAAAGTTTTATCATTGTATAGTTGCTTAAAATACGGGAAAAAATCCGCTCGGAATACGTGTCGTGGAGCTGGTTAATTCCCAGATTTGTCGATATAACGGTTGACTTCTTGCGCAGGATCCGCTCATTTAAGCACAAAAACAGCTGTGAAACGGTAAAGGTGTTGGAGAGCTCGGTTCCCAGGTCGTCAATGATCAGTAAGTCGCAGTCAAAAATATGCTGCAGGGAGTCCGCCGCGTCCATATCTTTTTGGAACTTGTTTTTCTCCAGAATGTCAAAGAGCTGGAAAGCCGTAAAATAAATAACCGAATGCCCCGTATCGAGCAGCTCTTTTGCAATGCAGTTGGATAAAAACGTCTTTCCCGTCCCGGTATCCCCGTACAGGAACAGGTTGTCAAACTGTGTGTCAAAATTTTTGATAAATGCAAGCGCGTCCTGTACCGCCTTTTGCGCCGTTTCTCTCGCGGACAGCCCGGTCTGCGGGTTTTTGGGCGCGTCCGGATAGCAGGAAAACGTAAAGTGCGCAAAGTTCTCTTCTTCTAAAATGCTGCGGATGTTTGACTGCGTATAGACCAGGTCGATCGCCGCCTGTTCAAAGCAGTGGCACCGTCTGCCGTTGATATAGCCGGTATCCCGGCAGTCCGGGCAGGCATATGGCGGTTCGAGGCAATGCATGTCCAGTCCGATGGAAGAGAGGATCCGCTCCCGCTCCGCGCGGTAATCTTCCAGCTGGCTGTGCAGAGCCTGCAGCGCGCCCGCATCCCCGTCCAGAAGTTTTTTTGCCTGTGTGACGCTTGCGGAGGAAATCAGCCCTTCCAGCTCTTTTAAGCGCGGATGTTCGGCAAAAAGCTTTGCGCGCCGCTGTTCGACGATGCGGCGGTTTCGGAGCTGCCTGGCGTCATACTGCCGCTGTATTTCGTCATATTGTGAATTTGTCAATGGCATGGCGTGTTCTCCGTTATCTGGTCAGAAGTTCTTTTTCCAGTTCTTCAAAGTCATACGTGCGCTGCGGAAAGCCGGAAAAACGGTTTACGGTCGTCCCTTTCGCCGTCCGCCGGGAAGCCGTTTTGCCCGCGGCGTTTTTCTGCGCCTCCTGGTACTGGGCGTCAAGCAGTTCGATATCCTTTAAGGAGCATACATTCTGTTTTTTCCAGCTGCCCAGGATCGTATCGGCGTATTCAAAGCTGATGCGGTGCGCGCTGCGTATCGTGCGCTGGCAGGCGGACGCGATGATCTCGTCTGAAAAGCCCATTTCCCCGGCCCATTTCCTGACATACGCTAATTCGTAATCTACAAGGTTCCTGCCGGAGATCCCGAAGGAACGGATAACGGTGTGGACGGCGCTGCTGTGCCTGTCCGACTCCTCGTTTGCCTGCGCGAGCGTATGAATGTCCTGTTCCGCCCATGAAAGCGCGATCTTATCCATATAGCGGACGCTGCTGTGGCCTTTCGCGACACACTGCTCGATCAGCGACTCGATCAGATCCTGTGAAAAATGCAGGCGGTCAAACCAGTAGAGGATCGTCTGGATCTCGGTGTTGTTTAAGGTGTGGCCGAGATAGCGCTCGGCGACAAATAAAAGCTCCTGGACGGCGTCGTCTTCCTCAAACTGCATCAGCTCGTCCGGCGTGTATTCCCTGCGCGCCGTTTCCGCTTCCCGCGCGGGCGCCGCCTGTGAAGCGTCCGCGTCCGTCGTGCGCGGCTTCGGGCCGGGCTCGTCCGGCGCGTCGTGCATGGCGGGGGAGTCAAGCAGGCAGATGCCCGCCAGCTCTTCCTTTTCGTTAAATTCAAGGCGGAGCAGATGCATTTTCTCCCAATATTTCAAGGCGCGCTTGACGTCTTTTTCTGTGTGGTCAAACCTGTCCGCCATATCGGAGATGGACAGGGGCGCCCCGCCCGTATCGCCCATGCAGCGCAGCAGATACAGGTAGATCTTTACAAATTCCCCGTTCGCCTGCGCCATGTACTCGTCGATAAAAATATTTGGTACGTATGTTGCGGCCGGTTCGCCGCCGCGTTTTAAAAATATGTCAGCCATTTCCATATACCTCTCTCATTGCACAGAATTATAGCACAGGATTTGCGTGTTGAGAAGTACATTTTTTTTCACAAAGCCGCTAAAATCAAGGGATAAGGCGGTTTGTGGAAAATGTGGATAACGTGGAAAAGGGTGAAGTTAAAATTATATTTAACAGGAAAACCCTGTTAAATGCAAGTTTTTTATAAAAAGCAAAACCATGTGGATAATCACAAAAAATCCACATTTAAAAATGCGGTTTTTGCACAATTAAATGTGGATAATGTGGATAACTACCGTTTGAGAAGCTCTTCGCCGATAGTTACAACGTTTCCTGCCCCCATAGTTATCAACAGGTCGCCGTTTACAGTTTTTTCCAGTAAAAATTTTTCGATTTCTTCAAAAGAAGGGAAATAATAGCTCTCCACGCCTTTTTCCCGCAGCTTTTCCGCGATGTCGCGCGCGCTTACGCCCAGGTCGTCCGTCTCCCTTGCCGCGTAGATGTCGGCGAGCACAACGACGTCCGCGGCGGCGAGCGCGTCCACAAAGCCGTCTAAAAATGCTTTCGTGCGGGAATATGTATGCGGCTGGAAGACGCATACGATGCGGTTGTGCGGGCGGGCAGCCGCGGCGGCGAGCGTAGCGGCGATCTCTGTCGGGTGGTGCGCATAATCGTCAATGACCGTAACGCCGTTGAAGTCCCCTTTGAACTGGAAGCGGCGGTCGGTTCCCGTAAATGCCGAGAGCCCGGCGGCGATCGAAGCGGTCGGGACGGCCGGAAGCTGCAGGGCGAGTACGGCGGCGGCGAGCGCGTTGCTGACATTGTGCAGGCCGGGCACGTTCAGCTTTATGGCGCAGATCACGCTGCCTTTGTGCATGAGGTCAAACTGTGCGCAGCCGCGGCTGTCGTACGTGATGTTTTCCGCATAGTAGTCGTTGGAGGCGTCGGGCCCGTACGTGAGGATTTTTGCGGGAATGTCCTTTAAAAGCGCATCGCGGCCTTCGATCTCCCCGTTTATGATAACGGCCCCGTCTTTTTCCGTCAGGGCGGCGAACCGGCGGAAGGAGCTGCGGATATCCTCCAGGTCTTTGAAGAAGTCCATGTGGTCTTCCTCGATATTTAAGATTATGCTGTACTTTGGATAAAAATGCAGAAAACTGTTTGTGTATTCGCAGGCTTCCGTCACAAAAAAGTCCGAGTGTCCGACGCGGATATTTCCGTTGATGGCGGGCAGTATGCCGCCGACGGATATGGTTGGGTCTGTCCCCGCGTCCAGAAGGATCTGGGTGAGCATGGAGGTCGTCGTCGTTTTCCCATGTGTCCCCGCCACAGCCACAGCCTCTTTGTAGTTGCGCATGATCTGCCCGAGCAGCTCCGCGCGCGAAAGCATCGGGAGGCCTTTTTCCGCGGCGGCCCGGTATTCCGGATTGTCTTCGCGGATCGCCGCCGTATAAACGACGAGATCCGTACCGTCTTTGATATTGTCCGCGCGCTGTCCGTAGGAGATGGCGGCGCCGGAAGCCTCCAGCGCCCTGGTGAGGTCCGAAGCCCCGGAGTCTGAACCGGAGACGGTGAAATGTTCTTCGAGCAGGATTTCCGCCAGCCCGCTCATGCTGATGCCGCCGATGCCGATGAAATGGACGTGGCATGGCTGCTGAAAATCAATCTGATACATAGCTTTTACTCCGTAATTTATATTTTTGATGGTTTATCCTATGCTTTATTATAAACATATCCTGATATTTTGCAATCTTCTCATTTGTCGTTTTCCAAGAAAAAACCAAAAAATTTGTTTAATATGACAAAAAAATCGCTTAATACGAAAAAAAATTGTGAAAAATAATGTACATTTAAATGCGGGTATGATATACTTATTGTACAACATGAGCGAATAATTATGACAAGAGGTGAGCAAAAGTGGTTTGTAAAGAAATGATTGCCATGCTGTTGGCCGGCGGGCAGGGAAGCCGGCTTGGAGTCCTTACTTCAACAGTGGCCAAGCCGGCAGTGGCTTTTGGCGGAAAGTACCGCATTATTGATTTCCCGCTCAGCAACTGCATCAATTCCGGGATAGACACCGTCGGCGTGCTGACGCAGTATCAGCCGCTGCGTCTGAATACGCATATCGGTATCGGCATTCCATGGGACTTAGACAGGAACAACGGGGGCGTTACGGTTCTGCCGCCGTATGAAAGAAGCGATAACAGCGAATGGTATACGGGTACTGCGAACGCGATCTTCCAGAACCTGAATTATATGGAAAGCTACAATCCGGAATATGTGCTGATCTTATCCGGCGACCATATTTACAAAATGGATTATGAAGTAATGCTTGATTTCCACAAGGCGAATCAGGCGGACGTCACGATCGCCGCCATGCCGGTTCCGATCGAGGAGGCGAGCAGGTTCGGCGTTGTGATAACGGATGAAAATAAGCGGATCCAGGAGTTTGAGGAGAAGCCGGAGCATCCGAGGAGCAACCTTGCTTCCATGGGCATCTACATATTCTCATGGAAGGTGCTCAAAGAAGCGCTTGTGGCGTTAAAAGACCAGAGCAAGTGCGATTTTGGCAAACATATTATCCCTTATCTGCACGAGCGGGGGGCCCGTATGTTTGCTTATGAATATAACGGTTACTGGAAGGACGTGGGCACGCTCAGTTCCTACTGGGAAGCGAATATGGAGCTGATCGACCTGATACCGGAGTTCAACCTGTATGAGAAATACTGGAAGATCTATACGAAATGCGATATCATCGAGCCGCAGTTTGTCGCGGCGGATGCGGTGGTTGAGAAAAGCCTGATCGGCGAGGGGAGCGAGATATACGGCGAAGTGTCCTGCTCTGTGATCGGCGCGGGCGTTACGGTTGGAAAAGGCTCGGTTGTGCGCAATTCCATTATCATGCAGGATGTTGTGATCGGGGACAACGTGATCATTGATAAAGGGATTATTGCGGAAAATACGAAGATCGGGGACGGCGCGCAGATCGGCGTGGGCGAATATGCGCCGAGCACGTTCAATCCGAAGGTGTATGCATCTGACCTTGTTACGATAGGCGAAGCCTCGGTGATCCCTCCGAATGTAAGGATCGGAAGGAATACGGCGATCGTCGGCGAGACAACGGAGGAAGATTATCCGGGCGGGCTGCTTGCAAGCGGAGATTCTATTATAAAGGCAGGTGAGATGGCATGAAGGCATTAGGGCTGATTTTGGCAGGCGGCAATAACAACCGTATGCAGGCATTGTCGAACAAGCGGGCGATCGCTGCCATGCCGGTAGGCGGCAGCTTCCGCTGCATTGATTTCGCGCTGAGCAATATGACCAATTCCCAGATCCAGAAGGTGGCGGTGCTGACGCAGTACAACGCGCGTTCTTTAAATGAGCATCTGAGCTCCTCAAAATGGTGGGATTTTGGCAGGAAGCAGGGCGGCCTGTATGTATTTACACCGACTGTTACGGCTGATAACAGCTGGTGGTACCGCGGTACGGCGGACGCCATGTACCAGAATATTGGTTTCCTGAAACGGTGCCATGAGCCGTACGTGATCATTACGAGCGGCGACTGTGTTTATAAGGTTGATTATAATAAGATCCTGGATTACCATATTGAGAAAAAGGCTGATATCACAGTCGTTGTCAAGGATATGGATATGTCGGAGGATGTCAGCCGGTATGGGGTTGTCCGGATGAACGAGGACTCAAGGATCGTAGAGTTTGAGGAAAAGCCGATGGTGGCGCGTTCCAATACGATCTCGACCGGGATCTATGTAATCCGCAGGAGGCAGCTGATTGACCTGCTGGAACATTGTGCGCAGGAAAATCGAAATGATTTTGTTACAGACATTTTGATCCGGTATAAGAATCTCAAGCGTATTTTTGGATATAAGCTGGAGGGTTACTGGAGCAATATTTCTACGGTGGATTCTTATTATCAGACGAATATGGATTTCCTGAAACCGGAAGTGCGCAAGTTCTTTTTCCGGGATTATCCGCATATTTATTCAAAGGTGGACGACCTTCCGCCGGCAAAATATAATGCGGGGTCGGACGTCCATAACAGCCTGATTTCGAGCGGATGCATCATAAACAGCAAGGTGGAAAATTCCATCCTGTTTAAGGAAGTGTTTGTAGGCAAAAACTGTGTTATCAAAAATTCCATTATCCTGAATGAGGTTTACATCGGGGATAATACGCATATCGAGAATTGCATCGTTGAGAGCAGGGGTACGCTCAAAGCGAACACGTATTACAGCGGCGATGGCGGCGTGAAAGTAGTTGTGGAGGAAAACAATGCAAGATATGGCTTATGATATGGATAAAGTTCTTTTTTAGGAGAAGAAAGGGGAGAGGATGATGCAGATAACGGATGTACGCGTTCGTAAGGTGGAAAAAGAAGGCAAGATGAGAGCTGTCGTATCTATCACGATCGACAATGAATTCGTTGTGCATGATATTAAAGTGATTGAGGGTGTAAAGGGGTTATTTATAGCAATGCCAAGCAGGAAGGCTTCGGACGGGGAATTTCGGGATATCGCGCATCCGATCAATTCGGACACGCGTGACCGGCTGCAGAACATTATACTGGAGGAGTATAAGAAGCAGATGGAAGCGCCGGCTGAGGCGGATGCTTAAATGATGGAAACTGCTGTCAGGCGACGGGGAAGGGTCGTCCGGCAGCAGTTTTTTATAGAATTAGAGAATGCAGGGAAAGAAACAGCCGCCACTACCGCAAATAGTGACGGAAATATCAGGAAAAAATAAAGGATGTGCCGGTATTTTCCAATTGAAATGCGGTTTTTACCATAAAAATGATATGCCCGCACTCGTATTATGTTATATGGGCAGAAACTCAAAGGCTGCCTTAATAAATGAATAAAGGAGATGTGGGAAATGAAAAAATATTTCTGGGTATTTTTAACGGCTTGCGTGATCGCATTCTGCGCGCGGGCGCTTCCTGCGTATGCGGCAAATAACGGGGAGTACCGTTATCGGCAGATTACGAACGATTATGGGAGCGGTATGCTGCTGGTAGAATATTTAGGGGACGCGCAGGAGGTCGTAATACCGGAGGAGCTGGACGGCGTGCCGGTGGTTGAGATTGGCGAAAACTGTTTCTTTATGAATGAAACGCTCAAAAAAGTCGTGATACCGGACAGTGTCACGCGCGTCGGCGGGTTTGCAAGATGCGCAAACCTTACAACCGTAGAAATGGGGGCCAATGTCAGGGAGCTTGCCGAATCAACCCATAGCGAGGTAAACAAGTGGCTGATCTCCGGGACATTTGCATTGTGCGCAAGCCTGAAAGAGATCAATCTGCCGGACAGCCTCGAAAAGATCTGCAACAGTGCTTTTGCGGAATGTACGTCCCTGCAGCAGATCCGGATTCCGGATAAAATGACGTATCTGGGCAGCGATATATTCAGGGAATGTACATCCCTGCGGGATGTGACGCTGGGGAAGGGCCTGACTTATATAGCCGGTTCAACGTTTTCCGCCTGCACGTCCTTAAAGGACATTGAGCTGCCGGAAGGGCTGGAATACCTTGGCGGCTATACATTTTCCGGCTGCACGTCCTTAGAGCGCATTGCGATACCGGACAGCGTGACGGAGATGGGCGAGCCGCGCCATGATTACGGTGTTTTCTATGGCTGTACGGGCTTAAAAGAGGTAAAGCTCCCGAAGAAGCTCCGTACGATTGGAATGTCAATGTTTGAGGGCTGCCGTTCGCTGAAAACGGTTGTCTGGCCGGAGGAAACGGCACAGATCGGGGATTTTGCGTTTAAGGGCTGCAGTTCCCTTACGGAGCTGAATCTGCCGGATACGGTCACGTCGCTCGACCGGCAGGCGTTTGCGTATTGTACGTCTTTGAAAAATATTACGCTTTCCACCAAAAACGTCGACCGCTATTTTTCCATTGACCGCAAGGCGTTTGAGGGTTGTACGGCTCTGGAGACGGCGGTGATCGCATGGCCGGTGGAAAAAATAGATACTTTTATGTTTGAGGGCTGCACCGCGTTAAAATCGGTATCTCTGCCGGACAGTGTGAAGAAGATTGAGAAAGGCGCATTTTACAACTGCCGGAGCCTGAACAAAATCAAACTGCCGTCTGCTTTGGAGGATATCGGCACAGGCGCGTTCCAATATGCGGGATTAAAGAGCGTTTCTATCCCGGCAAAAGTAACGGCGCTGCATGAGCGCGCATTTGCGGGGACGGCGCTTGGCAAGATCATCATCAAAGGGAAAAATACGAAAATCGGGGTAAAAGTATTTTTCGGAATTGAGAAAAAAGCGGTCTTTAACGTGCTGAACCGTTATGTGAAAGTGTATAAAAGCAGGCTTACAAAACGGGATACGGGATATCTGAAGAGCATGAAGGTCGTCTGAGTTAAAGTTTTTTTGGAGAGATCTGTATAAAAAATCCGCCTCTTTCACATAATATTTTCATCTCAAAGGATAGAAAAAAGAAAGGGGTAGAAAGCATGATCTTGACAGACAAAGAGACAACGGCGATCAAAGATTTACAGACACAGGAGCAGAGCTGTATTGAAAAATACCGGAGATACAGCGGCGAAGCAAAGGATACGGTATTAAAGGAGCTGTTCCAGAGGCTTGAGCAGGATGAGGAACAGCATTACCAGTCGCTCGGCAAGGTGTTGAACGGGGCAGTGCCGGACTGCAACTGCAACGATACCGCCGGCAGGGATTATCAGCCGAAGGCGACGTACACCTCGCTTGGGGAAACCGATGATAAGAAAAACGACTGCTTCCTTGCAACGGACTGTATCGGTACGGAAAAAATGGTTTCCTCTGAATATAATACCAATGTCTTTAAGTTTGCGGATGCGGGCCTGCGCAAGCTGCTCGCGGATATCCAGATCGAAGAACAGAACCATGCGGAGATGCTTTATAAATATAAGACGGTAAATGGCATGGCGTAAAGAAGTTTGTTACAGGGGCTTTGGAAAAAAGGGGCTGCCGCGCGGAATGTGCGGCGGCCCCTTTTCCACATATGTGAAGGGAATGGAGAATTTTCCTTCACATATATGGAAAGTATTCCTACAATATTGAAAATAATGATCACACTGCCAAGGGAATTTATCTGTTTTCCCTCAATTTTTCTAATATTGCCATAACATCCGGCTGCGTTGGCGTAAATTTGATGCCGCGCTTCAACATACCCATGACTTTTCTCGCCTTTTGCTCAATCTCTCTGGCAGTATGTTCACTCGTCAACATCAGATGATTTCCGGCGATCGTGTATTCGCGCTCTATGTACTCCTCCGTTATGGGAAACATATCCTGTATCAGAAATGCGCTCTCCCTATTATCGTCCAGTTTGACAATATGAAGAATATCGCAAGGTTTTTTGGCTTTTTCTTTTTTCTCCATAATCCGTCTGTATTTGTCAAGGCGGCCTGACAGCGGTATCATCCAGTATGTTCCGGTACTGAAATCTTCAAAGCAGTAATAATGTGGTCTGTCCTCATTACAGAAAAATCCTCCGCCTTACGGCGAAGGACTATACTTTCAACCCAACCACTTATATACCGCATATTGGTCAGCGGTAAACTTTCAACCCGACCATTTATATACCACATATCGGTCAGTGGTAAACTTTCCTTGTGCTATTATTTTAGCAAGCATAAGGCAGAAAGTCAATACAACTTTATGCAAATACGCAACCGTTTTTACATCAATTACATCATTTATTATGGCTTGCTGATTTTGTGATGCTAAAAGGTTGCCACGCATTTATTATAGCAAATCCCGGTTATTTGGCAACCAATTTTGGGAATATTACGCAATAAAAGCTGTTTTTGCAAATCAAAAGAAAAATAAGTCTTCAAATTTTTTATCCAAAGCAATACATAAAAT
>CANQQG010000035.1 GCA_947625875.1 uncultured Lachnospiraceae bacterium
GAACCGGCGCATGGCGGGGAGCGCGGCGCACCGCTGTTGGGCAATCGCTATGCCGATTTTACAAGGCCGCCTGCGGCGGCGCAGGCCATGTCCGGTTCCGGCCAGCTTGTGTTATTGGAAAAGCCGACCAGCCCTGCTTCTGAGAAGGAGGCAGAGCCGGCGGATCACCAGCCGGAAGAACAGGAGCAAAAAAGGCTGCTCCGGCGGCTGGAAGAGGATCTGCTCGGTTACAGGAATGAGCTGCGGCTGAAGTCGCGGCAGCTGCAGGAGGTCGAGGAAAAGCTGACCGGGCAGCAAAGAGAGCTGGAGCGGATGCATGAATACCATAAGACGGTGGCGGGGCAGGTAAAAACCGCGTCCGACCGCAGCCGGATGATGGAACAGCTAAAAGAAGAGCTGCTCTTGGAGCGGATGCGCAGCGGCCTTGATTAAAAAAATAAAAGAATAAAAAGGAAGAAGGCGGCAGTCTCATGTCGGTATTATTATCATCGTTAAAATCGCTTACGATGGGCATAAAGGCAATGTTTTCCAATAAGGCGTATTTCCAGACGGAGAGCGGGAAAAAGCTGCATGTGCAGTTCAATCCGGAGCAGTTTCGGATCACAAAAATGGCGAAGTACAGCTCTTCCGATGAAAAGGAGCAGCCGTTTATCGTCTATTCCGGCGTGGCGCTTCCGCAGCTTGACATCAGTTTTTTCTTTGACACGAGCGGCATTAAAGAATTGTCAAAGGTGGGTTCGGTCATTGAGTCGGACGTTACCGTCCTGACGAATGAGTTTGCGGGTCTGGTGCACGTGGACGCGTCCCTGCACCGCCCGCCGGTCGTGCAGTTTGTCTGGGGCTCCGTCTGCTTCAGCGGATTTGTGGAGCAGGTGGCGACGACCTATACCAAATTTAATAAAAACGGGATGCCCGTCCAGGCAAAGGTGGACGCGCACCTGACCGGGATGCCGGAGGTGTCGCAGTCGAAGATCCCGCTGCAGTCGCCGGACCGCACGAAAAGCCGCGTCGTGTCGGCGGAAACGGATTTATGGCGGTTAGCGGGCAGTGAATATGGCGATATCAGCAAGTGGCGCGAGATTGCAAAGGCGAACGGGATCATGGATCCGTTTGACATTCCGGCGGGAACGGCATTAAAAGTCCCTGCATTATAGCGGGAAAGTCCCGTCAGGGAAAAAGATGGCGACAGGGAGCGGAAGGCAATGGCGAATCTGATGACGCAGAAGGTGACTTATAAACAGCTTGCGGATACGTATGCAAATTTCATTGTACCGGCTGTGCAGGTGAAAGTGAATGGGTTCAATGTCCTGAAAACGAAGAAACTGACGGTACACAGGGTCGAGGTAAAGCTGTCTTTGCATATGGCGGGCAGCGTCGTGATCAAGTTTGCCAACCTTTATGAAGAAGAGCGGCACGCCTTTGTATCGGATGTGAAAAATACCTTTTTGCCGGGGACGGTCGTGGAAGTGGAGCTCGGCTATCTGTCGGCGACGGAAAAAGTGTTTAAGGGTTATGTGGAAATGGCGGGCGTGGAGCTGGGCGAGTCGGAGCTGTATGTCGTCACGCTGATGGACGCAAGGAGGCTGATGATGACATCCGGGAAAAAGAACCTGCTGTACGAGGCCGCGAATTATTCGGATATTTTCCGTCAGGTCATGCAGCCCTATTCGGCGGTGTGCAGCATAGAAGCGGATGCGACGAGCGATGCGCTCGAATCGCCGGTGGCGCAGCTCGGTACGGATTATGAATTTGTCACGCAGGAGCTGATCGGGAAAGGGCGGGCGGATCGGGAATTTTTTATCGTGGCGGGCGTCGCCTATTTCCGGAAGCCACAAAAAGTGACCGCGCCGATTATGACGCTGCGCTACGGGCGGGAGCTTACCGATTTGCAGGTCTCCCACAGCTACCGGGAGCTGGATATTGAAGTGATCGGCGCAGACGAGACCGAAAATAAAATCACAGGGACGGCGTCCGTAAGCGGCAATGCCGCGCAGAAAAAACTGCTCACGCAGACGCCGGTGTACCGGATCGCCGACGCGGACGCGGATACAAAGGAAAAGGCAAAGACAAAGGCGCAGGTTCTTGCGAGGCAGCTGCAGGAAAAAAGTACGGTCGGCCATGGCAGTGTGATCGGCCTGCCGGAGATCGTGCCGGGGCGGTATGTGGAAGTGGAAAACGCAGATCCGCTGTTTGATAAGAAATATTATATCACTGAAGTCACACATGTATATACGAATGAAGATTTTATCACGAATTTTGAAGTGGGAGGCTGCACATGACGCTGCTTGGCAATACCGCGGGGCGCCCGGACGGTACGATATCCGGCATAACGACCGGCATTGTAAAGGAAAACTGGGACGAAAAGCATCCGGGCATGGTCCGGGTGGAGATGTTTTTAGGGGAAGCCGGAAAGAGCGTGACGGGCTGGGTGCGCGTCATGACCGGTTATGCCGGAAACGGCTATGGGAATTATGTCCTGCCGGAAGTCGGGCAGCGCGTTGTGCTTGGATTTGAGATGGGGCAGAAAGACCGCCCGGTCGTGCTCGGCGCGTTGTGGGACCAGAAAAACAGCCTGCCGCCGGAGACGGCGCTGGAAAAAAATACCGTCAAACGGTTCCGCACGAAAGGCGGCTGCGAGGTCGTCTTTGACGAAGAACAGGGAAAGGAAAAAATAGAGGCGCTCACGCCTGCAAAGCTCGGCATCCATATGGAGGATGAGAAAAAGCTGATCCGGCTTACGGATGACCAGGGGGAAAATATGCTTACGTTAGATTGTGAGCAGGGCGTCCTCTCTGTGTGCGCAAAGAAAAAAATAGAGTTAAAAATTGGCCAGGACGCGGTCGTCACGATCGATGAGCAGTCTGTGTCGATAAAGAGCAAAGACATAAAAACCGAAGCGCAGAACGGTTTCAGCGCGCAGGCGCAGAATGTAAAGCTGTCCGCGCAGGCGGGGCTTACGGCGGAAGGGACTTCCAATGTGGAGATAAAAGCGAGCGGATCGCTGAAAGTAAATGCCAGCGGGATGCTTGAGATCAAGGGCAGCATGGTAAAGATCAATTAACGGGGTGACGGCAGTGAAGGAAGACGTCAATGCCTTTTTGGGGCGGGGATTCCATTTCCCGCTCCAGGCGGATCAGGCGACAGGGAAAATACAGACGGTCAGCTATGAGGACGATATCCGGGAAGCGATTTATATTATCCTCATGACCAGGAAGGGCGAACGCATCATGAATCCGGAATTTGGGTGCGGCGTCCATGACTATGCGTTTGACACGATGGATTACACGACGCTGAGCATGATGGAGCGCGAGGTGCGGGAGGCATTGATCCTCTGGGAGCCGCGGATTACTGACCTGGACGTGACGCTTGTCGTTGATGAGGCGAGAGAGGGCTGTGTGAATATCCAGATCAGCTATACGGTGCGTTCTACCAATAATCCGTATAACCTTGTATTCCCATTTTATATGAACGAAGGTTTCGGGGCGAATGCATAACAGGAAAGGGAAAAGGCGGGAAAGCTATGGAATCGGAAACAATCGGGGATATCCTTGCGCAGATAAAGGAAAAAGCGGCGTCGTATACGCCGGAATGGCGGTTTGGCGCAGACGCGCCGGATATCGGCTCCGCGCTCGCGCTGGTGTACGGGCAGATGCTCTCCGGCACGATAAAGAAAATGCATTACCTGCCGTTTAAAAACCAGGTCGCCTTTTTTAATGCGCTCGATGCGGGGCTGCGCCCTGCGGCGCCGTCCGAAGGGTATGCGGCGTTCCAGACGGTGGACGAGGAGACGGCGGGAACGGAAGTGGCGGCGGGGATGCGCGTCCTTGCGCCCGCGGAAGCGGAGCGGGAAGAGGTTTCTTTTGAGACGCTGGAGGATATCTTTGTCACGCCTGCGCGTATCGACTGCCTGATGCAGGTGTCGGGGCGGCGCGATTTTATCGGGCTGCAGAGACTTGAGGCGGGGCGGCTGCGCGGGCAGGGCATAAGGCTGTATGCGTTTGGCGCGGAGACGGAAAATCTGCAGGAACATAAGCTGTACTTCTGCCATGACGACGTCCTCTCCCTGACGCGGGCGGGCAGGATTACCGTCTCCTTTTTCCTGCGCGGAGAACCGTTGCCGTCGGAAATGATACCGGAGATGGACTTTTTTTACAGCTCCGGGGACGGGTATGCGCCGTTCCGCTCTGTGACAAGAGAGGGAGACCGGCTTGTTTTTATTGTCGGGAAAAATGATCCGCCGTTCGCGCTGCGGACAGAACAGGGGCGGGAAAGCTTCTGGATTCAGTGCGTGGCGAAAAACGCGGTGAGGGGAAAGGCTCCCTTTTGTTTCCATCATGTGCTGCTTGCCTCGTCCAACGAAAAGACGGCCCCGGAGGGCGTCTATGCAAATGGGGAAGAAGTCACAAAGGAAGAATTTTTCCCGTTCGGAGAACAGCTCTCGGATTACAGCGAGGTTTATTTTCTGTCGGATGAGATCTTCCGCAAGAGGGGCGCGGTCATTACGATGGCGTTTCAGCTCTCCTTTACAAAGGTTCCGGTTGATACGGAAGAGGCGGCCGGCATTTCCTATGAATGGATCATGAAGCGGAGCGATTTTCGGACGGACCGGGAATATGACATTACGGTGGAGGAGGTCGTCTGGGAATATTATAACGGGCGCGGGTGGACTTCTTTATTTGAAACGGACGGCTATCGGGATATTTTTTCCGTAAAAAACGGCGTGGCGGGACAGCGGTATGAGACGATGCGGTTTTACTGCCCGGCGGATATGCAGCCGATTTTGATCAATGCAAAGGAGGGCTGTTATATACGGGCGCGGGTGACAAAGGTGAATAATCTGTATAAGCAGCGCGGCAATTATATCGTGCCGGTGATGGATTATGTGAGCCTCTGTTATACCTATGAGGAGCATCCGGCGGCTCCGCAGCTGCTGCTGATGGAAAATAACAGGGAGTGGCAGGCGCACGCGGGCGCAGGCGCGGGATTTGCAAAGGAGCTTTATCCGTTTTACGGCGTCGCGGAGGAAGAGGACATGCTGTATTTCGGGTTTTCCGCCCCGCCGGCCGGCGAACCGGTGAAGATCCTGTTTGATTTTACAAAGCGCCTGAAGCGCAGGCGCCGGAATCTGGCCTGGCAGTACTGGAGCGAAACGGACGGCTGGCGCGAATTGGAGCTTGTGGATGAGACGGAAAATTTTTCCGGGACAGGCATTGTCACCATGCTTGGAAACGGCCGGTTCGCAAAGAAGGCACTGTACGGGATGGAAAGATACTGGGTGCGCGTTTTGGATATGGCGGCGCAGGGGGAGCGGCAGGCGCGGGAGCTGCCATGCCTGTGCGGCATTTATATGAATGCGGTGCATATCCGCCAGGTCAGCGGGATAGAGACAGAATATTTCCATATGGAAGTCTGGCAGGAGCATATGAGCTTCCCGCTGCGGGAGGGCAATATCATTGGGATACGGCTCTGGGTGGATGAGACGGGAAGCCTGGGAAAAGAAGAGCTCGCGCTGCTGATGAAGGAGCGGCGCATTGAGCCGGAGTACCGCGCGGACGGGGAGCTTCTGCGCGCATGGGTGGAATGGGAGCCGGTGGAGGATTTTCTCGCTTCGGGCAGGGACGACCGCCATTTTCTGCTGGACGCGCATACGGGCAGCATTTGTTTTGGAAACGGCAGGGCGGGCAGGATCCCGCCCGCGGCGCGGACGGATAATATCCGCGTCCGCTACCGTACGGGCGGCGGCAGCCATACGAACGTCCCGGCAGGGGCGGTGACGCAGACCGGCGTGAGCGTCGGGTTTGTAAACGGCGTGTATAATCCAAAGCCGCTGACCGGCGGGCAGGATGCGGAAAGCCTGGACCATGCGCTGCGCCGGAACGCCGCGCTGCTGCGCCACCAGAACATGGCGGTGACGGAGCGCGACTTTGAGGAGATCGCGATGGACGCATCCGGCAGTATCCAGCGCGTGAAATGTTTCTGCGGCTATGATGAAACCGGGCAGAAAAAGAGCGGCGCGGTGACGCTGGTTGTCCTGGCGGAAGATTTTTACAGTCGAAAGCTGGAGATCGAGCGTTACATGAAAGATAAGCTGTATGCGGGGCTGCCCGCACAGGGGCGGTTTTCGGTCATCGCGCCGCGGCTGGTGGAGCTGCGCGTCCGCATTGAGGCAGTGGCGGAAGGCTTTGACGACGTGTTCCGGCTGAAAAAACAGGTGCAGGCGCGGCTGGATCAGTTTTTAAACCCGTTGTGCGGAAATTTTGACGGTACGGGCTGGAAGATCGGCGCGCTCCCGAATGCGATGCAGATCCGCAATGCGGTGACGGATATCCCGGGGTTATTGTATGTAAAAAATGTCTTTATCCGCGTGTTTGCCGGGGAGGCGTCCGAGCGGCGGGAAGCCGACCTCGAAAAAATAAAGAAGCTGAAATACATTCTGCCGGTCAGCGGGAAGCATGAGACTGTGATACACATAAGGGAACGGGGGGAAGCGGATGCTGGCGGATTATGAACTGGATACGGAGCAGTTTCAGGATATTATGGACGACGCGAAAAATATGGCGGTCAGCCTGTATCCGGAGTGGACGGATTTTAATTACCATGATCCGGGGATCACGCTGCTGGAGCTGTTTTCCTGGGTGAAGGAAGGGCAGCAGTATTTTTTAGACCAGATCGGGGACGCGCATAAGAGAAACTATTTAAAGCTGCTCGGCGTCAGCCCGTATTGGAGAAAGCCCGCCAAAACGTATATCCACATCAGCGCGGAGCAGACCATATGCCTGCCGAAGGGAACGCCGGTCGGTACGGCGGAAGTCCCGTTTGAGACGGCGCGCAGGCAGTGCATTGCGGACAGCCGCATCCGGTTCTGTTTTCATGGAAAAGAAGCGCTCGAACATACCTGTGTCGGGGAGAGCCATTTGAGGCTGCCGGTGTTCGGCACAGAGCCGGACGCCGGGGATGCGTGGTATATCGGCTTTGACAGGCCGTTGCCGCAGGAAGAGACGGTGGGGATCTGCCTCTGGTTTGCGGAAGCTCCGGACGGGATAAAAAAACGCAATCCGCTTCATGCGCCGTTATATATGCCGCTCTTTTCCCTGGCGTTTGAATATTTTACAGGCGGGGCGTGGAGAGAGATCGAGCGTGTCGAGGACCATACGTACGGAATGCTGCAAAGCGGGATGCTGTATCTGATGGTGAGCTATGAGATGGAAGAGACGGACGTATTTGGAAAGCGGGCCCATTTTATCCGTATCCGCGTGGTAAAAAGCAATTATGACGTCCCGCCCGTCTTAGAGCGGATACAGATGAACGTGGCGCAGGCCGTACAGCTGGATACCTGGGCGGAGGCGGAGGAAATGCAGGCTGTGCGGGTCGGCGACCGGTATGTGGCGTACGCCGGGACTTCCGCGGGCATAACGGGCGCGGGCGACCTGTATGTCCGGCGGGGAGACATTTATTATCCGGTCGCAGTGTCGGAAAAATATCCGCAGGCAGGGGCGGCGGGCGCAAAATGGCTGTTTTCGCTGCCGCCCGGCAAGGAAGGGCAGGACGCAGGCAGCCTGCCTGTGCTGGCGGTCAGTTATCCGGAGCGGCCGGGTTTCCAAAAATGCCTTGGCATTGGGACGGGGCTGCCGTATCAGGAGATGGAGCTGCCGTCGGAGGATATTTTGTATGAAAGCGTGGAGATCCTTGTTGCGGAGATCGGAACCGCAAACGGTTACTGCCGCTGGAAGCGCGTGCGGGATTTTGGCGCGTCTGCGCCTGCGGATAAGCATTTTACGGTCGATACCGGGCGGGCGCGGATCTGTTTTGGAGACTGCGAGCATGGCATGGCTCCGGAGGGGCCGGTATACCTGATCTCTTTTGCCGCGACCAAAGGGCCGGAGGGGAATGTGACAAGAGGCACGTTGGACGCGGTATGGGAGACGGCGGACGGGACGTTTGCGGCGGCAAATGAAAGCGACGCAGAGGGCGGGACGGCAGAGGAGACGGCAGAGGAGTGTTTTCTGCGCGCAAGGCGGATGTTAAAACGTCCCAAAACGGCGGTCACGTGTGCGGACTATGAGCGGCACGTCATGGAGACGCCGGGGCTTTTGCTCGCGGGCTGTAAGGCGCTGCCCGCGCCGGAGGCAGAGGGGAACGCGCTGTCGATCGTTGTGCGCCCGGCCTGTTTTCCGGGGGCGCGCAGGGAACTGTCCGAGGCGTATCGGAAAAATATTCTCGCGCATTTGGAGCGGCATCGGATGCTTGGGACGCAGATCAGGCTGCTGCCGCCCCGCTTCATCTCGCTGGAGGTCACGCTGGACGTCATGGCAAAGCCGCATTTTCTGCGTGCAAAGGAAACGATCTGCAAAATGGTGGAACAGTATTTTGCGGCGCTGCAGGAACAGTTCGGGGCGGCGGTCGTATACAGTGACCTCTACGGCGCGGTTGACCGGTTGGACTGCGTCGCGTCAGTCAGCGGCCTCACGCTGGACGTCCGCGACGGCAGGGCGGTCAGGACGCGGGACGGCAATATCCTTCTGCCGCCAAACGGCGTGATCGAATTAAAAAATATTCATTGTACGATGTCCATGTCATCGACAGATTGAGCAGAAAGCAGGGGAGCGCATGGGACGGAAGAGAACGTATTTTGTACTGAATAAGGAGCAGGATTTTCAGAGATGCTCCGTAAAACAGATGTATTTTGCGCAGGGCAGGCTGCAGACGGAGCTTCGCGCAGGGGACGGCGTGTGCGCGCTGGTCTCCCGTATCTTTGACAGCGGGGAAACGGATATGCAGTGGCATCAGTTTTTATGCAGCATGGAAAATACAGGGAATACGGCGTTTTCGGTCTCCGTCTATACGGCGGATTCCCCTGTGCGTCAGATAAAGGAAAAAGAAGAAGCGTTAGGGCATATTTTAGCGGATGGGCGTCTGGGGCTGTCAGAGAAAAAACGGATTCTGCGCCCGTACTTAAAAAAGACGATGACGAATACGGCGGATTTTTTGTTGCACGACGTAAAGGGCAGATATCTGTGGTTTATTCTCGAAACGGCCCCGCAGGAGGGGCAGCGCCTCGCCATTGAAAAAATAAAGATATTTTTCCCGGCGGTCAGCTGGCTCTCCTATCTGCCGGAAATCTATGAGAGCAGCGACCGGGACCATTTTATGGAGCGGTTTTTGGCGATTTTCCAGACGATGTATGAGTCGGTGAATGACGCGATTTCCGATTTCCCGTATGTCCTGGATGTGGACTGCGCGGGAAAGGAATATCTGGAATGGCTGGCGGGGTGGCTGGATCTTGCGGAGAGCTATATGTGGACGCAGGAGCAGCTGCGCAGGCTGCTGAAACATGCCGTAACGCTTTACCGGATGCGCGGGACCAGGTATGCCGTACTTGCGTTTGTGCGGCTCTATACGGGGGATCCGTATGTTTATCTGGTGGAGCATTTCCAGCTCCTTCCGTATAAGGATAAGCCGGAGGGGAAGCTGTATGAAAGGTTATATGGGAACGACCCGTACCGCTTCCAGGTGCTTGTGCGCGGGGCGTGCGTGCCGACGGTGCGGGAATACCGGACGCTGATGAAAATGATCCGGGAGGTAAAGCCTGCGCATATGGAGGCCGAGCTGGTTGTTTTAAAGCCCTATATTTTTTTAAATGAGCATACGTATCTGGGGCTTAACAGCGTATTGGGCGAGTATCGGAGCCTGACGCTGGACGGTGCGTCCATGCTGCCATTTTCGGTGTTGGGAGAGGAGGAAAAGCGCCAATGAAAAATACAAAGTATTTTCCGTTTGAAAGAAATAAATATTTTTACGGAAAGCTGCTGTCCGTAGATGATTTTGAGCTGGAGCAGCGTTATGGGAATGATAAGCGCCGGATGCTGAACCGGTTTTTACAGGGGAGCGGCGTTGTGGCGGGGCTTTATGCCGTAAGGCTGGACGAGCGGACGCTTTCGGTGGAAAAGGGGTTTGCGCTCGACGCGCTGGGGCGGGAGATCGTCGTGGATGCGCCCGTCATCTGCAAGCTGCAGCTCCTGGAAGGGTATGCGTCCTGCGTGGAGGAGAGCGGGAAGGATTACGTTTACCTGTGCCTGGATTATGAGGAAGAGGAGAGCGGGATCGTACATAATATCGCTGGAAATGCCATGCGTCCGGACGAATCGGAGGCTTATAACCGGATCAGAGAGACGTACCGCCTGTATGTGACGGATGAGGAGCCGGAGCAGGGACGGCTGGACCAGAGCGCGCTGTATGAACAGGAGCGGACGCTTTATGCGCAGGACGGGGTAAAGATCAAGCTGGCTGCGCCAAAATATGTGGAGGCGGGAGGCGCGGGGGAGCTTCGCCTCTTTATTGAAAACCTCTCCAAAACATACCTGTCGTTTTCTTTCCGGCTCGCGCTGGAATATATGGACTGTGAGGGAAAGTCCGCCATTGCCGTAAACTTTAATGAAATGCAGTTTGAAAAGACCGGCAGCTATGAGCTCTCGTACGAGGTGGAAGCGGCGGATCTGCCGGGCGCGCTTGCGTCCGTCCACGTGGAAGAAAAAAGCGCGAAGCTGTTTTTTAATAAAGAGCCGCGGGAGTTTGCGGCGTCCGATGGGGCCATCGCGATGCAGATCCGGCTGATACAGGAGGACATCCGCAGCTGCATGGTGCGGGACTATTATAAAACGGCGATGGAAAACCTGGCGCAAAACAGCGGCCGGGAGCGGCTGTACCTGGCAAAGATCTATCTGCTGCGCACCGGCGACGGCTGCGCGATCGACCGGATTGAGAACCTGCCGTTCGGGCAGTATATCCTGAACCAGAATCTGAGCTTTGCCCTGCACCAACTGACCATGGAGGGCGGCGGCGTCCCTGCGGCGAGGGAGCGGCGCGCAAAGGAGCAAAAAGGCATAAACGGGCAGGGGCAGCCGCCTGCAGTCCGCTTCGCGCAGGGCAGCGTCTGGCTGGATCTAAGCGGCGGCGGGCAGCGGGGCGACCGCTTCCTCAGTGACGAGATCCCGCATGGCCTCGGCCTTGGCAACGTCTCAATGCAGGCGGGGCTGGAGGGAGCGGACGGCGCGGTGACGTATGGCTCCAGTGAGATTTTTGCGGATATGGACGTGATGCTTGAGGTGGCGGTGCGGACATTTCCGGAGCGCGGGACGTTCCAGATCGGCGCAAGGCTGCGGGAACCGGCCATAAAGAGCGGCGTTACGGTACACTGGCTGGCGGTAAAGCGGGAGGAAGAAAAAGAGAAAAAGAAGCTGGTGCGCAAGATCTTTATCCGTCCCGGCGTGCTGGAACTGGCCGTCAGGGAGAGCCACTATCTGGAAGCGGTCTGCACGAATATGGAAGATACGTCCGTTGTGTGGAGCGTGCAGGGACAGGGCGGGACGATGAGCGAAAACGGCCTGTATACCGCGCCAAATACGCCGGGGGTGTACGAGGTCGTAGCGGAGAGCGTGGCGTATCCGGATGTGAAAGCGTCAATTTTTGTAGTTGTGCGTGAGGCGTAACCGCCGCATGGGAGGGGCAGCAGGTGTTGATCGAAACCTATCATGATGCATATGCAGTCGTGCAGCATTATTATACCGGCCTGCATCTGGACCATTATGTGTGCAGGCGCAGGTCGGACCGCGGGCTGTATACGGTAATACGGGTAAGGAATAAAAAGATAACGGCGCAGATCCTCGGGTTTATCTGTGAGCAGGCGCATAATAAAAAGTTTGTGGACTTAAAAGAACAGTTTACCGCGGACGGCGATCTGCATATCGTGTTTGCCTGCGAAGAGGGGACGCCGCTTTTGCGGAAATTGGAGCAGGGCTGCTCCATTGAGGAGCGCATGGAGATCGGCAGGCGGGTTTTGGAGCGCATGGTATTATTGGGGCAGCCGTATTATTTTATCTGCCGCTGCCTGGATCCGGAACAGATTTATGTGACGGACGCGCTTGCGGTGAGCTTCCGCTATACGTTGGAGCAGGCGGAGCGATATGGCAGCTATACGGGCGCGATGGCTGCAGAGGCGCTGGAGCGCCTGATGCGGCTGTTGTTTGCCGACGAGCTGCGGCGCGCGGCGCCCGTCCCGCTGGAGGAATATTTTGCATGGCTGCAGGGGATGGAGCAGTTTGACGGCATGGAGCAGTACCGGCGGTATGAGTTGGCCTGCGCGGAGATCAAAAAGCAGGGGCAGGGCGCCCGGAAAGAAAAAAAGGGTTTTTTATACCGGCTTGGCCAGCTTGCGGGCAGCCTGCATAAGCTGGTGAAGCGGTGGCTGCTGCCGCTTATTTTCGCGGGGGTATTTTTGTATATGGCATACAATATTTACCTGTCCTTCCAGAGCAATGGCTATGTCGATCATTTTCAGGAAATCGGGACGGTGGAGATGAAGGATGAATTTTAAGAGTAATTACGCGGGAACCTTCCGTTCGTTTGGAAACCGGATAAAGCATATTTTATTTGCGCCGTTTGAGATGGCGCTCCGCAAGCTGCGGCAGAAGACCGCGTTGTCCGCGCTGTTTGGAAAGGTCAGTGCGGACGTCCGCGCGGAGGTAAAGGACATAACCAAAAAGCCGTCTTCGATGGAGGAATATTTTGTATTCGGCGACCGCTATATTGCCAAAAAGCTTGTATACGTCGTCGGAATCCTGCTGATGTTTTTGGTGGTCTTTCTGGTGAATACGGGTTATCCGTTTATCGTGGAAAAATGGTTTACGAAAACGATGGTTTTAAACGACGCGGCGGTGGCGGATTATTCGGGGCGGGTAAAGCTCCTGAGCGAAGTGGATAAAAAGACGGTTATTTTTAAGGGAAAGCTGACCGAGGGCGTGGTGTCGGGCGAGGGCACGCTCTACGATTATGACGGGAATATCGTCTACCGCGGCTCGTTTACGGACGGGCTCTACGAGGGCGAGGGCACGCTCTTCCATCCGAACGGGCAGGAAAAATATACGGGCGGATTTGTAAAAAACAAATATGACGGGAACGGCATTTTATATGACGCATGCGGGAATGTCCGCTATGAGGGGCAGTTTTCGCAGGGCGCGTATAACGGGACCGGAAAGCTGTATTACGCGACGGGCGCGCTGCGTTATCAGGGCAGCTTTGTACAGGGCGCGTTTGACGGGAACGGCATTTTATACGATACGCAAAACCGCGTGATTTATAAAGGGGCATATCTGCAGGGGCAAAAAGAGGGCGCAGGGAAATATTATAAAGAAGGCCAGCTTATTTATGACGGCACGTTTCAGGGCGGCGCTTTTGTGACCGGCTATGCGAAGCTCTATGACGGAAACGGGGAGCTTTTGTATGACGGGCAGATTGCGGACGGCGTTTACAGCGGCGCGGGGAAGCTTTATGCGGAGAACCGGCTCTGCTATGCCGGGGATTTTGCCGACGGGCTGTATGAGGGCAGCGGCATTTTATATGGAAGAAACGGGAAACCGGTTTACGACGGGACGTTTGCCGCGGGCGTGTATGAGGGCAAAGGAAAATTATATAAAAAAGGAAAATTAGTCTACGACGGGGCGTTTGCCGCCGGAAAGTATGAAGGCGAAGGAAAGGCGTATGAAAACGGGGAACTGGTGTATGACGGGACGTTTGCCGCCGGGAAATATGAGGGCGCCGGAAAGCTCTATAAAAATGGCCGCCTGCGTTACCAGGGCGCGTTCGCCGCGGGCAGATACGAAGGGGAGGGAAAGCTCTATTATGCGGTTTCCGGCGCGGATGGCGAAGACGGGGAAGAAAAAGAAAAACCGGCTGTAAAATACAGCGGCCTTTTTGCCGCCGGGAAGTATGACGGCGCCGGGCGGCTCTATGACCATGACGGGAACCTGCTCTATGACGGGGCGTTCGCAAAAGGGAAAAAAGAAGGCGGCGGGAAGCTCTACCGTGACGGGATGCTGATTTATGAGGGGGATTTCCTGTCCGGGGATTATGGCGGCGAAGGGAAGCTGTATGACAACGCGACCGGGAACCTGATTTATGAGGGCGGGTTTGCCGACGGGCTGTATGAGGGCAGCGGCAGCGTGTATGACGCGGAGACGTCGCGCCTGATTTATGAGGGCGGAATGCGCGCGGGCCTTTATGACGGGCAGGGAAAGCTCTACAGCGCGGATGGCCTGCTGCTGTATGAGGGCGAGTTCTCGCTCGGATTTTATAACGGGCAGGGAAAATGCTATTTCTATGACGGCGCGGGCGGCGTCACCGTAGAGGAGGGCATTTATCTGGACGGTGTGCTGGTCGCCGATACATCGGAGGAGCCGGAAGAAAACGCAGAAGAAGAAAACGCAGAAGAAGAAAACGCAGAGGAAGGGAACGCAGAAGAGGGAAACGCGGCGGGAGAAGATTCCGGCGCAGATGACGGCGCGGATGGCGCCGGAACGGCGGATGGCAAATCCGGCGCGGACGCGTCCGCACAGAAGGATACGGACGGCTGGACAGAGGACGCCACAGGCGGCAAAGGGAAGGAAGAACAGGCGGGAGGTGCATGAAAATGGCGGGCTATACGGTCATAGCGGACGTGGGAAACACGCTGGTAAGGCTGCTGCGTGAGCATATGGTGCCGGAGGTGATCCTGCATGAGGATGAGATCGGGCTCTGCAGCCCGGCGGATAAGGGCGATTTTCGGCTGGGGCTGTATCTGTACGATATTAAGGAGAGCGAGGAAGTGTTTGAGAACGGGATGCGCATGGCGGGGCCGAACCTGCAGAAGCGGCCGTCCAAATATCTGGACCTGTATTATATGCTGACGGCGTATTCTATGAGCGATGTAAAATTCCGCTCGGAAGAGGAACACCGGATTTTGGGACGCGCCATGCAGGTATTTATGGATTACGGCCTGCTGCAGGAAAATTTTTACGGGGATGAGCAGGGGCGTTATCAGGTCAAAATCGAACAGATGCGCCTGAATTATGATGAAAAGATGAAGCTCTGGAATATGCCGAACGTGCCGTACCGGCTTTCCGTATATTACAAAGTGTTTCCGATTGAGCTTGTATCCACCCGCGAGAAGAATGTGCAGAGAGTTATGCAGGTGGATATGGAGCTGGTGGAAAAAGAACGGCGGATGGGAATGAGGTGATCGGGATGGCAGGCTGCAGAGAGCGGATTTCCATACGGGTTTCCTTAATCGTGGAAGCCGTAGATGAATTTTATGGAAGGCCCGTCAGCGGGGGCGGGCTGCGGGTGTGGATTGAGGGCGCGCGTCCCGCGGCCGTAAAAGCCGGGGGCTATTATGTCTTTCTGAACCTGCCCGGAGAGCGCGCGATCCTGCATGTGGAGGGTCCGCAGTTTTACCCGCAGCGGATGGAGCTGGATGAAAAAATGCTGGCGCGCCACCAGAAAGAGCCGTTAAAAATCCGGCTTTTGCCAAACCGCTCCTACCCGCTCCCGTACCATGCGACCTGCGCGGAGGGCCATGCGCCCGCAGGCAGCGTGGTCATGGCGTACAACCATGCGTACGAGGAGCCGCTGAAGCTGCTGGAACCTTATGAAAAGGGAGCGGATACGGTTTTGCTCTATCATCCGGACGATATGGACCTGGAGGGGAAGACGCTGCTGATACAGAAAAAAGACGGGCATGGGCAGGAGTTTTTCCGGGCAACAAAAAAGCTGGATGCGGAAAAAAACAGATATGCGCTGTCACAGCCGCTTGCGGACAGCTATAAAAAAATCGGGACCAAATTGTACCCGGTCTATCTCTCCCATGCGGATAAAAACGGGGAATATTACCTGCCGGTTTCCGGCGTCCATACGCAAAAGGCGGCGTTTTCTTTCTGGCTCGCAGAAAACGGGAAAACAGGGGCGGAGGTCACAGCGGAGCTGGAAAGCGGCAGGGTAAACCGGATTGATTTGCACTGATTTAATGCAGAATATGGAAAGAGGGGAGTTTATGGGACAGTGTGCGTGCGCGACGGGCATGCTGCAGTGCTCGTTTGGGATGGCGCCGTCGAATTTTATGGTGTTGCCGGATAAGATGATACTGACAGAAAATAAACCGATGGCAAATATTATGGATAACAAACCGATGGTGAACATCATGCCGTTTGGCATGTGCAGCTCGCTCGCAAACCCGACCGTCGCGTCGGCGACGGCGGCTGCGCTCGGCGTATTGACGCCGATGCCCTGCATTCCGGTGACGACTGCGCCATGGGCGCCCGGCAGCCCGACGGTGCTTGTAAAAAATATGCCGGGGCTCACGAACAGCTGTAAGCTTTTGTGCAATTGGGGCGGCGTGATCCAGTTTACCAATGCGGGGACGACAAAAATACAGATGCCGTAAGGAGGGGGTTTTGTGAAGCTTCAGGATTGGCTGACGGCCGGGATCAATATCGGGCTGTGCATCGTGGCGTTTGCAGGCGTGGCGTTTGCGGCGGCGCTGATCTGGAGAAATTACAGGCTGAAGGCTGTGATAAAACAGTACCGCCAGCAGGTCATGCGGGAAGCGGAGAAGAGCCGTCCGGATATGCAGACAGAGCAGGCGGGTGAGAGCGGCATGGCGGACGCGCTCCTGCCGGTGGAGCTGTTTCAGCTGCTGCAGATCCGGACGGAGGAAGATCTGGAACGGAATAAGCTGCGCCGCGTGATGGCGGCAAATGTGTCCATTAACAATAACGGCTTTTCCGGTTTTTTGCATATGATGCATGCGGAGGCGGTATTTTCTTTTCTGAATGCGTTTCTGGAGCGGGCGGTTCCGGTGATCTGCGAGGCGGGCGGCATTATAGAGGATTTTGAAAAAGCGGGCATGGCGGTCCTTCTGGTCAGTCAGCCGGAGCGCGCGCTTCCGATGGCGGTATCGCTCTGCGAACAGTTGAATGAGCTGGCGCAGCAGCAGGAGCAGTATGCCGGGTTTTCCATTGGAATCACTTATGAACATGCGGTTCTGGGCATGGCGGGCACGCGGCGGCGGATGGGGCTTTTGATGCTCTCGGAGGATTCGTCGGGGCTTTCTTCCTGGTTGCAGGAGATCGCGGAAAAATATTATGCCAGGATCCTTGTGACAGAGACCTATGCCGCACTGATCGAACATTTCCAGCGGAATTACCATGTGCGGCTGCTGGGCTATATTTATGTGGCGGATACGGACAGCGTGAAAAAAATATATGACGTGTTTGACGGCGATGAAAAAGAGGTGAGAAACCGCAAGCGACAGACGAAAATGCTGTTTGAAAAGGGCGTCGGCCTGTTTGCGGAGCAGGAATATGCTCAGGCGAGGCAGTATTTCATCGAGGTGTTAAAGACCGACCGTTTCGACCGCGCAGCGAAAGAGTATGTCTTCCGCTGCGAGATGCGGGACGGGCAGGGGGATACAGAAAAGAAAGACCTGTATCTGGAATGCTACGGCTGATCAGCCGCCGCTGTAACGGAATAATAAAATGGCGCTGTCGCTTTTTTGCGGCGTGTCTTCCGTAAAGCTGTCCATGCTTTCAAAGAAGCGGTCCGACAGGGTCTTTAGGGAGTATTCCCGCTGCAGCAGTTCATAGAGGGTATCTTTGGCATAATCCGCGCCGAATAACATACCTTTGCTGTTTTCCGCGGCCGCGACGCCCTTTGTGTGCAGGAAGAGGATATCGCCCTGCGAGAGCGTATAGGTGGATACCGGATAGGCCACCTGGCCGATCGTGGCGAGCGGGAAACAGCTCTTATACGGCAGATGCGTAAACGGCGAGCCGGGGCTTTTGTGCAGCGCATAGATCTGGTTTCCGGCTGTCACATATGTGAGCTGTCCGGCGTTTAAGTCCACGATTGCAAAAAACACATCGACGGTCAGCTCCGCGTGGTTGTTTTTGCTCAGTTCGTCGTTCGCGTTTGCCAGGACGCGGTCCGGCGACAGGCCGAGCGCCGCGTAGTTTTGCAGGAGCGTCGCCGCGATCGCGGAAAACATGGACGTCGGGATGCCGTTGCCGCTGACATCGCCCGCAAACAGGCAGAGGTGTGTATCGTCCAGCAAAAAGAAATTGTAAAAGCTCCCGCCGATTGACCGGCAGGACTGCAAATGGGCGTAGACGTCAAAATCCTTCCGCTCCGGAAATGCCGGGTAGTGGTAGGGAAACAGATTCTGCTGGATCTGCTTTGCCACGTTAAATTCGGCGGCGATGTGTTCCCTTGCGGCGGCTTCGGCCGCGAGGTTGTCCGTATACCTGCGGATATCCTGCTCCATCTGGATGATCGCGTCCGCAAGCAGCTCGATCTCGTCCCCGGTATGGATTTTTTCCATCATGCCGGACATGTCATTGCCCTGGATGAAACCGGACGCATGCGCGGTTATCTTTTTCAGCGGCGAGATGAGCTTCTGATTTAAATACGTCAGATAAAGCAGCAAAAAGATGATGACGAGGACAATGGTCAGGCTGATGGCGTAGAGCAGATACTGGCGCAGCGTTTCATGCAGCTGCCGGATGGCCGTCTGTACGGAGATATTTGCGACGATTTTGCCGTCGCTGCCATAAAGCGGGACGATGGCAAAGAAGTTTGCGCCGTATACGTCATTGTTTTCATAGATGTAGGTGTTGCTCAAATCCGCGCCGTCATAGTAAGCGGACTGGATCGCCTGTTTATGGCGCTCCGGGTAATTGGAGACGCCGCCGAGCGGAAATTCCGCTTCGTGGTCCGCGTAGGTGTCGATCAGGTAGAAATAATTGCCGCGTTCCGGCGTATCGACCTGCGTCACAAAAATAGCGATCGCGCCGGTGTTTTTGCGCAGTTCTTCAATAGAAGCCTTCATTTTTTCGTAACCCGCGTCCGTTTTGCCGGTCTGCGCATAGTGTCTGAGCGCATCGCCGTCAAGCAGGGCGCGCGCTTCACAGGCTGTCGCATAGGCGTGTGTGTTGTAGATTTTACGGATGTTGGAGCTGTAAACGCGGTAGCCGATCGTGCAGCTTGCCGTCAGGATTGCGAGGGCAAGCAGAAAGAAGCCGAATAAAAATTTCCGGCTGAGCGTGTGGAAAAAGTGTTTTTTGTGCGTTCGTTTTTTCATATGTAACCTCCCGTTTTTTTTCCCGCAGGGAGAACCCTGTAATCTGACATTATAGCGGATATATCTAACCAAAATTATAAACATGAAAGGAAGGGGATATTTTTATGTTGAAAAAGATTGTGAATGCCCTGCTTTTGTGCCTGCTCGTTTTTCCCGTAGGGGTGTGCGCGCTGTCGCGGCAGGCCGGCACAGGGGAAACGGAGCTGAAACAGGCGGGCCAATATCTGCATACTGCGGAGAATATGGACAGCCCCTGTTCGAAAGCGGATAAATTTGTGATCGGGTATGTGGATATCGATCCGTATCCGGCGACGGGGGAGATGCTCTATTATTTTATCGAGCAGCTTCGGGCAGAGGGCTGGATTGTATACGACGGGGAGCTGCCGTTTGAAGCGGCGGATACGGACGCAAAGGAGCTGATCCATTTTCTGGCGCAGCAGGATCTCGGGCCGTATCTGCGGTTTTCGGATGAGGTGAACTATTATATTTCCGAAAAATACGATGGCGTCGATTATGTAAAAGAGGATTTAACAAAGCATATCAAAAATGGCGACGTCGATCTGATCTTTTGCATGGGCACGCAGCCCGGGGATCTTCTGATCAATGAAATGGGCGTTACGGAGGTTCCGGTCATGGTATCCGGCTCGGTCGACCCGGTCGGCGCGGGGCTCTGCGATACGGAGGAATATTCCGGTAAGGCAAATGTCTGGTGCCATACGAATACGGACGTCTACCGCAATCAGATGAAATATTATTACGACAGCCACCCGTTCCAAAATATCGGCATGGTCTATTATGACGAGTCCGTCGGCTCCCTGCGCCCGTACAGCGAAGCGGCGGAGGAGATCGGTTTTCAGATTACGGCAAAGAAGATCAGCCCGGAAGTGACGGACGATTATTATGACAATATCAGGCGGATCTACGAGGAACTCGTGGCGGACGGCATAGACGCATTTTTGTTAAACACAGATATAATAAAAGATGAAACACAGATTGCGCCGCTGCTCTCCGTCTTCTATGAACATCAGATACCGGTGTTTGTGCAAAACAGCGAGTATTATGTGGAGGACGGCGCGACCATGCTCGTGTCGGCGAGCAATGCGCAGATACAGGCCCCGTTTCTGACGAATACGTTCTCACAGATCCTGCATGGAGAACAGCCGGGCAGCCTGAACCAGAAATTCGTGACGCCGCCTTATTTAAGCCTGAATTTAGAAGTGGCGGACCGCATTGGCTTTGCGGTGGATACAGATATGCTCCTGTCTGCGGAGAAGCTGTATTCGGATGTGAAAGAAAAATAAAATGTGAATGAAACCAATAAAGCCATATTGTGGAATCAATGGTTGAATTAATAAAAAAACAGAATGGAGGCGGATGGTATGCAGCAGAGGAAACAGCGGATCGTCACAGCGGTCCTGGTTATTTTTCTGATGTTTTTGAGCTTGCAGTTTGTGAACCGGATCTGTCAGATGGCATTTGAAAATACCTGTACAGAGCTGGAAGAGCAGTATCTGACGACGGAAGTCAGCGCGGTCGTCGATACGATGGAAAGCTCCATCAACTTTGGGAAGGAGCTTCGCAATTATTATGGGATTGAGGAAGTGTTTGCGCGCGTGCGCAGGCTTTCGGACCAGGAGCTGCGGGTGATTATTTTTGATGCGGACGGCGCGCCGCTGTACACGTCGTTTGAGGCGTCGGAGGAGACGGAGCGGGAGCTTGCGTATGCTTATACGGCGGCTTATAAGAAGCATCTTCTGGAAACGGAGCAGGCGGGGGCGAGCGTTGCGTTTGACAAAAAAAACAGCCTTGTGTTTCCGATTTATAAGGACGGGACGGAGCGGATCGGCTATTTGTCCGTCTATTATGATGCGGACGCGCTGTCAGAGGGGACGAGGCGTGTCCACACGCAGCCGGTTTTATTTCTCGTCCTCGCAGTGACCGCTGTGTTCGTCCTTTTGTTCCAGAAAAAAGAGGGAAAGAAGAAAGCCCTGTTTATGATGCTCGGCATGTTTTGTTATATCGTCTTTTTGTTTTTTACATACCGCGCGGACTATCATTCTCTGATTGAGGAAAAGGCGGGGCAGATGGCGGCTTCGGTGCAAAACACAGCAGAGGAGCTGATGGAAAAAGGGCTTACGGCGGACGGGCTCTACCGGCTCGAAGACTGGCTGCGGGAAAAAGAGGAGACCAGTGAGGCGATCCGGAACCTGCGGTTCCATATCGGGGAGCGGGACGCCGAAGTGGAGGACGGGACGCTCGTTTTGCCGATCGGGACGGGAGAGGCGCAGCTTGAGGCGGAGATCAACCAGGCGTATATCCAGGAAAGGATCAACCTGATGACACTGACGCTGGGCGCGGTGTTTGCCGTCTGCCTGATGATTGCGCTGGAGCTTGCGAACCTGGCGGAAATCCTCGCGGTCAGGCTCTCCGGGGACTTCAACCGCCCGACGGAGCAGCAGGAAAAAGGCATTTCCGCGCAGATCCGATTGCTTTCGTTTATTGGCTATGTCGCGATTTATACAAGCACGCCGTATGCGGCGGTCATTATGCGTTCGTGGGACGCGTCGGTGTTCGGGCTGTCAAAGGCGGTCAGCGCGTCGCTGCCGCTGACGGTGGAGCTGATCTGCGTGCTGGCGGCCTCCGCATTGATTCAGAAGGTGTATCAGGATACGCGCCCGGACCGGCTGATGGGATTTGTGTTCCCGTTTTTGATTTTAGGGAATGTGGCTTGCATGGCGGTCACGTCCCCGTATTTACTGATCGCATTGCGCGCGTTCTGTGGGATCGGGTTTGCGTTTTTGAAATATTGGTTAAACAGCATCGTCGCGGCGGGTTCTTTTGGCGAGAAAAGTTTCCGCGATAACTGCGGTCGCCTGAATGCGGGGCTGCTTGGCGGGATTACAGCGGGGGCGTCGCTCGGCGCGATCTTTGCGGAGGCGTTGGGGTATCAGGCGAATTACCTCGTGTCGGCGGCAATCCTGCTCTTGCTGTGCGTCTGGGCGTTTTTTACCATGCCATGGAAGCTTTTGGAGCAAAACAGAAGCAAAGCGGCGGGAACGGAAGCGGCTGCGGATGCGCCGCAGGCCGGAATGGCAGGGCAGATCCTGAAAAACAAAAAGGCGCTGCTCACGCTTTTGCTCGGCTGCGTGCCGCTGAATATCGGCCTGATGTATGTGGTCGCTTTTGTGCCGTCTTATATGGACAGCATCGGGCAGAATGCCGTTGCGACGAGTTATGTGTATCTGGTAAACGGCCTCGCCGGCATGTATCTCGGCGTGCTGATTTTAAATTTTATGAAAAAGAGACCGCTTTACATATCCTGTACGGCGGCGCTGTTTTTGGCGGCGGGCGGCATTTTGCTTTTGCCGGTGAGTAAGAGCCTTGCGGTCGTTATGCTTTCGGCGGCGATCATGGGCGTGTTTGACGGCTTCGGGACGCCGTCCATTACGAGTTATTTTACGGAGCTTTCCGCGGACCCGGCGCAGACGGCGGGGATGCTGACGGTGTTCCATATGGTGGGCAGCGCGGTGCAGATCTTATGTCCGATGCTGTACAACCTGTTGATTCAGCCGGATGGGAAGATGACGTATCTGATTTTATTTGGCATAGCGTTTTTATTTGCCGCCGTATTATTTTTGTTGATCAGTAAACCAAAAAGAAAAGGAGCGGAAGCGTAATGAGTGCAGATGTGTTGGAAGATTTGAGAGAGAATGCAAAAAATTTTAAAAAGGCGCAGGAGGAGCGGCTGTTTCGTATTTTAAAGGACAATCAGGATACGGAGTATGGGAAGAAGTATGGCTTCGAGGAGATCCGGTCGGTCTCCGACTACCGGCGGCGCGTCCCGCTTACGGTCTACGCGGATTATGAGCCCTATATCAAACGGATGCTGGAAAACGGGGAGGAGCGCCTGACGACGGCCTATCCGATCCGCTATTATTCGGTCTCGTCCGGCACGACAGGGGAGATGAAGAAGATCCCGATCACAGACCAGTGGATCGACGTCTATGAGCATTACGCCTATATCTGCCCGGAGCATATGGTAAAGGACTATTACCGCCAGCTTGGGCCAAAGGAAGCGGACTGGGAGTGGAAGATCCTGCTTTTGAATGAGATCCGGCGTACGCCGTTTATGGGCGGCATGGACAGGCTGCTTGCGTCCGGCGCAGTTTTTGAGCGCAGGCGGGAGCATGGGCAGTTCGATTACGATCGGTACCTGTCGCCGGAGGATGTCCAGTTCCCGAGCTATTACTCGGACATGGGGTATCTGAAGCTGCGCTTTGCGCTTGTCCGCGAGGATCTGACGGTGATCGAGGGCGTTTATATCCATCAGGTCCTGACGGTCTTTACCTGTCTGGAGCAGCAGTGGGAGCAGCTGGTTGCGGATATCGCGTCCGGCACGATCTATGAGGGTCTTCCGCTTCCGGCGGAAGTCCGCGCGCGTCTGGAGCGTCTGGTGACGCCGATGCCAGAGCGCGCCGCGCAGCTGCGGGAGATCTTTGAGGCGGGATTTGATACGCCGGTCGCCCCGCGGATCTGGAAGCGGCTGCGCGCGGTGATTGCGATTGCGGGGAGCATTTTTACGCCTTATATGGAAAAGCTGCGCAGATATATCGGGGATACGCCGTACCATTATGCGATTTACGCGGCGACCGAGGGCTTTTTCGGGACGGCTCCGGGCGTGGGGCGGGATGAATATATGCTCGCGCCGACAGCCGGGTTTTTTGAATTTATCCCGGAGGAGGACAATCTGGCGGACCATGCCGGGGGCGCGGTGAAAACGCTGGATGTGACGCAGATCAGGCAGGGGGAAAAATATGAGCTGGTGTATACCGGAGTCGTAGGGTTTTACCGCTACCGGATGGGTGATGTGGTGGAAGTGACAGGATTCTGCGGCGGCGCGCCGCTGGTGCGGTTTTGCTACCGCGGGCAGCAGTGCGTGAATATGGCCGGGGAGAAAATGAACATGGAGAGCATTGCGCTGGCGGTGGATGCGTTTGCCGCCAAAAGCCGGATACAGGCGCAGGAATTTTGCGTTTATCCGGACGTCACGCATGTGCCGGCCAGCTATATGATTTTTGTAGAGGCGCGCGGGCCTGTGCCGGACGCGGCGCGCGGGGGCGCGGACGCGCTGATGGACGACTGCCTGCGGGAGCAGAATATGGATTACGACGACTGCCGGAACCTGGGCGAGCTTGCGCCGCCAAAGGTCCGTTTCCTGAAAAAGGGAGCGTTTGAGGGATATAAGGTGGCTTTGCAGGAAAAAGGCAGGGAGATCGGGCAGTATAAGCCGGTGCGGCTGCTGGATACGGAGGAGCGGATACGGTATTTTTTTGGGGCGGTGTCTGATTGAAAGAAGC
This sequence comes from uncultured Lachnospiraceae bacterium, assembly GCA_947625875.1. Taxonomy (GTDB): domain Bacteria; phylum Bacillota; class Clostridia; order Lachnospirales; family Lachnospiraceae; genus Eubacterium_J. The sequence goes on from CANQQG010000035.1 coordinate 24,301, forward strand.
TTCGTCAATTTATGTTGTGGGGAAGATGAAGAAAATAAAAAACTGCCACAGCATGGGCGTGAAAGTACGCCGTAAATGTAGCAGTTTTGGCGCGCTTATTGCATTATGGCCGCAGCGGTGGTAGAATAAAAGTGCGGATGTAGAGGGATGCTCCGTCAGTATGTTGCAGGGAGGGATGGGGTATGGATTCATCCGGACAGGAGAAGAAAACAGTCGCGCCGGCGCCGAGTGAGATTGCGCAGAATTTAAAAGTGGCAGTCAGCTATGAGGATAAGCTGGACGCGCTGCAGAACGAGTTTAAGATCAGCGTGAGCAAGGAAATGAGCGAGGAGGTGCAGAGCATGTGCAACTTGAGTATGGGAATATTAAATAAGGGTGAGATGAAAAGAGCCAAGGAGACAGCTTATGAACTTCGGGATATGGGATTGCCGGATGAGAAAATTGCGCGGGCAGTCAAAGTCAGCATGGATATATTGCAGGAGTGGTTTGCAGAACGCGAAGCGGCGCTTGTAAAGTAACAGGCGGTATGTGCAGGAACAGAATAAGACAGCTTTATAAAAAGGTGCGTAGGGAATTGCGCGCCTTTTTCGATATATACTAACGCCATCTAAATATGCACATAGCTTTGACGGAAACAGGCAGAAAAATTATAACGGCAGGGAGAATTTTATGGAATCAGTAAAAAATATGACGACAGGATCCCCATTGCGGATTCTTTTTTCGTTTGCGCTGCCCCTGATGGTCGGGAACGTATTTCAGCAGTTATATACACTGGTGGATTCTATGGTCATTGGCAAAGCGCTTGGGCTCAATGCGCTGGCGGCTATTGGCAATGGGGAATGGCTTAACTGGCTTGTTTTAAGTATGATACAGGGATTTGCGCAGGGATTTTCCATTCGCCTTGCGCAGGATTTTGGCGCAAATAATACAGGGCGGCTGAAAAAGACCTATGTTACCTCACTGAGGCTTTCCATTCTGTGTGCAGCCGTGGTATTCTGCCTTGCGTTTGCCCTTTTAAGGCCAATCCTGCGCCTGCTGCACACTCCCGCGGAAATATTTCCGATCACAGTCGTTTATCTGAGCGTGATTTTTGCGGGCATTCCGATTGTAATGGCATACAATTTCGGGGCCTCTGTCCTGCGTTCGCTTGGCGACAGCCAGACGCCTCTGCGGGCCATGATCGCCGCATCCATATGCAATATAGTCCTCGACCTTTTATTTGTGCTCGTGTTCCATTGGGGCGTTGCCGGCGCTGCCGCCGCTACGCTGATCGGCCAGGCGGCGTCGGCGGTCATCTGTTATCTTTCGCTCAGGAAGATTGAAGTGATACAGGTTTCGAAATCAGAACGCCGTTTTGACAGAAGGATTGCTGCGGAACTGCTGAAGCTTGCCATGCCGTTTGCCTTTCAGAATGTGATTATTTCGGTGGGTGGATTGGTAGTCCAGTTTGTTATCAACGGCTATGGCGTTTTGTACATAGCGGGATTCACTGCCACCAATAAGCTTTATGGACTGCTTGAAATTGCGGCAATCTCTTATGGCTTTGCGCTCACCACTTATGTCGGCCAGAATTATGGCGCGGGCGACATTGGACGCATCAGGAAAGGCGTCCGTACCGGAGTGTTGATGGGGATTGTGACAGCCGCCCTCATCAGTGCGGTGATGTTCCTTTTTGGCAGGCATATTGTCGGGGCGTTTATTTCCGGTGATCCGAAAGATGCGGCGGCAACGGTTGCGATTGCCTACCATTATCTGTGCGTTATGGCGGCGTTTCTGCCTGTGCTCTATCTGCTCCATATTTACCGTTCGTCCCTGCAGGGACTCGGCGATACGATTATGCCGATGGTATCGGGCGGGGCAGAACTTGTTATGCGTATATTGGCAATTCTTTTCCTGCCGAAGCTTATTGGGAATGAAGGGCTCTTTTGGGCGGAGGTTCTTGCGTGGGCGGGCGCGGATGTGGCGCTTGTGTCCAGCTATTACATCAAAATGGCGGATACCGGCGCATGAACGTAATTTTTTACCGTTTTTATACAGAATAAGGGCTGCCGTCCGGCAGCCCTGTTTTGTAATGACAGAAAGTTTGCGTTGCATCCTTTCCAAAAATAGATGATGCGGTTTTTCTCCGTGAGAATACCGTGAAGAAGCGTTTTTCTGATGAATTGTTTCAGCAGAGACGCCGCTGCGCGACATTAATTTTCCGGTTCTGTTATTATCGCCCTTTTCAAAAGTCCCTGAATATAAGCATTTACAAGCTGCTTTTCGTTTTTAGGGAGTTTTTGCCAGTCAGCGAGAAGCGTTTGTTCGGATGTCGTTAATTGTATGGGCGTATTGCCGCTTTCATCGAAAAATTGGGACAATGTCATGCCGAAGCCTTCGCAAATGCGCATTAATGTTGATACGGATGGAATATTGTTTCTGTGAAAGGTGTTGCTGAGTGTAGAGTAACTGAGATTAGATTCTTTTGCCAGCCGGTAAAGCGTCCAGTTCCGGTCTTCTAATAATGATAATATTTTTTTCAACACGTATTCTTCTTGCATAAGTTTATTCTCCTGTTTCTCATTTGTATTATATTTTTATTTTAATGAATGCATGTCTGCATAAAAAGATATAAAAAAGTATCATTTTCATATCTCGCATTTGAAACATAAAGCTGCCGGGAATTGTCGTGAGAGCAGTATCATGTTATAATAAACTATATTTCTGATGAGGTGAAAAGTATAAAATGAAAAAAATTGTAATAATTATGAATGGACACGGCGGAGTAGGGAAAGATACACTGTGTGATATTGCCGCTTCTGAATACAGAGTCCGGAACATTTCTTCGATTACGCCGATTAAGGAAATTGCGTCCGCTTATGGCTGGAATGGGGAAAAAGATGCGAAATCCAGAAAATTTCTGGCTGATCTCAAACAGGTTTTTGTGGAATACAATGATCTGCCAACACAGTATCTGCTTGCTGAGTATCAAAAATTTGCGCACAGTATGGATGAAATCCTGTTTGTACATATCAGGGAAAGCGAGGAAATCGAAAAATTTAAAAAAAAGATCAATATGCCATGCGTTACCCTTTTAGTGCATCGGCAGGCGGCGGAACAGGAGATATGGGGAAATGCTGCGGACGACGGCGTAACGCAGTATGCATATGATTATTATTATCATAATGACTGTCCGTTAGAGATGGCGAGAGAAAAATTCTTATGTTTTTTAAAAAAATTGATGAGAGAAAACCATTAAACTAATTGTGTAAAATGTATTTTTTGGAATACAATTGTAACGCGCTTACAACATGGCGAAAAAAAAAGAAAAATGAAATGTAATTTAAAAAAGTTTATGAAATATTGTAAAACCCTCTTGTTTTCTGCATTCTTTTTCGTTATACTAAGAGATAAATTGGTTAGGGAATGACAAAATAATCAATATGGCGCATATGCGCTTTACAACAATAGCCACATTTTATCATTGCAAACAACCGTGAAACGTAGTATTTTACTTACGTAATCGGTTGAGAAAGGACGGATTATGAGAGCGAGAGAAATAACAGAGTGTGAAAAAGTGGTCATGAAATGTGTCTGGGACAGTTCGGAAGACTTATCAATGCAGGAGATTACGGAACAGGTAAATTCCCGCTACAACAAAAACTGGAAGACACAGACCGTTTCCACATTTCTTGCCCGGCTTGTCAGGAAAGATTATCTGAAAATGTATCGCAAGGGAAGATGTTTCTTTTATCAACCGCTGGTAGACAAAAATGAATATAAAGATGATGTCTTAAAGGACTATGTACAGTTTTGGAACGGCGGTAGTATGTCTGCATTTGTATGTGGATTATGCAGGGACGATATGCTGACCAAAGAAGAACGAGAGGAATTGAAGAAAAAGATTGACGAATTGGATTAATCAATTATTTTTTGCAGTTTTGATCAGCTCTGTAACTGGTACGTTGATGCTTGGCGTCTGGCATCTGTTACAGAGCTTTTTCATGCGCTTTAATCCTGACCTGGTTTATTGTACATTGCGTTGGGTATGCCTGCTGTATGTGCTGCCATCCGGATATGTGGCAATGCGTCTGACTTACAGGGGCTGGATACGGGAATCTTCCGGACAGTCTACGGTTTCTGTATTTGCAACGACAGATATGATAAACTTCGCTTTCCGATTTATTGCAGCGGTGTGGTTTGTCGTGGTCTGCATAGTTATGGCGCATCTTGGCATAACATACTGGAAATTCCGTCAGACGTTGAAGGGGAATGTGGAAGAAGGCGACGAAAAGGTAATCCATGTATACCGGAAGCTCTGCAGGGAGATGCAGATACCGGTAGATACCTTTGAGCTTTGCCGGAATGATATGATCCGCACACCCATGATCGCGGGGCTGATACATCCGCAGATTGTGGTTCCTTACGGTATGCGCCTGCCGGAAAAAGAGTGGGAAATAATACTTGCCCATGAGCTGTCGCATTACTTACATAAAGATTTATGGTTTAAGATATTCTGGGTGTTTATCACGGTTATTCATTGTTTCAATCCGGCGGCGCACTGGCTGTTATCTGCGTTAGACGAATGGAGTGAAAACATGGCTGACGTTTCTGCGATCGAGCAGTTGGGATACATGGAGCGTCTGCATATTTATTTCGATTGTGTTCTGCGGATCGTGCCGGACAAAGAGAACATGGCTCCGGGTCAGTTCCAGTTCTCAACTATGGCAAAAACAAAAGAAGAATTAGATAGGAGAATTGATTTTATGAAAGCTTATCGTGAGGTAAAAAAAGCAGGTTCAAAAGTAACAGCGGCAATTACGGCGGCATTCGTCATGGTTTCAAGCATTACATCTGTATTTGCGGGGACGGGAGCAGGCCAGATTTATGATGATGCATACCAGAATACGGAATCGCTGGTGTATGAAAAAGCGGTCGTTGCAGATGACGGCATGGTTGAGTATTATGCGGACGTGGAAGATCTGGGGGATGTGCAGATTATTTATGACAGTGCGGAAGATGGGATAATGCCGATTGCCGGTCCTTATACATTTAATTGGAATGTTGCGGCGTATACAAGATTTGTAACCAGTGAGTTTAAGGTAAAAGCAGGTGGGTATATAAAAGCGTCAGCGACAACAAATTATTTATCCAAGACATTTTGGTTAGGCATCATGGATGATGATGGGCATGCGCGGTATGTATCGGGGACAGCGGCACTGGCACATGAATTTGCAATAACTACGACAAATGATTATCGTGTGTTTGTGCAAAATGATAATAATGTTGTATTAAAAGCTGCTGGAGGATATGCTTACGGTAATTAGAATATAATGTACCCTATAAGGTAGACACGGCAAGAAAAAGGGATTGCTTGAAATGTTGATTACCGCTAGGGGAAACA
>CANQQG010000036.1 GCA_947625875.1 uncultured Lachnospiraceae bacterium
AGCGAAAGTAAAAACAAACATACATTCCCTAGAACAGATTGAAAAAATGTCCTTGACAAGGGGTACAATTTAGAAATTTTATGAACATAATGCTGTATTGTCATTGTGTAGGTGATATGTTCATACATTTTAGAAATATTATATGTATTGTATATTTAATCAATGTGTAAATGTATTTTGAATAGTGGTTTGGGTTGGAAAAGTTGCGTGTAAGATTAAAGAACCACAAGATAATTATAATGCTCGGAGTTACACTATAAGATACGGAGGTGTAATTTCGAGTGTTTTTAATAAAGGGAAAATAAAAATCTTATGGAAAGACTTTTTCTTTAAATTATAAAATAATATTGTGATTTTTGCATTATTTTAATATAATAAAAGCAAATGGAAGAAAGGCGGTGGATATGTGGGGGATATTTATGACGGGGCGTTTCGGACGATCGTGAACGACTGCAGGCAGATGGTGCTTCCATTTATCAATGAGGCATTTGGAGAACGGTATGATGGGACGGAACGGATTACATTCCACCCCAATGAACATTTCATTGACCAGATGGATGAGGCGGATCGAAAAAGGATCACGGACACAAATTTTACGGTAGTAGGAAAAGAGATCAGGAAATACCATTTGGAATGCGAGAGCGGCCCGTATAACGGGAAGATATTGGTTCGGCTGTTTGAGTATGACGCTCAGATCGCGTTGGATGAGGGGGAGGTTGGATCGGATGCAATCCGGGTGACGTTTCCGCATACGGCGGTGCTGTGCCTGCGCGACACGGCGCACACGCCGGACAAAATGCGCGTGGTGATAGAAACGCCCGGCGGGGAAGTTGGGTATTGGGTGCCGATAGCAAAGATGGCTTCCTATACGATAGATGAATTGTTTGAAAAGAAGCTTTATATCCTGATGCCGTTTTATATTTTTACTTATGAGAGGAAATTTGCGGAGTATAACGCGAATGAAGTAAGCCTGTCGGAATTGAAGGCGGAGTATCGGCACATCATTGAGAGACTGAACAGGCTGGTGGAAAAGGGGGAAATGTCAGGGTTTGACAGGCGGACAATCATAGAGCTGTCGAATGACGTGGCACGGGAACTTACAAAGAGATATGAAGCGCTTCAAAAGGAGGTGTGTGAACTTATGAGCGGGGCAATGATCATAACGGATGTCCATAAGGCGCGGGAAGAGGGAAAGAGCGAGGGCATACGTCTGGGCAGGGAAGAAGGCAGAGAAGAAGGCAGAGAAGAAGGCAGAGAAGAGGGCAGGAATGCGCTTTGTATTGAGATGATAAGGGATGGCCTGATAACGGTGTCAGACGCTGCCAGGAAGTTGTGCATGAGTGAGGAAGAAGTGAGAAAAATGATGGTTTAGCGGGGCGTTGTGTCGGGCGCACTGCATAAGGAATGAGATTGCCAGATGGTTTTCATGCTGTCTGGCGATTTTTTTGTTTTGAAAGCATTTTCTTTTAATCAATCGAAAAAGACTATGTTTCATTCGTATATGGCCGTCATTCCCAAACTATGAGATTGCAATTATAAAAAAGACGTAGTATGTTAAATAAAGAAGAATTCAAAAGAGGAAGAAGGAATGAAAATGGGTGTAATTTATCAATTGTTTCTGGCGGTTTTTATGAATACCGCAACCGGTTCTCTGATTTTTTTATTATGGGCAATCATGAAAAAATGGTTAATGAAGGTAAATCCTGACCTGATTTATCCATTGCTGCGTTTTGTATGTGCAATGTATGTTTTTCCGATTGGATATCTTATTATGCAGAGGGTATATCAGGGAGGCATCCGGCAGCCGAATGGATTTATGAGTATTGTATTTGCGACAACGGATGTTTTGGCAAAGGCGGTTATTATTTTTTCGATTATATGGGCTGGCATTGTTGCTGTTTTGCTGATTTACCGTTTCGTCAGTTATATCCGTTTTCAGTTTTTGCGGCGGGGGAATGTGCCGGAAACAGAGGCGGGAGCTGAGGAGATGTTGGGGCAGATCTGCCGGAAAATGAATATCCCGCAGGGAAAGATAGCGATATACCGTAATGATACGGTGGAGACGCCGATGATTGTCTGTCTGCGCCATCCGGAAATTTTGCTTCCGTATGGAAAGGAATATACGGAGCAGGAAATGGAGATTTTAATGTCACACGAGTTGTCGCATTATAAACATAAAGATTTGTGGATGAAGATATTTTGCGTATATATCATCATTATCCATTGTTTTAACCCGGTGGCGTATTTTTTATTGAAACAAGTGAATGAGTGGAGTGAGTGTATGGCGGATGTGACGGCGACGGACTGTATTGGCGGTACACGTGATTATTTTCATCGTATTCTGGATTTGATACCGATAGAAGGCGGCGGACTTTTTAACACGTTGTATACAGCATTGGGACGATCAGGGAAAGAAATTAAAGGCAGGGTGGATTTTATGAAACAGTATCGTGAAACAAAAAAGAGAGGGGAAAAAGGAACGGCGATAATTGTTGCAGTTTTTGTGGCAGCGACGAGTGTTATTTCATTTTTTGCTGGCGTTGGGATTACAAAATTACATAATCGGGTTTATAAAAATACAGAAGTACAGGCACAGGAGAAGGCGGTTTTGGCAGAGGATGGTGTAATGGAGTATTGTATGGATTTAGAAGAATTTAAGGTTAAAAATAAAACAATTATTTATGATAATAATAAAATCAGAGACACATTAAATGAAATTAGGTGGGAAATTCAACCTGATACGGTTTACATTACAAATACATTTAAGGGAAAGAAAAATATACCGATAGTGGCATCATTATTTTTTTATTCGGACAGGGCAAGTTATCAATTAGGGATTATTGATCGAAATGAGGGGCAAGTTCGTTATATTGAAACACAATCTGAGATATATTATAAATTTGATGTAGATACAACAGGCAGTTATGCTTTATTTGTAAAAAATTGCAGTAATGAAAAAATAATATTTACGGGCTCATATTCATATCTATATTCGGATATGGAAACAGAGAAATAAGCTGCATAAATATTGCAGAGTTGTACAGGAAAAATTATATTGATAAATTCTCATCACGACATAAATTTTCCACCGGCAGAATACAATATAGGTAAGAACTGGCTGCCGGGTGTTATTGGTGAAAAGAAGTTATATACAGATCGTATCGGTCCTGATTTTGGCGGGCGCAGCCGCTGTTTGGATCCTTGGACGGGGAGGCGCGTTTGGCGCAATGTCCCATGCGGCGCGCTCCGCGCAGAATCAGGACGCCGGTACGGAAATGGAGGAAAAAGCCATGCGGGAAGACAGGCAGGAAATTAAAAAAATCGCGTTGACGTTTGACGACGGGCCGGACCCGGAATATACGCCGATGCTTTTGGACGGCCTTGCGGAGCGCGGCGTGAAGGCTACTTTTTTTGTGATCGGCAAATCGGCGGAAGAGCATCCGGAGATCATGGAGCGCATCGTGCGCGAAGGGCATCTGGTCGGCAACCATACATATAACCATGTCGATCTGAAAAATATGACGGACGCGGCGGCGCAGGAAGAGATTGAAAAGGCGAACGCGGTGATTGAAAAATATACCGGCGAACCGCCCTGTTTTGTGCGCCCGCCGTTTGGGAGCTGGCGTGAAAAACTGGATGAGGAGCTGGACATGATAGAGGTGTTGTGGACGGTTGACACAATGGACTGGGCGTGTAAAAATGAGGGGAAAATATGCAGTACGGTTTTTAAAGAAGTAAAAGAAAACAGCATTATCCTGATGCATGATGAATATCCGTCTACGATCCGCGCCGCGTTCAACGTCATTGACCGCCTGCAGGAAGAGGGGTATACGTTTGTGACGGTAGATGAGATCATACTGGATTGAGCGGCCGGTTGTTTGTGGGGATAAAAATGCATAAATTCAAATGCCATCTTGCAAAAATTTCATTTTCCACTTGATTATTTTTCCAATTTGCGTTATTTTATGATATGGGTTTTACAAAGTCTTGCATTTTTTAATATTTTAAAATTCATTCCCGTAAGTAACGAACCGGACTGACGGGCTTTAAAACTGGAGAAAAAATGGATCTGTTTGATTATATGAAAGAACAGGCGCTGCAGAAAGAAGCGCCGCTTGCCTCCCGGATGCGGCCAACGACGCTGGAAGAGGTGGTTGGCCAGCAGCATATTATAGGGAAGGATAAGCTTTTATACCGCGCGATCGCAGCGGATAAATTAAGCTCCGTTATTTTTTACGGCCCTCCGGGAACGGGAAAAACGACGCTGGCAAAAGTCATCGCCAATACGACGCGCGCGGAGTTTATGCAGATCAACGCGACTTCCGCCGGTAAAAAAGATATGGAGGATGTGATCCGTCAGGCGGGGGATAATCTCGGTATGTACGGGAAAAAGACGATCCTCTTTATTGATGAGATACACCGTTTTAACAAAGGGCAGCAGGATTACCTGCTTCCGTATGTTGAGGACGGGACGGTCGCGCTGATCGGCGCAACGACGGAGAATCCCTATTTTGAAGTCAACGGCGCGCTGCTCTCCCGTTCCATTCTCTTTGAGTTGAAGCCGCTTTCCGGGCAGGATATCAAAACGCTGTTATTTCGCGCGGTGACAGACGCGGAGAAGGGCATGGGCGCATATCGGGCTGTGTTAGCGGATGATGCGGCGGAGTTTCTTGCGGATATCGCAAACGGCGACGCGCGCGCCGCCCTGACGGCTCTGGAACTCGGCATACTGACGACGGAGCGGAGCGCGGACGGGCTGATCCATATCACGCTTGCGGTCGCTTCCGAATGTATACAGAAACGGGCAGTCCGTTATGACAAAAACGGGGATAACCATTACGATACGGTTTCCGCATTTATTAAGAGTATGCGCGGCTCCGATCCGGACGCGGCGGTTTATTATCTGGCGCGGATGCTTTATGCGGGCGAGGATATCAAGTTTATCGCGCGCAGGATCATGATCTGCGCATCGGAGGACGTTGGGAATGCCGACCCGCAGGCGCTGCAGGTGGCGGTCGCCGCTTCACTTGCAGCCGAACGGCTGGGGATGCCGGAAGCGCAGATCGTTTTATCGCAGGCGGCCACGTATGTGGCGTGCGCGCCAAAGAGCAATGCCGCCTGTGAAGCGGTGTTTCAGGCGTCGGCCGCCGTTTCGTCCGGGCAGACGCCGCCTGTGCCCGCGCATCTGCAGGACGCGCATTATTCATCAAGCGCGAAGCTTGGACATGGCGTCGGTTATAAATATGCCCATGCGTATCCGCATCATTATGCGGCACAGCAGTATCTGCCGGACGCGCTGGCAGGCAGCGTGTTTTACAGGCCGACGGAGAACGGTTATGAAAAAACAATACGGGATTATTTAGAAGACGTCGCCCGCTGGCGGGAGGAACAGCTTCGGGAAGAAAATCAGTTACAGGAGGAAGAACCATGACATCATATTTAGAAATGACGAGGGAAGAATTGCTGGAGGAGAAGGAACGGCTGGAGGCGGAATATAAAAAAGTAAAAGCGCTCGGGCTGAATTTAAATATGGCGCGGGGGAAGCCTTCGCCGGAACAGCTGGATCTGTCGATGGGGATGTTTGACCTGATTGACAGTAAGACGGCGCTGATATCCGGCGGTACGGACTGCAGGAATTACGGAGACGTGGACGGCATTGCGGAGGCAAAGGAGCTGATGGCGGGTTTTATGGACTGTCGGCCGGAACAGGTTATCGTATTTGGCAACGCGAGTTTAAACGTCATGTTTGACGCGGTTGCAAAAGCGTATACGCATGGCGTGCTCGGCTCTGAGCCATGGTGTAAGCTGGATAAGGTGAAATTTTTATGTCCGGCGCCGGGGTATGACCGGCATTTTAAGATTACTGAACATTTTGGCATTGAGATGATAAATGTGCCGATGAAAGCGGACGGGCCGGACATGGATATCATAGAAAAGCTGGTCAGTGAGGACGCTGCGGTAAAAGGCGTCTGGTGTGTGCCGAAATATTCCAATCCGCAGGGCATTACGTATTCGGATGCGGTCGTGCGCCGTTTCGCGGCTTTAAAGCCTGCGGCGGAAGATTTCCGTATTTACTGGGATAACGCCTATGCCGTACATGATTTTGACGGGGAAGATAAAGATGTGCTGCTTCCGCTTTTGGATGAATGTGAGAAAAACGGAAACGCCAATATGGTTTACGAATTCTGTTCCACTTCCAAAGTGACATTTGCCGGCGCGGGCATTTCCGCAATGGCAGCGTCCGTAGAGAATCTCGACAGCATCCGGGAACAGATCAGCGTGCAGACGATCGGCTATGATAAGATCAACCAGTGGATGCATGTGCAGTATTTAAAAGATATGGACGGTGTGCGCGCGCATATGGCGAAACACGCCGCGATCTTGCGGCCGAAATTTGAGGTGGTGGACGAGATCTTGTCAAGAGAGATCACGCCGCTTGGGATCGGCACATGGATAAAGCCAAAGGGCGGCTACTTTATCTGCTTTGAGGCGCTCGAAGGATGTGCGAAAGTAATCGTAAAAAAAGCCAAAGAGGCGGGCATTACGCTGACAGGGGCGGGCGCGCCGTTCCCGTATGGAAACGATCCGAAAGACGCTACCATACGTATCGCGCCGTCATATCCGAGCGTGGATGAGATGCGGCAGGCGACGGAAGTATTTGTATGCTGCGTGAAGCTTGCGAGCGTTGAAAAACTGCTGTCAGAATAATATCCGCAAGTATGTATAAAAAGGCTGCGGCTTCATGGGAAATTTCCATGAAACCGCAGCCCTTTTCAGCGGCTGCCGGTTTATGGCAAAACATCGAGGTTTACCAGTTTCCTGTCTGTCAGCGGCGCGATTTCAGCGGCCAGCTCTTCGCCTTTGATGACAATTGCATAGGCGTCGCTCTGTGTCAGCATATAATAGTCGCCGCCGTCAAATTTGCTCATGTCGCCGGCGCTGCAGCAGATGAAATAACCGTTTTTATCTGTCGGCACATCTTCCGGCGTGACGGAGTGGACATGCGTATCGATCAGGTTTACCTGCAGCTCATAGGCGATCCGGAAATTTTTTGTGTTATCCAGTGTGCAGTAGACCTCGCGTTCCCCGACATATTTTTTTAATTCGTCGTACATGGCGAGATTGCCGCATTTTACTTTGCCGCGCTGCGAGGCGAGTGTGCCGATCACAGAGGAATAAAGCCCCGTAGGGATATAGACGGCGACCAGCAGCAGGCAGGCGGCTGTTATGTGCAGGGCGCGGAACCGTTCCCTGTAAAAGGTGAGCAGCAGCACGAGCAGCAAAAACACAGCGCCTGCGATCAAAATACACCAGCGCATGGCGAAATCTTTGGAAAACAGGCGGTAAAAGCCGATGCCCGCCACGCAGAACGAGCGGTAATGCCAGGTGTCCTCGATGCGCTGCAGGTTAAAGTATAAAATTACAGACATAACCGCATAAATGCCGGCGCCGGAGAGCAGCGTACCTAAAAAGCGCGCATTTTTCCTGCAGGCGGCAAGCTCGAAAAAGCCCAAAAGCAGTAAAATACCCACGATGCATTCGTCATAACGGGTATAGATAAAATAACTCAGATCTGTATCGGACTTCAGATCCGTAATAGAGGCAGGGTCAATCAGGCTGATCGCGGAAACCGCAAAGGAGCCGAGCGAAGCCAATAAGGTAAACAGGTAAAATACGGTGTGGCGTCCCGCTTTCTTTTTTTTGTATGCAAAAAGGAGCTGTTTTGCACACCTTATGAAACCGAAAAAAACCAGCCCAAAAGTAGAGGTCAGCAGACACCAGACCTGTCCGCTGAAAGAGCGCGCCAGATTTTTCCAGCCGTTTACCGTCAGCAGGGAAAGGAAATGCTCTTTCTGCCCGCCCATGCCGTTTTTCGGCTTCAGGCCGTAGCCTTCCGTCATGCATAAATAAGTTTTTATGTCGACATTGATAAATAAAATAATAAGAAGCGGCACGAGGAGCGCGAGGAACAGTTTGCGGTCTACGGCGCCGGTCAGGCGCAAAAGCAGCGCAACCAGAAAATAAGCGGTTACGATGCCGATTGTCCGGTTGTGCGTAATATAGCAGCCGCCCATAAGCGTGCTGAGCAGCAGCGCATATCCGACCGTCGGCCTGTTTTCAAACAGCAAAAATACGTAGAGCAGCAGCCAGACCATCAGATATAAAAAGGTTTCGCTCCATGCGACCTGGCTTTGTGTAATATAAGAGGAATACATGCATACCATAAAGGATACGGTAAGCAACACGCCGCGGCTGAACTTTGGAAACAGGATCTTTGCGCAGCGGATGCAGATGACAAAGGTCAGGACGCCGAAAATGCCATTCAGGATGATCGCGGCGCGGTACATCAGGTGGATGTCGTGGCTGAATAAAAACAATGGCGTTAAGATCAGGCTGTAGCCATAGGAGTACCAGCTCATATGGTGTGACAGCACATCGGACCAGTCATGGCCGGTGAAGAGCGCGGCATGGGACCAATAGCCGTATTCGTCGTTGCGGATGACCGGAACGTAGCTCTCCCGTATGTACCAGATATGGAAAATAAAAATAATCACAGAAAATAATATAAAGAAAAGCCCATGGCGTTTTTGTTTTAGTTTTTCAAGCATTTTTATACTCCCGACAAAAAATGAATCATAATTATTATATGCCGCTTTGCCCGATATTTCTACTGTTTTTTTGGAAAAAAACAAAAATTTAAAGGATTTTTGGGAAACGCGCAGAATTTTATTATTAGGGAGAGCAGGAAGGGGCGGATCTGAATGACAATTCGTGAAGAAATGGAAAGACGGGAGCATATGCTCCTTAGCCCGTACGCTGCATTCAGCGACCAGTCTGAGGGCAGGGACCATGCGGAGCCGCAGTGCGACATCCGGCCGGTTTACCAGCGGGACCGGGACAGGATACTGCATTCAAAAGCGTTCCGCAGGCTGAAAAATAAAACGCAGGTATTTCTGACGCCAAGGGGAGACCATTACAGGACGCGGCTTTCGCATACGCTCGAAGTGTCGCAGAATGCGCGGACGATCGCGAAGGCGCTGCGGCTCAATGAAGACCTGGTCGAGGCAATTGCGCTTGGGCATGACCTTGGCCATACGCCGTTTGGCCATGCGGGGGAGTTTATGTTAAACAGCCTGTGCGAAGGCGGGTTCCGCCATAACGAGCAGAGCGTGCGCATTGTGGAACGGCTGGAAAAAGGCGGCGAGGGGTTAAATCTGACAAAGGAAGTGCGGGACGGCATTTTAAACCATAAAACAAGCCTGACGCCTTCTACGCTGGAAGGAAAGATCGTGCGCCTCTCGGATAAGATCGCTTATATAAACCATGACATTGATGACGCGATCCGCGCGGGCATTTTGCGGGAGGAGGAGATCCCCGCGGAGTATCGGGAAATCCTCGGAAATTCCGTCCGCCAGCGGCTGGATACGATCATACATAACATTATCTCAAACAGTATGGATAAAGACGATATCCGGATGTCGCCGGAAGTAGAGCGCGCGATGGGGCAGCTCAGGAAATATATGTTTGAAAATCTTTACCATAATCCGGTCGCAAAGCGGGAGGAGGTAAAAGCAAAAGAACTGCTCGGGCGGCTGTTTGAATTTTATATGAAGTCGCCGGAACTGATGCCGCGGCAATACGCGGCGATGATCGAGGCGGGTGAAAAAAAAGACCGGACGGTCTGCGACTATATCGCGGGCATGACCGATCAGTATGCGATCGCAAAATTTAATGAATATTTTGTCCCGGTGCAGTGGCAGGCGTGAACAGACAGGAGGGAACGGGCGGATGCCGTATTATTCAGATGAACTGATCGAGGAAGTGCGTTCTGCAAATGACATTGTGGACGTCATATCGGGTTATGTAAGGCTGCAGAAAAAAGGCAGCGCGTATTTTGGGCTGTGCCCGTTTCACAATGAAAAGACGGGATCGTTTTCTGTTTCGCGGAATAAGCAGATGTATTATTGTTTTGGCTGCGGGGCGGGCGGCAATGTGTTTACATTCCTGATGCAGTATGAAAATTATACGTTTCCGGAGGCGATGGGCGCCCTGGCGGAGCGGGCGGGCATTGCGCTCCCGAAGCAGGAGCAGTCTGCGCAGGCGAAACGGGAGTCGGATTACCGCGGCAGGCTTTTGGACGTGAACCGGGAGGCGGGGCGTTATTATTATATGCTCCTGCGCTCCGAACGCGGGGTTCATGCGATGGAATATTTCAAAGGGCGCGGCCTGACGGCGGAGACGATGAAAAAGTTCGGGCTGGGCTATTCAGATAAATATAGTGACGATCTGTATCGTTATTTAAAGGCAAAGGGCTATGAGGATGGGCTGCTAAAAGACGCGGGCCTGATCTCCATTGACGAAAAACGCGGCGGGCATGATAAATTCTGGAACCGCGCGATGTTTCCGATCATGAATGTGCATAATAAGATCATCGGGTTTGGCGGGCGCGTGATGGGAGAGGGCGAGCCGAAGTATCTGAACTCTCCGGAGACGCCCGTTTTTGATAAGAGCCGCAATCTGTACGGGCTGAACCTTGCGCGTTTATCCAGGCGGCCGCAGATGCTTTTGTGCGAGGGGTATATGGATGTGATCGCGCTGCATCAGGCGGGTTTTGACAATGCGGTCGCCTCGCTCGGGACGTCGTTTACAAGCGGACATGCCAGCCTGCTCAAGCGCTATACAAAAGAGGTCTATCTGACGTTTGACTCGGACGCTGCGGGCGTCCGGGCGGCGCTGCGGGCGATCCCGATTTTAAAAGAAGCGGGGATTTCCGCGCGTGTGGTCACGATGTCACCGCACAAAGATCCGGATGAATTTATCAAAGCGCTCGGCGCGGAAGCGTATCAGGATCGCATAGACCATGCGGAAAACAGCTTTTTGTTTGAAATCCGTATTTTAGAGCAGAATTATAATATGGAAGATCCGGAGAGCAGGACGGCGTTCCATATGGAGATCGCGAGAAAGCTTTTAGGGTTTTCAGAAGAAGTGGAACGGAATAATTATATGGAAACGATCGCGGAAAAATACCGGATCGGGTTTGAAAACCTGCGGCGGCTGGTGGGAAATGTCAGTATGCGGGAAGGCGCCACGCGGCGGACGGAAGCGCTGAGATCGGGAGTACGGAAAAAGGAGCCGCAAAAGGAAGACGGCGTTAAAATGTCACAGAAGCTGCTGCTGACATGGCTGAGTGAGGAGCCTTCTTTGTACCGGATTGTCCGGAAATATATCGGCCCGGAAGATTTTTCGGATCCGGTGTGCAGACGGACGGCGGAGGCGCTGTTTGCGCAGCTTGCGGAAGGCAGCCTTCAGGTGGCGCAGATTCCCGCCCGTTTTTCGGATCTGGAAGAACAGCGGGAGGTGGCGGCTATTTTCCATGCCTCGATCCAGGGCATTCAGACCAGGTCGGAGCGTGAAAAGGCGTTGAAGGATACCATCATAAAAATAAAACAGGACAGCATTGACAGACGGAAGGAAAACCATGATCCGGACGGGATACAGGAGCGTTACCGCAAACTCATGGAAGATAAGAAAATGCTGGACGCGCTGCGGAATCAGGCGCTTCTTTTACCGGAGGATGCAGGCTGACAGCGTGTGTTTAGACGATCACACGACCAACCAAGAGAGGATGAAATAAATGGCGAATATGGAAGAAAACATGTCAAAAGGCATGGAAAAAAACAAAAAGACGGCAAAAAGAGCGGGAAAAGGAAATGATGCGCATGTGGAACAGGCATTTGACCAGCAGAAGTTTATGGAAAAATTAAATGAGCTGCTCGAACAGGCGAAAAAGAAGAAAAATATGCTGGAATACCAGGAAATTAACGATGCGTTTCAGGGTATGAACCTGTCGGCGGAGCAGCTGGAAAATGTGCTGGAATATCTGGAAGTCCACAATGTGGACGTCCTGCGCATTTCCGATGACGATGATGACGATATTTTATTGGATGATGACGACGAAGTAGAGGTTGAAAATATCGATCTGTCCGTCCCGGACGGGGTGAGCATTGAAGATCCGGTGCGCATGTATTTAAAGGAGATCGGCAAGGTTCCGCTTCTGAGCGCGGAGGAAGAGATTGAGCTGGCGCAGAAAATGGAGGCCGGCGCGGTTGCGCGTGAAAAGATCATCATTTTAAGAGGCCGCCGCGATAAGGCGGAGACGGAAGAAGAGCGTGCGGAGATCGAGGCGGCGATCCGGGAGCTGGACGTGGAGCAGGATCAGGGGGAGGCGGCGAAAAAACGCCTTGCCGAGGCGAACCTGCGCCTTGTGGTCAGCATTGCAAAGCGCTATGTGGGCAGGGGGATGCTGTTCCTCGACCTGATCCAGGAGGGCAATCTCGGGCTGATCAAGGCGGTGGAAAAGTTTGATTACCGCAAGGGCTATAAATTTTCCACGTATGCGACATGGTGGATCCGGCAGGCGATCACAAGGGCGATCGCGGACCAGGCGCGGACGATCCGCATACCGGTCCATATGGTGGAAACGATCAATAAGCTGATCCGCGTCTCAAGGCAGCTGCTGCAGGAGCTTGGGCGCGAGCCGACCCCAGAGGAGATCGCGGCGCAGATGAATATGCCGGTAGACCGCGTGCGCGAGATTCTGAAAATATCACAGGAACCGGTGTCCCTGGAAACGCCGATCGGGGAAGAGGAAGATTCCCATTTGGGCGATTTTATTCAGGATGATAATGTGCCGGTTCCGGCGGATGCCGCGGCGTTTACGTTATTAAAAGAACAGCTGAGCGAAGTCCTTGGGACGCTGACGGAGCGGGAGCAGAAAGTGCTGACGCTGCGGTTTGGCTTAGAGGACGGGCGCGCGCGGACGCTGGAAGAAGTCGGGAAAGAGTTTAACGTCACAAGGGAGCGTATCCGCCAGATCGAGGCGAAAGCCCTGCGGAAACTGCGCCACCCGAGCCGCAGCCGCAAGCTGAAAGATTATCTGGAGTAGAAAATGCAGAAATTATCGAAACGGCTGCAGGCAATCGCAGATTTGATAACGCCCGGAAACCGCGTGGCGGACATCGGCACAGACCATGGGTATCTTCCGGTGTATCTTGTGCAGAGCGGCGTCTGCCCGTCTGCGATTGCGGCGGATGTGCGGGAGGGCCCGTTGGAATGCGCGAGAAAGCATATTGCCGAAAACCATTTGCAGCAGTATATTACTGCGCGCCTGTCAGACGGCCTGCGGGAATTTGAGCCGGGGGAGGCGGACAGCTTTGTGCTTGCAGGCATGGGCGGGCTTTTGATGATAAAAATATTAGAAGAGGGCGCGGATCTGGCGTCCGGCGCAAAGGAGCTGGCGTTGGGGCCGCAGTCGGACATTGCGGCGGTGCGGCGGTATGTGCGGGAGCATGGCATGTCGGTCGACCGGGAGGAACTGGTGTTGGAGTATGGGAAATTTTACCCGGCGCTGCATGTCGTACCGAAGAAAGACGCGCCGCCGCCGGATAGAAACAGGCTGGAATGGCGCCGGCGGATGCAGGAGCGCCTGCCGGAATTCTGCGGCCTGCAGCGGCTTTTTGACGTGTATGGCGAATGCCTGATTTTTCAGAGGCATCCCACGCTGCGGCTCCTGCTCGATAAGGATGAAAAGCAGACGCGGGCGGTTTTGCAGAAGCTCCCGGAGCAGACGGCGGATGAGAGGATCAGGCTGCGCAGGCGGGAACTGGCAGTGCGGCTGGAAGAGATCCATATATTACAGGATGTGACAGGAAAGGAAGAATTATGAATTGTGCGGAAGTGATCCATATTTTGGAACAGCAGGCGGCGGAGCGGTATGCATGTGACTGGGATAATGTCGGGCTGCTCGCGGGCAGCAGGAATAAGGAGATAAAGAAAATTTATATCGCGCTGGACGCAACGGACGAAGTGGTGCAGGAAGCCGCAGACGCGGGCGCGGATATGCTGCTGACGCATCATCCGCTTATTTTCGGCGGGCTCAGACGTGTGACGGAGGATGATTTTATCGGGCGGCGGCTCATGAAGATCATACGCGCGGATATGGCTTATTATGCGATGCATACGAATTTTGACGTTATGGGCATGGCGGACCTGGCGGCGGGAATGCTGGGCTTAAAGGAGACGGAGCCGCTGGAAGTCACGTGCGAAAAAGACGGCGTACCGCAGGGCATCGGCAGGATCGGGATGTTAGAGGGGACGATGCCGCTTTCGGAATGCTGCAGGCGCGTGAAGGAAGCGTTCGGGATCAGCCGGGTAAAGGTATTTGGCACGCTCTCCGGCAAGGTAAAGCGCGCGGCCATCTGCCCCGGTTCCGGAAAAGATAATCTGGAGGACGCCATCTTAAAAGGCGCGGACGTCTATATCACCGGGGATATCGGCCACCATGCGGGCATTGACGCGAAAGCGCGGGGCATGGCGGTGATCGACGCCGGGCATTATGGCATTGAACGGATCTTTGTGCCGTACATGAAGGGGTATCTGGAAGAACAGATCGAAGGGATCACAGTGGTCACGCGGGCGCATGAGGAGCCGTTTGCGATCGTCTGAGTCATGCGCCTGCGGAGCGGGCGCGGATTGTTTATGGGAAAACAGGAGGTGGAGATATGTGCCGGGTTACGATAGATGATGAAGTCAGGGAATATCCGGAAGGGACGCCGTTTTTGTCAATTGCGCGGGAATACAGCCATTTGTACAAAGATGATATCGTACTGGTCGTGTTTAATAATAAATTGCAGGAATTGAACCGGACGCTTTCGGCGGACGGGCGGCTGATGTTTATCACGACCGCCGATTCGATGGGAAGGAAGGCGTACCGCAGGAGCCTTTTGATGCTGCTGGAGAAATCAGTTTACAATCTGTTTGGCACGCGCGTCATGCTGCGCGTCATGCATTCGCTCGGGCAGGGGCAGTACTGTGAGCTGATGGGGGAGGAACGTGTGTCGGAGGAGCTGCTTTCCGGGCTGCAGGAGGAAATGCTGCGTCTGGCGGATCTTGATATTCCGATTAAAAAAAGCACGATACATACCGATCAGGCGATCGAAAAATTCCGTTCTTACGGAATGAAGGATAAGGAAAAACTGTTCCGCTACCGCCGCAGCTCACACGTAAATTTGTATGACATAGACGGGTTTAAAGATTATTTTTACGGATATATGGTGCCTTCAACGGGGTATCTGAAATATTTTAAGCTGCAGCCGTATGAGGCGGGATTTGTGATCCTGTTCCCGAAAGAGGATACGAGAAAGCCCGCAGTATTTGAAACGTCCAATAAATATTACCACACGCTGATGGAGTCCGCGGCATGGGCGGGTCAGATGAAGATCAGCACCATCGGGGAATTAAACGAGGCGATCACGCAGGGCAGGATGCAGGAAATTATTTTACTGCAGGAGGCGGAGATGGAAGAGCGCCTTGGGCGGCTGGCGGGGCAGATCGCAGAGCAGAAAGATAAAAAGATCATTATGATCGCGGGCCCGTCGTCCTCCGGAAAGACGACGTTTTCGCACCGACTTTCTGTGCAGCTGCGCGCGCATGGGCTGACGCCGCACCCGATCGGGCTGGACAATTATTACGTGGACCGCGATAAGACGCCGCTGGATGAAAACGGCAATTATGATTTTGAATGCCTGGAAGCGATTGAGCTTGACCTGTTTAATTCCGATATGCAAAAACTCCTGCGCGGGGAGGAGATTATATTGCCGTATTTTAATTTTAAGATCGGGAAACGCGAGACGAGGGGCGAACGCCTGCGGCTCGGCAGGGACGACGTGCTGGTGATCGAGGGCATCCATGGGCTGAATGAAAACTTATCTTATACGCTGCCTGCAGAGGCGAAGTTTAAGATTTATATCAGCGCGCTGACGCAGATCAACATTGACGAGCATAACGCGATACCGACGACGGACGGGCGGCTGATCAGGCGCATTGTGCGGGACGCGCGCACGCGCGGGACTTCTGCGGAGCGCACGATCGAAATGTGGCATTCCGTACGCAGGGGCGAGGAAAAAAATATCTTCCCGTATCAGGACCAGGCGGACGCGATGTTTAATTCCGCGCTTATTTATGAGCTGGCTGTCCTGAAAATGTATGCGGAGCCGCTGCTTTTTAATATTTCCAGAGAGAGCCCGCAGCATATGCAGGCGAAGCGGCTGCTGAAATTTCTGGATTATTTTCTGCCTGTCCCGGCGGATGACATTAATAAAAATTCGATTCTGCGGGAATTTATCGGCGGGAGCTGTTTTCATGTTTAAGATAAGATAAAAAGCTTGCCATTTTAAATTTTGTATGGTTAAATAATAAGCGTGGCAGACGGTAAGCGGGATGAATGGCCGCAGCTGCAGGAGCCGAAAGGCCGCAGGTGAGGAAAGTCCGGGCTTCACAGGGCAGGATGCCGGATAACGTCCGGTGGAGGCGACTCCGAGGAAAGTGCAACAGAAATGTACCGCCGGCGGAAACGCCGGTAAGGGTGGAAGGGCAGTGTAAGAGACTACCGCCTTCCTGGTAACAGGGAGGGCATATGTAAACCCCATCCGAAGCAAGACCGAGCAGAAGCAGTGACGTGGCCCGCCAGCTTCAGGTAGGTCGCTTGAGGCGGCTGGCGACAGCCGCCGTAGATAGATGGCCATTCACGACAGAACCCGGCTTATAGTCCGGCTTGCCGTTTTGCCATATCTGTGAAAAATTTCTTAAATTTCTGAAAAGAAACGAAAACCCATTGACAGAAAACGGACACGCATTTACCATAAAGAAAGAACATTTTTAAGGAGTGGGTATTATGGGTTTTCGGGAGCGGATGGCGCGGTTTATGTACGGGCGGTATGGGAACGACCAGCTCTCAGGCTGCTATCTCGGGATCGCCGCCGTTTGTTTTATCATTTATCTGTTCACATCATTTTTTCCGGTTTATCTGATCGGGGCGGGGTTCGTTATTTACAGCATCTACCGCATATTATCAAAAAATACAGCGAAAATGGCGGCGCAAAACCAAAAATTCCTGAACTGGCGTTATGGCCTGGCGGTGAAAAAAAACCGGGACAGGCAGCGGTGGGAACAGCGTAAGATCTACCGGTTTTATCAATGCCCGTCCTGCAGGCAGAAAGTGCGCGTGCCAAAAGGAAGAGGAAAGATAGCGATCACCTGTCCGAAATGCAGGACGGAGTTTATCAAAAAGAGCTGATATGTTTGGGTATATCAATGTCAACCGGGAAAAATTAAATGCAGGGGACTGTGCGCTGTATCAGTCCTATTATTGCGGTCTTTGCCGGGAACTGAGGGAACAGTTCGGCAGGAAAGGGCAGATGCTGTTAAATTATGATATGACATTTTTAATCGTGATGCTGGCGGGCCTTTATGAACTGGAAGATGAAAAGACGGAGTTTACCTGCGCCATGCATCCGGCAAAGCCGAGGACGGCGCGCTGCAATGCGGCGACGCATTATGCGGCGGATATGAATATCCTTTTGGCTTCCGGAAATTTTGACGATGACTGGAAGGATAACCACTCCTATACGAAAAAAGCGCTGTCGCGCATGTTTAAAAAAGATTATGACCGCGTCCGTGAAAAATATCCGAGGCAGGAACACGCGGTTTCTGAATATCTGCGCAAGCTGGATCTGGCGGAAAAAACAAGGGAGCGCAATGTAGACATGGTAGCGGGCCTGACGGGGGAAATGCTTGCGGAGGTCTTTGCCTGGAAGGATGATGACGTTTGGACGGACGAGTTGAAATATATGGGATTTTACATGGGCAAGTTTGTCTATCTGATGGACGCCTACGAAGATATGGCAAAGGACGAAAAAAAGAGGAATTATAATGTGCTTGCGCTTATGCAGCATGAAACGAAGCAGGATATTGATGTGTTTTCGGGCCTGATGCTTACGAGCATGATGGCGGAATGCGCAAAATCCTTTGAACGGCTTCCGATCCTGCTCCATGCGGAGATCTGCCGGAATATTTTATACTCCGGCGTCTGGACAAAGTATGAATATCTGCGCATAAAAAAGCGGACAAAACTTGAAAAGCAGGAAAAAAAGCTTGCAAAAAAGGCAACTACACAGGAACAAAAGCAGCAGGAGGCCCCTTAAATGATGGGAAACCCTTATGAAATATTAGGCGTGAGCCGGAATGCGTCGGATGAGGAGATCAAACGGGCATACCGCGCACTGAGCAGAAAATATCATCCCGACGCAAATATCAACAATCCGGACAAAGAACAGGCGGAAGAGCGGTTTAAAGAGATACAGCAGGCATATAACCAGATCATGCAGGAGAGGCAGCAGGGATACGGCGGATACGGCTATGGCGGTGCGCGTGGCGGCTATGGCGGTTTTACAGGCGGCGCATACAGGGCGCGTCGGGAGGAATCCCCGCAGATGCAGGCGGCCGCCAGTTATCTGGCGAACCGTTATTATAAAGAAGCGTGGAACATTTTAAACGGCATGGATGAACGCGGCGCGCGCTGGTATTATTACAGCGCCATCGCACAGGCCGGGCTTGGCAATAATATGACCGCGCGGGAATACGCGGAACGGGCGGCGCAGATGGAGCCGGGCAATATGGAATACCGCCAGCTTGTGCAGCAGCTGGCGTTTGGCGGGAGCTGGTACGACGGTATGGGGCAGGGGTACGGCAGGCCGTATCAGGGTTTTAACAGTTTCTGTATGTCTATGATCTTAATGAATTTATGCTGTAACTGTTGCTGCTGGCCGGGTATGTAGGTGGCCTGCGGTTTCGGTTTTCCGTAAAAACATTACAACAGGCGTTTCGATATTCGGAGGCGGGATGAAAAAAACACATCAAAAAAATAACAAAAAGAAAAAAGACGGCGGGGCTTATCGTAAGCAGTACCGTATTGCGGCGCTGCTTTTTGCGGTAATATTGGCCGTCTTTTTTGGCGCGGACATAAAAAGCGCAGTTTCGGCGCTGCCGTTTCCGGAAAGCGTCCGGCAGGCGTTGGAATGGCTGCCGGAGCGCGGGAGGGATACGGGTGGCAAAGGCGGGCAGACGGTATCGGATGACTTGCAGGTTCACTTTCTGGACGTCGGGCAGGGGGACGCGACGCTGATTACCTGCGGGGAGGACGCAATGCTCATTGACGCCGGCGGGAACAGCGAGGGGACGCGGGTGCAGGCATATCTGGAAAGTCGGCACATTTCAGGGCTTACTTATCTGGTCGGCACACATCCGGACGCAGACCATATCGGCGGGCTGGACGTGGTTTTGACGAAATTTGACTGTGACTATATTTTCATGCCGGAATTTGAAAAAGAAACAAAGACTTATGAAGATGTGATCGCGGCGGCGAAATATAAAAATAAAAAAATCACGCATCCGCAGGCGGGGGAAACATATCCGCTCGGCGACGCGGAATTTACAATCCTGGGGCCGTTAAAACCATATGCGTCCAATGCAAACGACGCTTCGGTCTGCCTGCGGTTAGAGCATGGGGAGAATGTGTTTTTGTTTACGGGCGATGCGGAAGAGGAAGCGGAGACGGATATGCTTGCGGCCGGGGAAGACCTGAAGGCGGATGTGTATAAAGTGGCGCACCACGGCAGCCGCACAGCGACGACAGAGCCGTTTTTTGAAGCGGTCAGCCCGGAATATGCCGTTATAAGCTGCGGGGAAGATAACAGCTACGGGCATCCGCACGCGGAGGTGTTAAATCGGCTGCGCGCGGCGGGCGTGAAACTGTTCCGGACAGACGAACAGGGGACAATCGTTGTGGATTCGGACGGCAAAAATCTGACCTTTAACTGTTCGCCGTCGGAGAGCTGGCAGGCGGGAAATTAGGAACGGGAGAGCCTGGGGTTAAAATATCAAGAAGCCCGCGTGGAGTCACGATATACGGCTCTTTGGGAAAGTGTTTTATGTTTCCGGTAACAAGGTAGGCGTTATCTTTTCGTTTTTCAAGCGCAACCTCGTAGAAGGGGATATCCTTTCTGTCCGGAAGCGTGATACCGGAAGGAGAAGGTTCTGCCAGTATGCCGTATTTTTCGATCGTGGACAGCAGGTATTCGACGGTGTCCTGTGTAAATCCAAATTTTTTCCGTAAGAGAACTTCCCGATATTCCTTTGTAATGGCATTGCTGTAGACAGGGACGATGTCGCCGCTGATGACTTTTCCTAAAACCAGAACGGTAGCGGCATCGTCTTTGCCTGACAGTAAAGCGGAAATAAGCACGTTGGTGTCAATGACGGCATAGCAGATCATGTTTCGGCCTCCATACGGGCGAGGTGGATTTCTTTATTGATATCCTCCAGGCTCATGTCGGAAATGCCGTTAGCTTTGGCCTGTGCCCGTAAATCCATAAATGCCTGCATGGCGCCCTCTCTGGTGATATTTGTTTCCGGAGATGAGATTTCAAAAGGAATCCGGCGCTGTCTTACAACGGCCCGTGCAAATACATTGATTGCGGTAGAAGCGTTCATGCCAAATTCCTGGCATAATCCGTCAAATTGTTTTTTTAACGTTTCGTCCATGCGGACGCTGAAAGTTGCCTGTGCCATAACGTTGCCTCCTTTACATCTTTTTTTTAGTATATGCGGAAAGGTGCAAAAAGTCAACAAAATTAACCTGTCAGGTGCAAAACATATCAAAAAAGGGGGAGAAAAGATGCGTTTTTTTCATTTATCGGATTTACATATCGGCAGGCAGCTGCATTTTTATTCGTTGGAGCAGGAGCAGCGGGAAATGCTTGGGGAGATCCTTGCGCAGGCGCGGAAGCTGCGTCCGGACGCGGTTCTGATCGCGGGGGATATTTACGACAGGTCTGTTCCTTCTGCGGAGGCTTGTACGCTGCTGGATGATTTTTTAAAGGAATTTTCGGAAATCGAGCCGCAGATCCCGCTTTTGATGATCGCGGGCAACCATGATAATGCGGCGCGGCTGCAGTATGCGGCGTCGTTTCTCCGGAAAAATCAGATTTATATTTCTGTTCTTCCGCCCGCGTCCCCGGACGAATACTTACAGCAGGTGGTTTTAAACGATGCATACGGAGAGGTGCATTTTTACCTGCTGCCGTTTACGAAGCCCGGATATGTGCGCCCGCTTTTTGAAGAGGGCGAAGCGCCGGCTGACTGCCATACAGCCGTCAGCCGCCTGCTTGGCCGGGAGCGGATCGATACGGCAAAAAGGAACGTCCTGATCTCCCATCAGTTTTATACGGCGGGGGATAAAATGCCCATGACCTGTGATTCGGAACAGGCATATGTGTCCGTGGGCGGACTGGAGCGGGTGGACGTATCGGCGGTTTCCATGTTTGATTACGCCGCGCTCGGCCATATCCACGGGGCGCAGAAAGTTGGCGAAGAGCGTTTCCGTTATTGCGGCACGCCGCTGAAATATTCGGTCAGCGAAGCGGGGCATGAAAAATCAATCACGCTCGTGACGCTTGGAGAAAAAGGGACTGCCCCTGAGATCGCAACGATTCCGCTTGCGGCGGGGCGCGATGTGCGCAGGGACAGCGGCACGCTTGCGGAACTGCTTGCGCGGGCAAAAGAGCCGCAATGCCATGATTATGTCAGCCTGACAGTCACAGATGGGCAGGGGCTGTACCGCCCGAAAGAACAGCTGGAAGAAGTATATGACCATCTCTTGGAGATGCGTGTGGAAAGCCATAAGATGCGGGAATTGTTTACCGGTGAGGAGGAAACGGAAAAGCCGTTGGATCCATTGGAAGCGTTTGGCGCGTTTTTTTGGGATATGCAGGGGCGTGCGCTTTATCCGGAAGAGCGGGAGGTTATGGCGCGTCTTTTGGCCGATGCGCAGAAGGAGGATGTATGAAGCCGTTAAAAATAACGATGTCCGCATTTGGCTCTTATGCAGACGAGACGACGATTGATTTTTCAGCCGTGCAGAGCGGGCTGTATCTGATTGCCGGCGATACGGGCGCGGGAAAGACGACGATCTTTGACGCGATCACATATGCGCTTTATGATAAGACGAGCGGCGGCAGGCGCAGCGGGGAGATGATGCGCAGCCAGTTTGCGCCGGAGGAGCGGCTGACATTTGTGGAATATACGTTCCGGAACAGAGACGGCGTATATACGGTAAAGCGTATGCCAAGGCAGATGCGGCGTTCCAGGAGAAAAAATAAAGACGGCGCATACAGCCTGATTCCGGACGGGCCAGCGGTGGAGCTGACACTTCCGGACGGCAGTGTTTTCCATGGGAAAGTCAAAGAGACGAATGAGAAGCTGTTAGAGATCGCGGGCTTAAATGCGGAGCAGTTTACACAGATGGGAATGCTGGCGCAGGGCGATTTTCTGGAACTGCTGCAGGCAAAATCCGTCCGCCGGAAAGAACTGTTTTCGCGGCTGTTCCATACAGGGATCTATGCGGATATCCAGAAAAAACTGCATGAGCGGGAAAAGGAGCTTTACGGGGAGCTTGAGGACATACGCAAGCTTGGCGTAAATGAGATCCGTAAAGCGGCCTGCCTGCCGGGCGGCGGTTACGAAGAGGCATGGCAGCGATTGTGTGAACGCTCCTCGCCGGATTTAGAAGAGGCGCTGGAGCTTCTGGGACGGATCATAAAAGAAGCGGAGAAAGCGAAGGGGCAAAAAGAGGCGGAGACAGAACAGCGGCGCGAGCTGCTGACGAAAGCGCAGACGGCATTGGAGCAGGCGAAGCGGCAAAATGAGCTGCTTGCCCAGTTTCAGTCTGCAAAGGGGCAGCTCTTGGCTCTGGAGCAAAAGGAGGCAGAGATCCTGGCGCGAAAAGAAAAAACGGCGTGTTTAAAGCGCGCGCAGCTTGTCCGTCCGAAAGAACAGAAATATCAGGAAAGGCAGGAAGAGGAAAAACGCCTGGCGCAGGAACTGGAGCGGCTGGAACAGGCGCTTTCTGCATCGGTAAAGGAAGTGGAGCTTGCGGGCGGGCAAAAGGCGGACTGTGAGCGCGCGTATCTGGAAAAACAGCCGGTCCTGCTGAGAAAAAAGCTCCGTCTGGAAGAACAGATACCGAAAGCGCAGACATTGTCAGGGCTTTTAAAGGAGCGCGACCGGAAAGAACAGCAGCTTGCGGACAGCCGGAAAGCAGAGGGCGCCCTGCTGGAAAAAGGGCGGGGATTTTTAAAAGAACAGCAGGAACTGGACGCCGCGCTGGAAACGTTAAAGGACAGCGGGGAGCGGTTTGTGAAGGCGCAGGAGGCGCTGCGCAGGGAAGAGGAAAAAACCCTCGAGATACAGACGCTGCAGCAGCAGGCGGAGGATATAAAAAAGCTGGAAAAACAGGCCGAAAAAGCCGCCCAAAAGGCGGCGGCGAGCCTGTCCGCGTACGAAGCGGCAAGCCGCGCGTATGATGAGACGAGCCGCCGTTTTTTTGGCGCGCAGGCGGGACTTTTAGCGCAGGGTTTGCAGGTGGGGCAGCCGTGCCCGGTATGCGGGGCAGTGGAACATCCGTCGCCGGCAGAGCTGACGGAGGATGCGGCGACGCAGGAGGAAATGGAGCAGGCGAAGGCAAAGCGGGAAGCGCTGGACGCCGTCCGCGGCAAAGACAGCCAGGCGGCGGCGCGCAAACAGCAGGCGTATGAGACGCAGCGGCGGCAGCTGGAACGGCAGGCGGAAAAATTTGCACAAGACGGTATGGTTTACGAGCCGGACGATTTCTTTGAAAAACTTGGGGAAAAAGCGGCGGAGGCGTTACGGGCCGCACAGGAGCAGTATAAAAAAGCGCAGGCGGAGAAGGAACAGTATGCCTGTTATTTTGAAAAAAAACAGAAGCTCGATGCTGAATCTGCCAGATTGCAGGAAAACCTGCAGGCGCAAAAAGAGACGACTGCGAAAAATCGGACAGAGTACGAGGTTGCGGTGAGCCGTTTTGACGAATTAAGCGGCCAATTGGAAGAAACGGACGAAAAAAAGCTGCGGGAGCAACTTGCGGATGTGGAAAAGGAATTGGCCGGATGGGAGGAGAAAAAGAAAAAAGCGGAGGCCGCGCTTCAGGAAAAGGAAAAGAAAGCGGCGGAACTGACCGGGAAAAAACAGGAGAATGTGCGTCGGCAGGAGCAGGCTGTGGAGCAGTGCGCACGGGAAAAAGAAGCGTTTGAGACGGCGTTGGAGGAACAGGGGTTTGCAGAACTGCGCCTGTACCGGGAGGCGTGCGGGGAACTGGCGCATCTGGAGGCGTATGAGCGGGAAATCCGGGATTATGAGCGGGAGCGCGCGCAGGCGGACGCGCGCGTACAGCTTTTGACGGCGCAGACAAAAGGGCTTGTCCCTTCGGATGAGGCCGCATTGCAGGCGGCGGCGCGGGAGAAAAAGACGGCGTATGAGAATGCGGCGGAAGAGCTGCACGTCATTTATGCGGCATGGCAGAATAACGCGCAGATCCAAAAAAGCATTGAACGGCTGGCGGCGTCTGCGGAAAAGCTGCGGGAAGAGTACCGGGTATACGCGACTTTATCGAAAACCGCAAACGGCAGGCTGGTCAGCGCAAAGGGGCTGGATTTTGAAACGTATATCCAGCGGCGGTATTTTAAGCAGATGATACGGGAAGCGAATAAGCGGCTCGTGCAGATGAGCGGCGGGCAGTTTTTGCTGCAGTGCCGGGATATCGGGCAGCTGGGCAACCAGGGCGAGGTCGGGCTGGATCTGGATGTGTATTCCCCCGTGACGGACAGACTGCGCGATGTGCGGACCTTATCCGGCGGAGAGTCGTTTATGGCAGCCCTTGCCATGGCCCTTGGCATGTCGGACGTCGTGTGCGCGTCAGCGGGGGCGATCCGGCTGGACGCGATGTTTATTGATGAAGGCTTTGGCTCGCTGGATGAAACGGCGCGGGGGCAGGCAGTGAAAATACTGGGCGACCTGGCGGGGGATACCAGGCAGATCGGCATTATCTCCCATGTGGCGGAATTAAAAGAGCAGATCGACCGGAAGCTGGTCATAAAAAAGACGGCTTCCGGCAGCGCGGCGCGGTGGGAGGAGTAGTCAGTTCCGGATTTTCCCCGCAGAACGGTTTAAAAATAAAACGGCAAAGACAGCAATCAGTATCTGGCTGGCAAGCATACTGTACAGGTAGGCGCGTAGCCCGTATACAGGGACGAACAGGCGGATGCACGCGATCCGCAGCAGGCAGCCGGACAGGTTTAAAAACAGCGTCATGGCGGGATAGCCCAGCCCGTGCAGGATACTGTTTAATGTCGTGGTTAAGAACATGAACGGACAGATAAAACTAAGCGTGCGGATATAAACGCCCGCGAGCGTATTGGCAAATAAATATTTCCCGATAAAGGGACCGGCCAGCAGGAAAAACAGCGTGCTGGCAAATCCGAGAACCAGGCAGGAACCGACTGTGCGGCGAATCGTGCGGCGGATGAGCGCCTGGTTTTTTTGCGCTTTCGCCTGTGAGACGGAGGGCAGCAGCATGACGGAAACAGAGTTTGTCAGTACGTTTGGAAACAGGATCATCGGCATTGCCATTCCCGTTAAAATGCCAAAAATACTGAGCGCGTCTTTATTGGAATATCCGTATGCTTTCAGGCAGAAGGGGATCATGACCGCTTCCAGGCTGTTTACGAAATTGACAAGCACGCGGTTTGCCGTCAGCGGGACAGAAAAGAGCGCGATCTGCTTTATGGTGTGGAACAGGTGTGCGCCGCATTTTGCAAAACGCACGACCGTCAGAGAAAAAAGCAGCCCGGCCAGTTCCCCGCAGACAATGCCCCAGACCGCCATGGCGGCCGTTACGTCCGCGCCGCGGCTGGAGCGAACGCGGTAGATGATGTAAACGCACGCTACGCGGCATACCTGTTCCAATAACTGGGAGACGGACGGTACGGCGGTCTTCTGCAATCCATAATAATAGCCGTTGATGCAGGCGTGGATTGCCGCGGGCGGAAGGGAAAGCGACAGGATCCGCAGCAGCGGCGCACAGCGCGGTTCGTCCAAAACGGCAATGGCGAGCATATCCGAGCTGTTCCAGATGAAACAGGCGCAGAGCAGCGACAGGGCCGAGGCAAGGACCATTCCCGCGTACATGCATACCTGCGGGCAGCGGGAGGCTCCCGCGGCCTCAGCGGTATATTTTGATACGGCTGTCTGGACGCCCGCGCCGCAGAACGCGATGCCGATGGAAAAAACAGGAAAGATCAGCTGGTAAATTCCCATTCCTTCTGCACCAATCGTATGCGATAAGAATATTCTATAAAAAAAGCCGATGATCCTGCCGGCGAGTCCGGCGGCAGTCAGAAGCATAGTGCCGAAAACCAGCGGGTGCGCGGCATATTTTTTCAGGCGGGACAGTTCTGGCATGGAAATAATCCTTTCTATCGTTATTCTGTGGCGGATGCCTTTCTAAACATATTTATGGGGAAAATGTGAAAAAATGCCTGCTGGGAGGAAAAAACAGGAGGGAAGGAAATGATTTATCTGGATCACGCTGCGACAACGCCTTTGGCGGAACAGGTGGAAGCCGCAATGCGGCCTTATTATGCGAGCGATTATGCGAATGCATCTGCGATATATGAATTTGGGGAGAAGAGCAGGGAGGCGATGGAACACGCGCGGGAAGTCATAGCGCGCTCCCTTCATGCGAAACCGAAGGAGATTTATTTTACCGCGGGCGGGAGCGAATCGGACAACTGGGCGCTCAAAGGTACGGCGGAAGCTTATCGGGATAAGGGAAAACATATCATTACGACGCAGATCGAGCATCATGCGGTTTTAAATACCTGTAAATATCTGGAAGAACAGGGCTATGAGGTCACGTATCTGCCGGTGGATGAGCAGGGGTTTGTTGACCCGGCGCAGCTGGAACGCGCGGTTCGGCCGGATACGGTTCTGATCTCGGTCATGTTTGCCAATAATGAAATCGGGACGGTGGAGCCGATTGCGCGTATCGGCCGCATTGCAAGGCGGCATGGCGTGCTGTTCCATACGGATGCGGTGCAGGCTTACGCGCAGATCCCGATCGATGTGAATTTTTACCAGGCGGATTTACTGAGCGCGAGCGGGCATAAATTTTACGGGCCAAAAGGGACGGGGTTTTTGTATATCCGCGACGGCGTAAAAACGGCGTCGTTTGTCCATGGCGGCGGGCAGGAGCAGGGCAGGCGCGCCGGGACGGAAAATATCCCCGGCATTGTCGGGATCGGGAAAGCCGCGGAACTCGCCATGCAGTCCATGTCGGAGCGCATATATAAAGAGACAAGGCTGCGCGACTATATGATCCGCGAGATACAGCGCAGGATACCGGGGGCGTGGTTAAATGGCGACCGGTATGCGCGGCTTCCGAATAATGTGAATTTCAGTTTTGAGGGCATCGAGGGGGAGACGCTGCTTTTGCTTCTGGACGCAAAAGACATCTGCGCATCTGCGGCTTCGGCGTGTTCCGCGGGTTCGGGCGAGCCGTCCCATGTGCTGAGCGCGATCGGAAGGGATCCGGAGCTTGCCATTGGTTCGCTGCGCATGACGCTTGGCGCGGGGACGGCGAAAGAAGAGGTGGAGACTGCGCTGGATGCGGTGGAAGAGAATGTGAAGCTCTTGCGGGAAGTGGCGAAAGTGTGAGACGTAACAATCAAAATTGGCTTGAAATGGGGTTTGTCAAGCAAAGTGTGTAAATTTTTTTGATTTTTTTCGGCGGTCTTTTTATGACCGTCGATATTTGTCTTTTGATTTTGCTTGATTGCAGCCTATCTGATCTGTAGATGCTTTTTTAGGCATCAATCGGATCAGCATGGCATCAGCTGCCCTGACAAGCATCTGTCGATCAGATAAGTCCTTTACTCAAAATCGTAGAAATTCAATCAAATGGCAGTTTCTTTCCATTACGATATGCCTCATATAATAACAGCATATTCTGTTCTTTGAGGTATTGATAGCAAGTAAGGGGTTCAT
>CANQQG010000037.1 GCA_947625875.1 uncultured Lachnospiraceae bacterium
ATACACACCTTATCCTACTCATTTCTGACAAATATCCCTTTCTTGCTTATTACCCATTAAGTTTCCGAGACCACTCGATACAACCGTCTAACTCCGCTTTCAATCCCAAACGCATTTGCTCCATTTGTTTCCAATCAAACTCTAATTTTGCATAGACACTAACGTCTAATCCACTGTGCAGACCTGACTGTATTTGGTTCATTTGTCTCCAATCAAACTCTGGTTTTGCATAGACATCGACCTCTAACCCTTTTTCCAGACCTTGACTTATTTGCCTCATTTGTTCTATATCAAACTCTGGTTTTGCATAGACACTTACGTCTAACCCTCTGCACAGACCTAAACGTATTTGCTCCATTTGTTTCCAATCAAACTCTGGTTTTGCATAGACACCGACTTCTAACCCTTTTTTCAGCCCTTTAATTATTTGCCCCATTTGTTCTATATCAAACTCTGGTTTTGCATAGACACTTACGTCTAACCCTTCTTCCAGCCCTTGACGTATTGCCCCCATTTTCAGCATATCAAACTCTGGTTTTGCATAGACACTTACGTCTAACCCTTCTTCCAGCCCTCGATATATATGCCCCATTTGATAGCTGTCAAATTCTGGTTTTGCATAGATACTGACTTCTAACCCCTCTTCCAGCCCTTCACATATTTTGTTCATTTGACAGCTGTCAAACTTTGGATCCGCATAAACACTTACATCCAATCTTCCTTGTAAACCATAACAAATTTCTCTCATTTGTTTCCAATCAAACTCCGGTTTTGCATAAATACTGATGTCTAACCCCTCTTCCAGCCCTTCACATATTTTGTTCATTTGACGGCTGTCAAACTTTGGATCCGCATAAACACTTACATCCAATCTTCCTTGTAAACCATAACGAATTTCTCTCATTTGTGCCCAATCATACTCTGGTTTTGCATAGATACCAACTTCTAATCCTTCTTCCAGTCCTTGACGTATTTGCTTCATTTGTTCCGCATCAAACTCTAATTTTGCATAGATGCCGACTTCTAACCCTTGTTCCAACCCTTCACGTATTGTCCCCATTTGCACCATATTAAACTCTGGTTTTGCATAGACACTAACGTCTAACCCTTCTTCCAGACCTTCATATATATGCTCCATTTGAATGCTGTCAAACTTTGGATCCGCATAAATACTTACATCCAATCTTCCTTGTAAACCATAACGAATTTCTCTCATTTGTCCCCAATCAAACTCTAATTTTGCATAGATACTGACTTCTAACCCTATGCACAGACCCAAACGTATTTGCTCCATTTGTCTCCAATCAAACTCTGATTTTGCATAAACACTAACGTCTAACCCTCTGAGCAGACCCAAACGTATTTGCTCCATTTGTCTCCAATCAAACTCTGATTTTGCATAGACACTAACGTCTAATCCACTGTGCAGACCAAACCGTATTTGGTTCATTTGTTCCCCATCAAACTCCGGTTTTGCATAAATACTGATGTCTAACCCACTGTGCAGACCTAACTGTATTACCTCCATTTGAAGGCTGTCAAACTCTGGTTTTGCATAAATACTGATATCATCCCCCCTGCGCAGACCTGACTGTATCAGCTGCATTTGACGGCTGTCAAACTTTGGATCCGCATAAACACTTACATCCAATCTTCCTTGTAAACCATAACGAATTTCTCTCATTTGTTCCACATCAAACTCTAATTTTGCATAGATACTGACGTCTAACCCTTTGCACAGACCTAAACGTATCTCCTCCATTTGTCCCGCGCTGAATCCCATATCCTCATACTTCTCAAACTCTTT
Organism: uncultured Lachnospiraceae bacterium; assembly: GCA_947625875.1. Taxonomy (GTDB): domain Bacteria; phylum Bacillota; class Clostridia; order Lachnospirales; family Lachnospiraceae; genus Eubacterium_J. The sequence continues at coordinate 1,808 of CANQQG010000037.1, forward strand.
TTCCGCCTCCATACGCATCCTCCTAAAAATACTATGTGAAAGCATTAAATATCCCGCAAAAGATCCGCCAGCTAAGATGGAATCTCTAACACTGACATCTTCTTCGATGTCAGTGTCAAATTTTCTATCGTTTAAATACGGAACGAAAACGGAAGATCGGCTGGCATTCGTGGCATTGACGCTTGAAAATGCCATACAGATGAACTGCCTGTAAAAACTCAGCCCCCTGCAAACAGATGATCAATCATTTTATGCCCTTCGGCAATATAATTTCCGGACTGTTCCGCCTCGCTCTCATTATAATGCCAGCTATGCTCCTGCACATCCGTACTGTCATAGAGCAAATACGGCACATGATCCGCCGTATGCGTCCGCAGGCAGATCGGCGTCGGATGGTCCGGCAGGATCACAACGCGGAAATCTTCGCCCGCAGCTTCCAGCCCTTCAACAATCGGGCGGATAATCTTTCCGTCCAGATTTTCGATCGCCTGCACCTTCTTCTCCACGCTTCCCTGATGCCCCATTTCGTCCGGCCCTTCCAGATGCACATAGACAAAATCATAGTTATCCTTCGTCAGCACATCCACAGCCGCCTGCGCTTTGCCCGCATAATTCGTATTTAATCCGCCGTTTGCGCCTTCCACGTGAATGACCTTCATGTCCGTACCGACTGCGATTCCCTTTAACAGATCGACCGCAGAGATCATCGCGCCCTTCTTTCCGGTCTTTTCTTCAAACGGGAACAGCGCAGGCTTCGTGCCCGCGCCCCAGAACCAGCATGAATTGGCCGGGTTTTGGCCTTTCTTTTTGCGTTCCAGGTTGATCGGATGGTTGACAAGGATATCATAGCTTTTTTTCATCATTTCGCGCAAAGCCGCATCCTGCGGGAGATGCGGCCCGATTTTCTGGCCCAGCACATCATGCGGCTGCACCAGATCCAATACCTCGCCGTTTTCCCAGATCAGCAGATGGCGGTAGCTGGTGCCGACGTAAAATTTATAAATGTCCGTCTCCAGTTCTTTTTTTACCGCTTCCAGTAAAACCGCGCATTCTTCCGTACTGATCTCGCCGGAACTGTGGTCAATGATCGTACGTTCCTCATAAGCGTCCTCTTCTTCGGAAAGCGTTACGATATTGCAGCGGAGCGCGATATCCGTTTCCTTCATGGGCACGCCGATACTGAGCGCCTCCAACGGGGAGCGCCCCGAATAATATTTCCGCGGGTCATACCCCAATACCGACAGGTTCGCCGTATCGCTGCCCGGCTTCATTCCGTCCGGAATCGTATGCAGCATACCAATCTCGCCTTTGGACGCAAGCTCATCCATCTTCGGCGTCTTTGCATAAGCAAGCGGCGTCTGCCCGCCCAGCTCCTCAATCGGGCGGTCCGCCATGCCGTCTCCTAAAATCACAACATATTTCATCTTCCTGCCTCCTTCAAACTGCTAACGGTAACGGATCATCTGTATCACGCCGCCGAGTTTTTCCGCCTTTTCCATATAATCCGCTTCCTTCATTTCACCGGTGATGAAAGCCGTCTCTCCGGCCGCCTGCGGCACATCAGCCGCGACAAATTCCACATCGCCGAACACTTCTCCGACTGCCTGTTTCTCCGCCGCCGCGCGCACGAAAAACCGGCCCGTCTGCTGCCTGTAATCCGCGATTTCCAGTTTTTCAGGCCGCCATTCCAGCGCGATATGTTTACCGATATGCTTTGCCAGCTCCACAACGTCCGCCACAACCGCGCTCGCCGTCGGCAGGCTGCCCGCGCCGCTCCCGTAAAACATCGCGTCCCCGAGCATATTGCCATGCACAAACACCGCGTTGAACACGCCGTTTACCGTATACAGCGGATGCTCCTCCGGCAGCAGGAACGGCGCGACCATGACATGGTACGTACCGCCCGTCAACCTGCTTGTGGCAAGGAGCTTAATGCGGCGGTTCATTTTCTTTGCATACCGAATATCCGCCGCCGTTATCTTACGGATGCCCTCCGTATGCACGTCTTCAAAATCGACCTGCTGCCCGGCGACCAGGGAGGTCAAAATCGCGATCTTGCGCCCGGCGTCATACCCTTCAATATCCGCCGTCGGGTCTTTTTCCGCATAGCCCTTTTCCTGCGCCTCTTTTAACACGTCGTCAAATTCGCAGCCGTCCTCTTCCATGCGCGTCATCATATAATTCGTCGTGCCGTTTACAATGCCGCTGATCTCTTCTATTTTATCCGCAGTCAGGCAGGAGTTTAACGCGCGGATAATCGGAATCCCGCCTCCGACGCTCGCCTCAAACATAAAATTGACGTTTTTTTCTTCCGCAATCGCGATCAGTTCCGCGCCATGCGCCGCAACCAGCGCTTTATTCGACGTCGTGACGCTCTTTCCCGCCAAAAGCATGGCTTTCACAAACGTGTTCGCAGGCTCCACGCCGCCCATCGTCTCCACAACAATCCGGATTTCCTCATCCTCCGCGATCGTCTTATAATCATGCACAATCTTCTTCTGGATCGGATCGCCCTCAAATTCGCGCAGGTCAAGCACATACTTTACCTCAATGCCGTCGCCGACTTTCCTGCGGATGCTCTCCTGGTTCGTTTCAATGACTTTTACAACGCCGGAACCGATCGTCCCGTATCCCATTACTGCAATCTTTATCATGGTATTTACTCCCTTGCTAATATTTTCAGATAATGTATGCCCTCCTGACGCTCGATCGCTCCGACCATCTGCGCGATATCCCCGGTCTGCGCAAGCACGTCTATGCTCAGCGTCAAAGACGCGATCCCATTTACCGGAATGCTCTGGTGAATCGTCAGGATATTGGCATGGTACTGTGCCACGATCTGCAGCACGACCGCCAAAAGCCCCGGCTCGTCATCGAGCTGGATAACCATGGTCAGCGTCCTGCCTTTTACATTATCATGGAACGGAAATATATCATCTTTATATTTGTAAAAAGAACTGCGGCTGATTTCCACGCGCTCTGTCGCTTCCTGCACAGAAACCGCCCTGCCGGACGCCAACAGCCGTTTCGCCTCAACGACTCTTAACAGCACCTCCGGCACAGCTTTCGCCCTTATGACAAAATACTGCGTAGCTTCGTCCATAACTGCCTCCCGTTTCCTGTATGCGGCACAGATACAACTGTATTCACCTGAAAGATAATACCATAAAGCATACGCCGTTGCAAGACCGGGCGGTAAACTTTTTAAAGCGAAAAAGCAGAAGATTTTTTCTCCTGCTTTCTCTCTATTTCCCTGTTTGAATGATCCTATCCGACTGCCCCATCCATACGCTCCAGCGCATACAGCGCCGCGCCGACAGCCCCGACGATCTCCGGCTCCGGGCAGATATACAGTTTTGCCTGTATCTTATCTTCCACCGCGCGGATCACGCCCGGGTTCTTTGCCACGCCGCCCGTCATCATAAAATCTGGCTCCATCCCGACGCGCTTTAACAGGGAAAACGACTTGTTCGCGATCGCGCGGCAGATGCCGTTTGCGATGTCCGCCTTTTCCTTATTATTTGCGATCAGAGAAATCACCTCGGATTCTGCGAAAACCGTACACATACTCGTGATCTCGATCTCTTCTTTTGAAGCAAGCGCCGCCGGGCCAAGCTCATCGATGCTCACTTCCAGCGTCCTTGCGATCGCTTCGAGGAAACGCCCCGTACCGGCCGCGCATTTGTCATTCATCACAAAATCCGTCACCTCGCCGCGTTCATCGAGCTTAATCGCTTTGCTGTCCTGCCCGCCGATATCCAGAATGGTACGGATCTTCGGGTTAAAATAATGCGCGCCCCTGCCATGGCAGCTGATCTCTGTCACGTTTTCATCGGCAAACGGAATGCTCACGCGCCCGTATCCCGTAGAAACGATCCACGAGATATCCTCCCGCTTCAAGCCCGCCTTTTCCAATACCTCTTTTAAAATGCGGTCTGCGCTTTCCCCGGATTTCGCCCCGGTGCGCACGACCGAAAACGCTTTGATCTCACGCTTCCCGTCCATAATGACCGCATTCGTGGACGTCGAGCCGCTGTCAATGCCAAGTACATACATACCCGTTTTCCCCTCTCTTTCCTGTTTCCTCTTTGCAGCCGTTTCCCGTCTGGCGTCATCCGACGACTGCAGGGACTCCAAAAACGCCTCGATCCTGGTCAGGATCTGCCCATAGCTCTGCTTCGTATGGTCTGTTTCCAAAAGCAGGAGCGGCCTGTGCAGCGTCTCTTTCAGCCACGCATACTCATAAGAATAATTATCGCAAAACTGCACCGTATGGTAGATCACGCCGTCCGCGCTGTCCGCATACCGCTGGATCATCTGGTCGCGGTTCGCCGCCGTTTCCATCCGCATACATGGGAACTGCCCCAGCAGCCCCGCCGCATATCCGTTTAAAACATTTCCGCCCTCTGCGATCAGCTTGCGTTCGATTCCCGTACAGGTCAGGTCAAACGCCACGTCCACCTGATGTTCTTTTAAGATCTTATGGATATTCGGGTTGGCGCGCGCGCCGAGGATGCCGACTCTCAACGCATATTTTTTGCTTTTCTCCGCCGCTTCTTTTGCCGCGTTTTTTTCACGCAGCAGCGCCTCAAATTTCCCCTCGTCAAATGTCTTTCCGGAAAACTCCTCAAAAGCGCGGATCATATCGCGGATACGCTTTTCATACAGGCGTATGCCCGCGTCCTTTGTAATCCGCGGCGTGTCCAGCATATAAATAAATCTGCCCGGCAGCTTCTCGCGCAACACGTCATATACGCGCCGTATGCTGTCGCAGCAGGTCGTGAGGACAATGCCCTCATAATCCCGCTCCAGCGCCGTCTCCAAAACGCCTTTGGCAAAGCTGCAGATATTCGGATGCATTAACGTATCCGCCTGATTAAACGACGCCACTTCCGGCTCTATGCGCTCCACTTCCTCTCCCATAGACTCCAGTATTTCTATGGGCGTATATTTACAGATATATCCGATCATTAAGCCGTCTCCTCCCCGATCATTTCCAGAAACGCTTCCAGGCGCGTCTTGATCTGCCCGTCATGGCTGTTTCGTTTGTCAATGCCGTCCCCGTCGAGGATCAGCATCGGAATGCCCCGTTTCCGCATGGCTTCTTTTAACATCGGGCTGCCGCCCGAAGCCTGTTTACAGCCCCAATGGCAGAAATGAATGACCGCATCCGGTTTCAGGCGGTCCGCCATTTCCCCGATCAGCTGCGCTTTATTCTGATACGAACCGTTAAAAGCATTCCGGATCAGTTTTTTCGCCAGCGCGCAAAACGGCTCGTCCGGATCCATCTCCTCTGTATAATCAATAATGATATCGCTCGCTATGATCTGGTACTTTTCATTCCCATTAAAATATGCCTTCAGGCTCTCCTGATAAAACGGCAGCAGATGCACCCACAAAATCCGTTTCCCTTCAAAGGCAGGATACGTCAGGATATCCTCATTCATAAACCGCACGAGATCCAGAAATTCCTGCGTCCCCATCAAAAGGTGCGTCCCCATCATAAAATAAAGCTGGCTGATGATCTCGCCCGGATAATAATGCTTCTGGCACAATTCCGCAAATTTTTTCAGCTCCCTGCGCGTCTCGTTCTCCGTCTCGATCTCTTTCCGCAGCCGGTCCATGTCCAGCCTGCGCCCAAGCCGTTCCTCCATCTTTGACGCAAGCTCTTCCAACTGACCCGCAAGGTAAGCGACCGACTCCTCATCATCTGTATACGGCACGTCAAGCAGCGTATACGGCACATGGTTTTTCTTTTTCAGGTAGCGGAACGTATTTAAGTTGCCGTCGCACGTCAGCGATGTGGTAACGGCATAGGCCGGCGTCGGGATCGTGCCGCTCTCCACCGCCCCGATAAACGTCTTATGGTAAGAGCAGAGCGTCGGCGCAATCCCCAGGCTCTGCGCAAAATCAATAAAAAAATCCTCCAAATGATAGCCTGTCATATAGCAGGAGAGGCATTCAATCGACAACAGATTCAGCCCCATGCTGTGCGCCAGTTCGCAGGGCGCAAAAATATTGCCCCAGATATAACTGTCCGGATTTTTCAGCGAATCCGCCACCAGATGCATCATCATATCTTCCAGTTTCTGATAGCCCTTCGACAGCCCTTTCTTCGGCATAAAACGCGTCCGCAGGCTGTTCGCGCGGAAGCCGAGCAGCATCTTATCCCAGCCTTTTTCCGGCTCCTTTTCCGTCTTTTCTTTCACATATTGTATATATTTTTCTACGACATTCATAGCTCCCATTCCTTTCGCGCCCGTATGCCCGGGACGCAGAGGACGGTCTCCCGTCCTCCCGCCCTTTCCGTATATGTACCTTCCTGCCGGCCGCCTTACCGTTCTTCTTCCGGCACGCGCAGCAGCACGACGGACGAATGTTTCGGCAGCGTCGTTTTCAGCCTGCCCTCAACCACCTCATATTTTACCGGAAGGACAGAATAACCGTCTTCGTTCGTAAACATGATCTGCTTTAACTGCGCCCGGTGCGGGATCCCCGCCTGACGGACGGAGATGTCCACATTGCGGCTGTTTTCGTCATTATTGACCAAAATGACGACCTGCTCCTTCCTCGTAAAACGCGCATAGCACAGCAGCTGGTACTGGCCTGTAAAAAATACGAGCGAACCCCTGCGCAGCGCGTCATGCTCTTTATGGATACGGATCATATCGCGGTGGAACGCGATCAGGTCGTGGTCTTCCCTGCCCCATGGATATGTCCTGCGGTTATCCGGATCCGTAAAGCCGCAGACGCCCGCCTCGTCGCCGTAATACAATGTCGGCGCGCCCGGCCATGTCATCTGGATAACGACCGCTTCGCGGAAAACGCCTTTATTGATATCCTCGGAGGCCGCATGTGCGCCAAGCGAGTCGATCCTGCCGACCTTATGGTTCGTCCGCGTGAGGAACCGGGAATGGTCATGGTTCGACAGCTGGTTCATCGCGCAGTACAGGGAAGGAGTCAGGAAACTGTTCATATAGTGGCGCATTGAGCCCTCAAAATTCGTAATGTTCCCCAGATTGCCGCTCTCGTAGCGGTCGCTGTGCTTTTCCATGCCCGTCAGGAACCATGTGACCGGCTCCATAAACGCGTCATAGTTCATAACCGTATCCCACTGGTCGCCCTGCAGCCAGCTCTTCGGGTCGCCGTAATGTTCCGCAAGTATGACCGCATTCGGATTCGCCTCTTTTACCGCCTTGCGGAACTTGCGCCAGAATTCATGGTTAAATTCCTCGCTGTGGCCCAGGTCCGCTGCGACGTCCAGCCGCCAGCCGTCCACGTTATAAGGCGGCGAAACCCATTTTTTTGCGATATCCAGTATATATTCCATCAATTTCGGAGAAGCCTCATAATTCAGCTTCGGCAGCGTGTCATGCCCCCACCAGCCGTCATAAGTCGTATTATACGGCCAGAAACTTTCATCATAAAACTGGAAGAAATTTTTATACGGGCTGTCTTTGGAGACAAACGCGCCCGCCTGATAATGCTCCTGCGAGCTGTAAATCTCCTCGCGGTCAAGCCATTTATTAAACGAGCCGCAGTGGTTGAACACGCCGTCGAGGATCACTTTCATGCCGCGGTTGTGGATTTCCTGTACCAGTTCCGCGAAAAGACGGTTGCTGGCCTCAAGGTTCTCAAGGTTCGTCACGCGCTTAATGTAGCGCTCCGCCTGCCGGTTATCCCTCATGCCCGGCTGCAGCAGCGAACCGCCGTCCTCTACGATTTTTCCGATATGCGGGTCGATATAGTCATAATCCTGAATATCATATTTATGGTTCGAAGGAGAGACAAACAGCGGGCAGAAATAAATGACCTCTACGCCCAGATGCTGCAGATAATCCAGCTTCTGGCGCACGCCCTCCAAATCGCCGCCGTAGAATTCGGCGACGCTGAAATTTTCCGGCACCTTATCCCAGTTATCCACTTTCCTGCTGGTCGAGCGGATATAAAAATATTCGTCCGTTTCCACATCGTTTCCCGTATCGCCGTTGTAAAAACGGTCTACAAGAATCTGGTACATCACCGCGCCCTTCGCCCACTCCGGCGTGGAAAATCCCGGAACAATGCGGAAGAAATACTGCGGGCGCAGCTCCTTTGTCGGCCCGTAACTGTCATAAACAGCCGTCATCATGCCGACTGCGACTTCAAAATAATATACAAACGGCTTATCGGTCATGGTTACGGTAATCGCGTAATAATCAAAGCCGTCCGCGCTCTCTGTTTTTTTCATCTCCCGGCTCTGCTCGTTCGTACACAAAAAAACAGCGTCTACATTATCTTTCTTCGTGCGGAATCGGATCGTGACGTCCTCTCCCGCCTTCGGCTCCGTCGGCTGGCGGTAATCCTCTGTGCCGTCGCTGAACAACGCGCTTTTTTTCAGCACCGGGCGCATCTGCATCATGTAACGCTGTATACGGTTTAATTCATAAATTGATTTTTCTCTCATTTCATAACCCCCTCTGCATGTCTGTCGGTTGCAGCCGCCTTTATGGGCACACTGCGTTTTTTTATTATAATATACTCTGCGGATATTATCCATACCCCTAATGAAAAAAAATTGCATACCCAAATGATTTATCCATTTATACAGATATAAGATTTTATTTGCCATCATATCTTGCAAAACTCTGTCACTATGATAGAATATATGTGGGCATTACCAAAACGGATGGCGGTTCGCCTTTTGCCAAAATGAGTACATTTTGAGAACTTCCTGTATCGAAGGAGGGGTACATATGGAAAATAAAGTGAAAGGTAAGCGCAATTGGTGTTCGAAATGATTTTGGAACTTGTCGGTATGATCGTGACGGTCATCAGCATCATCGTCACAATAATCAGTATCCGGCAAACCAAAAGAAATAAAAAACATCAAAAAAGCAACCGCACCGACCAAAGTTAGGTTGCTTTTTTGATATGCATCATTAACTGAGGCGAACCGTTGCTTTACGGTAATGCCCTTTTCTATAAACTATGTTAGCGCTGATTGGCGCTTCCGTCAAGATTTTTTTCATGCTGCGAAACCAGTCAGCAAATTCAGCCAAAGCCATATGCGAATTTCTCTCACAATACAAATTTCCTTATAGAAAGTAAAAAAGACAGTGGATAAACCAACTGTCTTTTTTAGGAGAAGGTATTTTTACTATGGGGTATAGCAAAAACTATATAATGTATTGGGGGGTTTTTACAGTCATTATAGTACCACCTCCGCGCAAATAAGTGTGCACAAACATGTATTTTTTTTAAATTCTTTTTTGTGCATTCTGACCACTGTATTTTTTTCAGTTTTTATATGGCGCAGAATAATATACAAAAAAATCTTCTGATTCAGAAAAAGGTTGATATCCCCCAAAAACCTGATCTGCGGCCAGCCAAACAGCTCCCTTATCAAAAATGCCGGATAAGCCCGAGGTACGGGCTGATCCGACATCTGACTTTTTCATGACTCCGCAACCGGGATCTCCGACGCGTCCGCAAACAGCCCCTCAAACTCATCCCTGCTGATTTTTTCTTTCTCAAGAAGCAGATCCGCGCATTTATGCAGCACGTTGTCATACTGCTTGATGATCTGGCGCGCCTTCACGTAGCATTCGTCGATGATCCGCTTTACTTCCTGGTCGATCAGAGAGGCGACATTTTCACCATAGCCTTTTGTATGCGCCAGGTCGCGCCCGATAAACACCTCGTTGTCCTCATCATAACAGATCAGGCCCACATTTTCCGACATACCGTACTTTGTCACCATCGCTTTTGCAAGCGCCGTCGCCTGCTTGATGTCCTGCGATGCGCCCGTTGTGATATCATCAAAGATCATTTCCTCCGCAACGCGCCCGCCCAGGTCAACGACAATCTCCTGCAGCATCCTGCCCTTTGTGTTAAACATCTCATCCTTTTCCGGCAGCGGCATCGTATAACCGGCAGCCCCCGGCCCGGTCGGGATAATGGACACCGAATAGACCGGACCCACGTCCGGCAGCACATGGAACAAAATCGCATGGCCCGCCTCATGGAACGCTGTGATCCGCTTTTCCTTATCGCTGATAATACGGCTTTTTTTCTCCGCGCCGATCCCAACCTTTACAAACGAATTCTTGATGTCCTCCAGCCGTATATAAGCGCGGTCTTCTTTCGCCGCCCGGATCGCCGCTTCGTTTAACAGGTTTTCCAGATCCGCGCCGGTAAACCCTGCCGTCGTCTGCGCGATCTGCTTTAAATCCACATCATCGCCAAGCGGTTTATTCTGGGCATGGACATGCAGAATCTCCTCCCGGCCGCCGACGTCCGGCCGCCCGACATGCACCTTCCGGTCAAACCGCCCCGGACGCATGATCGCCGGATCCAGAATATCCACGCGGTTTGTCGCCGCCATGACGATAATGCCCTCGTTTACGCCAAAACCGTCCATTTCCACAAGCATCTGGTTCAGCGTCTGCTCGCGCTCGTCGTGGCCGCCGCCCATGCCGGTGCCGCGCCGCCGCGCCACCGCGTCGATCTCATCAATAAACACGATGCAGGGCGCATTTTTCTTTGCGTCCTCAAACAGGTCGCGCACACGCGAAGCGCCGACGCCGACAAACATCTCCACAAAATCCGAGCCGGAAATGCTGAAAAACGGCACGCCCGCCTCTCCCGCGACTGCTTTTGCAAGAAGCGTCTTGCCGGTTCCCGGAGGCCCCACCAAAAGCACGCCCTTTGGGATCCTTGCGCCGAGCTTCGTGTATTTCCCCGGCGCGCGCAGGAAATCAACGATCTCCTCCAGTTCCTCTTTTTCTTCTTTTAAGCCTGCAACCTTTGTAAAATTTACCTTTTTATTTTCATCTGTGGACATCCGCGCGCGGCTCTTTCCGAAATTCATCATTTTCGTATTGCCGCCGCCCGCCTGCTGGTTGATGTTATTCATAATGATAAACAGGATAAACATCGCCCCGAAAATAATCAGGTACGGCAGCCATGTGGACAGCCAGCTCGCGCGCGGGATATTGCGCAGCAGGTAATCGTAAAAGCTGTTCTCTTTTAAGTATTCCTGTTCCGCGTTGACGTCTGAAACATTCAGCTCATGGCGTTCGCCCATGCGCGTCGTGATGACCAGCGTGCCGGTCGGCGTCTCCGCATTCTGTTCAATAATAACGGTCGCGATATCGCCCGCCTCCAGATCTTCCTGGTACTGATGGTACGTATATGCGTCCGCTGTGATCGCCGTCCCGCTCAAAAAATACCAGATCGCCACCACTCCCAAAACAAGGAGCGCATATACTACAAAACCTCGATAACTCCTTTTCAATTTACAACCTCCTGACTTCCCTGCAGATTTCCGTAACAGCCCAAAGCCCGTTACGCGTTTTCCGGCTCTACGATTCCGATATAAGGAAGATTCCTGTATTTTTGCGCGTAATCCATGCCATATCCGACGACAAACTGATCCGGTATCTGAAACCCGTTATAATCTACCGGAACTTTCACGATGCGCCGTTCCGGTTTATCCAGCAGCGTACAGAGCCGGAGCGTTTTCGGATTACGGTTTTTCAGATTCTCAAGCAGACGGCTGAGCGTCCGTCCCGTATCAATGATATCTTCGATGATAAGCACATTTTTCCCTTCAATATCCTCGATCAGGTCTTTCGTGATATTCACCTGCCCGCTGGACACCGTCCCCGCGCCGTAGCTGGACGCCTCGATAAAGTCAATGATTACCGGCACAGTGATCCGTTTTGTCAGCTCCGTACAGAAATATACGCCGCCGCGCAGGATACCGACCGCAATAATTTCTTCCCCTTCAAAATCGCTGCTGATCTGCGCCGCAAGCTGCGCGATCCTTGCATCCACCTGTTCCTCAGAAAACATTACGCGAATCTGCTCCTTCATCCTCTTCTCCTCCGTAAAACGTCACCTCAAGTATCCTTTTGGTATGCTCCTCTACTTTGTAATAACTGCTGATCCGGTACCCGACCACCCACATGATATGCGCGCCGTCCGCCAACAGCGGGATCCTTTCCCGTTCCCCTGCCGGGATCTTTTCATTGACCAGATACTTTTTCAGTTTTTGCCGGTCTCCGGAAGCATTCACCGCCAGATAATCCCCCGGCAGCCTGTTTCTTACGCAGATACCGTTTTTTATTTTATCATAATCAAAGCATTTCGTATACTTTTTTTTGGAAATTTGTAGTAATGGATGAGGATTCTCAATAATCCGGAAAGAAAAACGGTCATTTCCACAAAATTTTTCTTCCAAAACCGCTTCTTTTTCAGGCTCCGCCAACATGAGCGCCACGCCCCGGTAAGTGCGTACGGCGGTGATCCCGTACGGAAGCGACGCCTGTCTGCCGACCTGACGCGCAAACAGCTCCCCGACCATGCGCACATGCTCCCTGCCGATATCTTTCGCGCTTCCCGCCAGCTGCGCAAGCGCAAGCGACAGCATCTTTGTGCGGACAGCGCGCTCCTGCTGATAAAAATTTTCTTTTAACAGCTCGATGCCCGTCTCTTTTTTTATGCCGCATATTTCAAGCGCCTGCTGCGCCTGACGCCGGAGATACGCCTCCGCCTCCCGCACATCCTGCGCCGCTTCAAATATATGCCCCACCGCGCGGCTGTTGACCTGCGCCAGCGCGGGCAGCACAGCATGGCGGATGCGGTTGCGGCTGTAAATATCCGTTTCATTTGTCCGGTCGCGGCAATACGCCTGCCCTTTTTCGCCCAGATACGCTTCGATCTCCGCGCGCTCCAAGAATAAGAGCGGGCGGATAATATCCCCCCGCACCGGCGCAATGCCGCCCAGCCCGCCCAGCCCTGTCCCTCTCGCCAGATGGAACAACACCGTTTCCGCGCAGTCGCTGCAGTTGTGCGCAACCGCTATTTTTACAATGCGCCCTTCCGCCTCATATCTCTTTTTTTCCTCCTCAAAAAAACCATACCGCAGATGCCGCCCCGCTTCCTCCTCGCTCATGCCATGCTCCCCTGCATAACGCGGCGCGTCGCAGGCATACACCCGACAGAAGACGCCATGCTCCTTACAAAGCTCCTCCACAAACGCCGCATCGGCGCGGCTCTCCGCCCCTCTTATGCCATGCTCCACATGGACGGCCGACACCGTCATGCCAAACGCCTCCCGCAGCTCCAGCAGCGCGAGCAGAAGGCAGACCGAATCCGCCCCGCCGGAAACGGCTGCGACCACATGGCTGCCTGTTGCTATCATATGATGTTTCCTTATATAAGATTCAATCTTTTGTACCATGCCGCTCCCTCATCTACTTTTCCCACAGCCCCATCACGAGGACTGTCATATCATCCCTTGCCTTTCCGCCCGTACGCGCGAGCGCCGCTTCCAGAACAGCGTCCGCCATCTGCCCCGGGTGGCTCGTATCCAGCTCCCGGATAATATCGCACATCTCGCTCTCCGGAGCCTTCACGCCCGGATATTCCAACACGCCGTCCGACATCATAATAAGGAAATCGCCCGACGCAAGCTGTTTCTGCGTGCTTGCAATATCCATGCGGTAAGACACGCCGACCGGCAGCGAATTGGATACAACGCGCTCCACATACTCCCTGTGCCGGATAAACGTCGTCGCCGCGCCGATCTTATAAAGCTCGCACACCCCGCTGTACAGATCCACCGAGCAGATATCCACCGTAGAATACAGATCGTCCTCTCCGCGGATCACCATCGCAGAATTCATCATTTTCAGCGCGGTTGTTTTGGAAAACCCCGCCTCCAGAAATTTCTCCAGCAGCTCCAGCACAAGCTCGCTCTCCTTGCAGGCGGCGCTGCCCGAACCCATCCCGTCCGAGAGCATCATGACCGCCTGCCCATTGTCCAGCTCCAGAAACGAATAATTGTCACCGGAAACGCGCCCGCCGTCTTTCACCCTGCGTACGGCGGCATGCGTTTCATGGAAACGGGCGTCCTCCTCAAACGTTACCGCCAGCGCCTGGCCGCTGATCAGCGTGCGTTCATCTTTTTTTGCCCGCATCCCGCGTTCCAGCCCCATGGATACGGCGCGCGCTAATTCTTTCATGGCGATGCAGCCGCTGTATCTCGTATACGCCTCGCAGACAAACTGCAGCCGGTTGTCCCGCGCCCTGTAAATATGCGGCTGCCGAAGCAGAATGCCCCGCTCTTTCGCGCGGTATTTCACCTCCGCCAAAAGCTGCCTGTTTTCATTTGTGATATCCGTAATCTCATTTGCGCAGTCCTCCATGATGTACGCCATGGCGTCCAGCTGCTGCGCGATAATTTCCCGGTTTTCCAGCAAACGGTTATACCACGCCAGATTCAGCCGCGCCTTCTCAAAAATGCGGAGCGCCTCCTGCACGACCGCGTCCGTATAGGGGCAGTATTCCTGCATCTGCACGACGATCTCGTGATCCGGCTCCCCCGTCCGCTGCATGGACTGCAGCATATACGCCAGGTACGAATACATCGGGCTTTCTTCTTTTTCCCAGCACAGCGCGCACTGGTTGCAGTTCATGCACAGGCTTCCGGTCAGCTCATTTTGAATCCTTCCCATCTGCTCGGTCGATAATTCTTTTTTTACGGAACTCATCTGCGCAAAAATACGCGAGAGGCCGTTAAAAGAATCCGCATAGTTGCCCAGCCGCTGTTCCTGATAGGAGCCTTCCGCCTGTTCCGCAGGCAGCAGGTTCAGCTGCAGGAACAGATCAACCAGCCTTGTCCCCAGCAAAACCGCCGCAAACACAAATAACGACTCCAGAACCGTCGCCAGCCACCCCGCCGTATCGCGCATATCCAGCAGTTCCCCCGCCGCGCCCATCATAAATGTGGCGATTGTGGCCGCTATGGCGGCGCATAATGTCGTACAGCGGCCCTCCGCCCACTCAAACAGACGGATCGTCACCATAATGACCAGCATTGCCATCAGGTACTTTACCGCAGACGTCACCGGCACAAATACGACCAGTCCCGCCAGCAACGCGATGCTCTGCATCCCCCGCGACGCGTCCTCCAAATACACCGCCGTAAAATACGCGGGGATCAGCGGAAAACAGCCCGCCCACGACACGCGGCACATCAAAATTCCTCCTAAGTACAAGACCACCTGTTTTACACTCAGCCTCTTCATGACTATCCTCCATACTACGGGGCTTTTGCCCCGGTGTTTTTTACCGCCGACAGACGCGGCATTGACAGCCATTATAAAAAGAGCATTTTGAAATGTTTGTCAAACTGTGGTCAATTTTTCAGGATTTATTCGTGCTTTTATCCGTTCAAATAACGTTTCGAGTCGATTCTAAGCCATTCACACGTTTGAAGCCTCTCATGTCAAAAATAAGGGGCTGCCGCAAAAGGAACGATCCGGATACTGCAAAACCTGTATCCCGTATCAATGCTTCCTTCACGCGGCATCCCCTTATAAAAATCCCTGGCCTATTCCTCTTTAAAAACGATCTCCCCTTTATACACAAGCCCCAGCTTGCTCTTGGCGACGTCCTCGACATATTCCTGCGTCTTCGTATACGCCTCATATTCTTCCAGCTGCCGGCTCCGCTCCTCTTCCTCCGCAAGCTGCTTTTCAAGCTGCTTCTCCTGTGCGGCATACTGCACGTCCTTCCGGTAGAGCTTCACGATCTGCACAGACATGATGCCTACCATAGCAAAAACAATCAGCGTAATACACGCCCTTCCGGCCCTGTTTGCCGGTTTCTTTTTATATTTATACCCGCGCCTCATAAGCTCTCCGCCATCCTTCCCGACCATTATTTTGATATCCCCATTTTAATCTCATTTTTCAATTTTTTCAACCGCTTTTTCAAATATTTCATGAACTTTTTCCCCCTGCCACGCAAAAACGCTCCCGCAGGCGCCGCCGCCCGATACGCCTTTTTCAACGGCCAGGAAAGGACTTTGCAGACTTTTTTCAATATCAAAACTATATATCGTACCGTATAGCGGCTGACAAAGCGGTTATACAGCAGCATCCCCGCCGCGACTCCGCCGATGGCAAACCCGCGTATCAGGCCGTCGTTTTTCCGGTAAAGCATGGCAAAGACGGCAAACGCGCTCCCGATCCAGTAACACAGATCCTCAACGGATACCCATGCCGTCCCATGGCGCACGATCTGGCGGAAGATCCGCAGGCAGTCATAAACCAGGACAAGGAGCATTCCGAGCAAAAAGGACGCCGCAAAAAAATCCAGTTCCTGAAAAATATCCTGACTCACCGCGTTCATCTAAAAAATCTTCCCAATAAGGACTCTCCCTGTTTTTTTCCGCCCGCATCGGAATAGGACAGGCTGTCGATCCGCCCTTCTACATCAACCTCCCCCTTCTCGAGCGTTAACCGGTTTACGTGCAGGTCATTCCCCTTGATCAAAAGCATCCCCTGTTCCGTTTCCAGCAGGATTTCCGCCACATCAAAAGAAAGCACATCAAGCACTCCCGTAAACGCCGCTGTTTTGCGGTTTGACAGCAGTACCTTATGCGCTTTCGACTGGTTTTTTTCCATTCTCTCGTCCATTTCCTTTACCTCCACTCTTGTCCTAATAAAAGTATATGAACGGCATGGAAATATATTCCTGAACTTTTATAAGTACTCAAACAAATCCTTCGCTTCCTCCTTTTTGGTCGTATCCTGAATATCCAGCACACGCACCTTCACCGTTTTCGTGCCAAACTGTATCTCGATGATATCCCCGACCTTTACATTGACGGACGCCTTCGCCGCCTTTCCATTCACCATCACACGCCCCGCGTCACACGCCTCGTTCGCCACAGTGCGGCGCTTGATCAGGCGGGACACTTTTAAAAATTTATCCAGTCTCATGCTTTTCCGCCTCCTGAAATCGCTTTTTTATAACCCATCGCCCGCGCACAAGCCCATTGCCCGCGGGAATAATAAGGCTGCCGCCATCAGGGAAGCAGATGAACGATCTTCCTTCTCCCTGATGCGGCAGCCCTGCCTGTATGATCTTTCCAGACCTGTCTATTCGTTGATCAGATCCTTTAATGCCTTGCCGGCTTTAAATTTCGGTGATTTTGAAGCCGGTATCGTCATTTCTTCTCCGGTCTGAGGATTCCTTCCCGTCCTTGCCGCGCGTTCTGACACCTCAAAAGTCCCAAAGCCTACCAACTGAATTTTTTCCCCTTTTTTCAGTTCTTCCGCTACAACGTCTGTAAAAGCCTTTAATGCCGCTTCTGCGTCCTTTTTTGATAACTCCGTCTTGTCAGCGATCGCCGCTACTAATTCTGCTTTATTCATTTCTGTTCCTCCTATGGACTCCATTAGATATTTTATAAGAATCGGACTTATGTTCTCCAAAATACTTACGAGTATATTTATACTAACTTTTCCATAGTTTGTCAAGAAGAAATGGCTATTTTTTATATCATCTTCTGTATCATGGCAAGCGTCTGTTTCCCGAGGGAAGCCGCCTTCTGATCCGCATCTTCGAGAGAAGCGCCTTTTACGCCGATATAGAATTTTACTTTCGGCTCTGTGCCGGACGGCCTTACGCATACCCATGCGTCGTCTTCCAGCTCATAATACAGCACGTTGGATTTCGGAAGCCCGGTCGGACGTTCCCCGCCGTTCACAAAATCCTTAATCACATCGGTCTTGTAATCCCTTGCAGCCAGCACTTTCAGCCCGCCGATCTCCTTTGGCGCATCCTTGCGGAGCGTATCCATGATCTCCTGGATCTTTGCAAGCCCTTCGATGCCCTTTAACGTAATGGACTCCACATGGTCTTTGTAATAGCCGTAACGCTCATACATTTCAAGCATTGCATCCCAGAGCGTCATATTTTTCGTCATATAATAAGCCGCCGCTTCGCAGAGCGTCATGGACGCCACGACAGCGTCCTTATCCCTTGCATAAGTGCCGGTCAGGCAGCCATAGCTCTCTTCCATGCCAAACAGGTATGTGCCCTTTCCGGTTTTTTCAAATTCCAGGATCTTCTGGCCGATAAACTTAAAGCCTGTCAGCACCTCTACCAGCTCAATGCCGTAATATTTTGCGATCGCATCCGCCATGTTCGTAGAAACGATCGAACGGATAAACGCGCCGTCCTCCGGCAGCGAACCATTGACCGCTTTGCGCTGTCCGATCACATAATCCCCGATCAGGCAGCCCGACATATTTCCGGTCAGCGTGTGGTACTCGCCCGTCTTTGAATCCTTTACATATACGCCAAGCCTGTCCGCATCCGGATCCGTAGCAAGAACTAAATCTGCATTTACTTTTTTTGCAAGCGCAAGGCCAAGCTCGAACGCCTCCGCGGCTTCCGGGTTCGGATAGCTGACGGTCGGGAAATCCCCGTTCGGAAGCTCCTGCTCCGGAACGACGTACACATTCTGAAAACCGAGCTCTTTTAATACGCGGCGCACCGGAAGATTGCCTGTGCCATGCAGCGGCGTATAAACGATCGTAAGTTTGTCTTTTACCGCGTCAATGCTGTCCTGATGAAGCACGAGGCTCTTTAACTCCGCAATATACGGATCGTCGATGTCCGCGCCGATCGTCTGATATAAGCCTGCCGCTTCTGCGTCTTCTTTGGACATTGTCTTTACGGACGCATAATCCGTAACCTTTTTCACCTCGTCCATGATCCCGCTGTCATGCGGCGGCGTGATCTGCGCGCCGTCTTCCCAGTATACTTTGTAGCCGTTGTATTCCGGCGGGTTGTGGCTTGCCGTAATATTAATGCCCGCGATACAGCCGAGCTTGCGCACCGCATAGGACAGTTCCGGCGTCGGCCGCAGGCTTTCAAACACATACGCCTTAATGCCGTTTGCCGCAAGGCAGAGCGCAGACTCGTCCGCAAATTCCGGAGACATATGCCGGGAATCGTATGCGATCGCCACGCCCTTTGCTTCGCCGGAAACAGACTTGATGTAATTTGCAAGCCCCTGGGTGGCTTTCCTTACCGTATAGATATTCATACGGTTTGTGCCTGCCCCGATCACGCCGCGCAAGCCTGCCGTACCGAATTCAAGATCCATATAAAACCTGTCCTCGATCTCTTTTTCGTTCCCTGCGATCGCTTTCAGCTCCGCTTTCGTCTCCTCATCGAAATACGGGTTGTCAAGCCACTGCTGATACATTTCTTTGTACTCCATTTTGTAAATCCTCCCTTAATATATAATAATATATATACACCGGGCCGCAGGACAGCATGGTTGTTTCCGCCGCCCGCCGCCGGTATATTGCCCTTATCCTGCCGTCTGTCTCTGTCAATCCCCGCTGCCGGAATCTTCCTCTGTATTTTCGGAAGCCTGCTTCTTATATTTATCCAGCGCATCCAGCGAATCGATCAGATCCGCGAGCGTATCCAGATAATCGGTAGAATCCCCGCCCGTTAAAACATTCGCGATCGAGGAGTCCAGCGCCGTATTCGCAAGCGCGCTGTCTGAGGCATTTCCGGAAGAGGACGCGCCGGAACTGCCGGACGACGACTGGCCGCCGGTATGCGAGCCTGCCAGAGAGCCCGCTTTGCTTCCGGCTGCGGCGTCCGCGCTGCCGCTTTGTCCCGCATCCGCGCTGTTATCTGTTCCGGCCCCGGAAGCCTCCTGCGAAGACGACTCCTCCGACGCCTCATCCAACGCAATGTCAATGACCGCTTCCGGCGCTTTGATCACCAGCTTCTTTGACCATGGTTCATATCCCTCCGCAATGACGGAAAGTTCATAGACGCCATACTTTAACTCCTGCGGCTTTTTATAATTGATCTTTTTCCCGTCGATCATGATCGTCGCTTTTTCCACGCCGACGTTAAACGTAACCCTGCACAGCTTCGGGCCTTCGCCTTTATAATCATTCAGGTCGATCGTCGTCGTCCTGTTCCTGCGGATCAGAATCTCCCCGGAATCCCCGTAGCCGTCATTGGCAACGCTGAACTCATATACGCCCTCCGGGACTTCCATCTGCATATCCTTTTCAATCGTCGCATATACCTTCGTGCCGAGGTTTAACCAGCCGCCTTCAAACAGCTCCGTATTGGTCAGCGCGAGGACGCCATGCCCGGCTTCAATGACAATGGAACAGACCGTCCTGCCCACGCCACAGACCGTCAGCACGTCTTCCTTCCCGATATCATAAAGATTGACCTCTTCCCCTTCCGAAAAAACTTTCAGGTTTCCATCGCAGCGGTACGCCGTATCCGCAATGGAGATCACATTCCGCTCCATATCGATCGAATAATTACGGATATTTTCATAATCCCACGTCCGATCTGTAAAAGCCAGCGCGCCAAGCGTGTCGTTGCTGTTTAAGCGTTTTATGACCGCAAGGCTGCCTGCCGCAAAATCTCTGCCCGGCGTATATTCGCCGTATTTGTCAAAAAATTCCGTACCGTCCGTATATTCGTAGCAGATCTGGCGCCCATCGTTTAAGTTTAACAGCGTGATCTGGTGATTTTGCAGGTCATTTTCCATCACCATAAAAATCGCGTCTTCTTCCTGCGCGTCAGCCACGCTTTCCCCCGCGTCCGTCTGCGTCGCCTCCATGCCTTTATCCGCCGCATCCGCGGAATAATAAGTCCCCTCCTGGAAACTGATCTTCCCCGCATCGGAGCTGCCGCACGCGGCGGTCAAAGATAACGCCAGCGCGAGGAACACTGCCGCCATGATATTTTTTTTGCCTTTCACCGTATGGGCCGCCACACGTTTTACGGCCCTGTGCCTGAATCCGTACATAATAAACTTCCCGCTTCCCGTATCATCTGCGCTGCCGCGCATCTACAGACTTATTATATAACGAATCGCGCTGCCGTTCAATAAATTTTTTTCATACTGCAGCGGGCTGTATTTTCCCGTTCCCTTTACTTTACAGGCCGGTTTTGATACAATATAAGCATCATCAGCCAGGAGAAAGGAGACGGTTCAAATGACAGAAAAAGAAATGCTCAAAATAAGCATCGAAGAATTTTCCCGCATACAACGCTATATGATGCTCGGCGATAAAGATTCGGCGATCTACAAAGCAATCAAAGAGCGCTACGACGATCTGAAAGTATTCCTGCAGGTTTCCGGCGTAAACCTGACCGTTATTGACCGAATAAAAGAATAGGCCGGAATGCAAAAGCCTGCCCTGACATGCCGCAGGACAGGCTTTTGCCATGCGCCCTGCCGCGTTCTAAGGCTGCTGCACAAAGCGAAACAGCGCCTTTAAAAACTCCGCCCGCTCCCGCTCCTGCGCGCAGATCTTCGCGAGCTTTTCCAGATCGCGGTTATTCGCCCAGCTTTTTTTGGAATTAAAATAATGGTTCGCCACCTTCCAGAATTTTTCCGGATACGCCACGCGCAGGTACAGCTGCTGCAGCTCCCAGTTGTCCAGCCCGCGCACTTTATCATACGCGCCGATCATGTCCATGCCGATTCCCGTATTCCAGTTCTGTTTTTCCATGATCTTCCGGAAAAAATTGGTAAAGTCACTGATATACGCGTCTTTGCAGAAATGCTCATAATTGATGATGACGGCCCCTTTCGTCGTAAACAGCAGGTTATGCTGGTTATAATCGCCATGGCAGACGCCGCACGTCCCTTCCGGCGGCGCGGGCGGCATTTCCCGCAACCTGTCCATCGCGTCCTCCGCCTGCTGCAGATAATGGCTGTATTCGGATAAAAACTGCGTTTCAAACTCCGTCTTTTTTTTCTTCGACCGGATATAATTGCGGACTTTATGTAACTCCCGCGTATGCCGCTCGTATTCCCGGCACAGTTCCTCCTGCGAACGCGCCATCGTATCCGGCAGCTCGCCGGCAAACCCGGCGCCGTCGATATGGAACTGCGCGAGCCTGCGCACCGCGCACAAAATGTCCTCCCTGCTCCTCGTATCGCACTCCCGCCCGTCAAACCATGTCCGCATATAATAGCGCGTCTCATCGGCGTCCGTAAAAACCACCTGTCCGTCTTTCGTACAGACCACCTGCTCGTTTATGCCGCCCCGCTCCTTCAGGAAATCTAAAAAACGGGCCAATAACTCCGCCTTTGCCGCCGAGCCGGAAAATTCCTTTAAAAGCATTTTCCTGCCCTCTGTATCGATGCACAGATACGCGCCCCTCGCCTTCCGGATCTCCGCAAATTCGTAAGGATACGCCTCTGTTATAATTTCTGTCCGGTTATACACAATAACACCCCTCCATAAGATGAACAATCACGTCCGCAACGTGTCCATTCATCTTATGCGAGGGGCTTCTTTTTTATGTCTGCCACAGATTGGATTTTATATACGACAGCAAAAAATCCCTGTTATTTTTCTCCGGCTCATCCGTAACCAGCTCCAAAAGCATATGGAGCATCTCCCCGATCTGCGCGCCCTGCGGCACGCCGAGCGCAAGCAGGTCATTTCCGGTTACGGCAAGCTGCTTCAGGCTCAGGCAGTCGCCCTGCGCCAGAATCTCCCGGTATATGCGCTCATACGCATCGACGTAAGCGAGTTTTTCCTCCCGCTTATATCCGCTCTGCGCATAAATATCCGCCCGCTTTACCGCAAATAGCGCCGGATACTGCGCCTGCCCGACGCGCTGTACGGCGCGCCGCACCTTTTTCGGCTCCAGCTCCGGGTTATCGTCATGCCAGCGCACAAGCGCAAGCGCGCGTTCCATTGTGTCCCGGTCAAATTTCAGGCGGCGGAAGATCCCGCGCGCCATCTGCTCACTTTTCTGCGGATGCCCGTAAAAATGGTCAACGCCCGCCCCGTCCGTCGTGCGGCAGTCCGGTTTTGCAATGTCATGGAACAGCATGGCCAGCCGCAGGACTTTATCCTGCGGCACATGGCACATGCTCAAAACCGTATGCTCGCCAACGCTGCAGCAATGATGCGGGTGGTTCTGCGGCGTCTGCATCATGCGGTCAAATTCCGGCAGGATAACCGCTGTGATCCCAAGCGCGTACAGATCGCGCATCCGTTCCGGATGGGGCGAGACCAGCAGTTTTACAAGCTCCGCCTGGATGCGCTCCGCGCTTATTTTTTCCAGATTGCCCGCAAGCGCGGCAATCGCCTCCCGCGTCTGCGCTTCAATGGAAAAATCAAGCTGCGCGGCAAAACGCACCGCACGCAGCATACGCAGCGCGTCTTCCCCGAATCGGTCCGCGGCGTTGCCGACACAGCGAATGGCGCCATGCAGCAGATCCGCCGCGCCGTCAAACAAATCCACCAGCCCGTCCGTCTCGTTATACGCCATCGCGTTTATCGTAAAATCCCGCCGCTTCAGGTCTTCGGACAGATCCGGCGTGAAACAGACGTCCTTTGGATGCCTGCCGTCCGCATATTCGCCGTCGATCCGGTAAGTCGTCACCTCAAAGCCTTCCCGTCCGAGCATGACCGTAACCGTCCCATGCTGCAGCCCGGTGTCGACTGTGCGCCGGAACAGCGCCTTTACCTGCTCCGGACGCGCGGATGTCGTAATGTCCCAGTCCTCCGGCGTCCGCCCGAGCAGGCTGTCCCGCACACAGCCGCCGACGGCATACGCTTCAAACCCGTTTTCATGCAGCGTTTCCAGTATGAACCTTACTTTTTCCGGTAATCCGATTCTCATGCCTTAATACGCCTTGCCCCAGAAAACAAGCTTCTTCGCAGGCTTCCCGCAGCAGACGCACACATCGGATATCGTCTCCTGCTCAAACGGCATACAGCGGGATGTCGCGGTCGTTTCTTCTTTTATTTTATCTTCACACGCCTGGTCGCCGCACCACATCGCGCGGATAAAGCCCGGCTTATTTTCCAGCGCATATTGAAACTGATTATAGGTCTTTGCGTCCGAAATATGCGCGTCCCTGTGCGCTTTTGCGCGCGCAAACATATCTTTCTGGATTGATTTTAATAATTCATCCAGCTTCTGCGGCGCGTCTTCCAGCGCAACCTGGTATTTTTCCCGCGTATCGCGGCGCACAAACACGCACTGCCCTTTTTCAATGTCTTTTGGCCCCAGCTCAATGCGCACCGGAATGCCGCGCATTTCCTGTTCCGCAAATTTCCATCCCGGGCTTTTATCTGTGCAGTCCGTTTTTACGCGGAACGCGCCTTTGAGCGCCTCATACAATTCATTCGCCTTATCCAGAACGCCTTCCTTCTGCTGCTGAATCGGAATGATCACAGCCTGCACCGGAGCGATCGCAGGCGGCAGGACAAGTCCCGAATTATCGCCATGCACCATGATGATCGCGCCAATAATGCGCGTGGACAGCCCCCAGGACGTCTGATGCACATACTGCAGCTGATTGTTATTGTCCGTATACTGGATGCCGAACGCTTTCGCAAATCCGTCCCCGAAATTGTGGCTCGTCCCGGACTGCAGGGCTTTTCCGTCATGCATCAGGGCCTCGATCGTATAGGTCGCCTCCGCGCCCGCAAATTTTTCTTTCTCCGTCTTCTGCCCGCGAATGACCGGAATCGCCAGGACCTCCTCACAAAAATCCGCGTATACGTTCAGCATCTGCTCGGTGCGCTCCTGCGCTTCCTGTGCCGTTGCATGCGCCGTATGCCCTTCCTGCCATAAAAATTCCCGGGAACGCAAAAACGGGCGCGTCTCCTTCTCCCACCTTACGACAGAACACCACTGATTATAAACTTTCGGCAGGTCGCGGTAAGACTCCACGTCATTCTTATAAAAATCGCAGAACAGCGTCTCGGACGTCGGGCGGACGCAAAGCCGCTCCTGCAGCTGATTCATCCCGCCATGCGTCACCCATGCGACTTCCGGCGCAAAGCCTTCCACATGGTCTTTTTCTTTATTTAACAGTCCCTCCGGTATGAACAGCGGCATATATACGTTCTGCACGCCAGTCTCTTTGAACCGGCGGTCAAGCTCCTTTTGTATGTTCTCCCAGATCGCATAACCCGCCGGTTTTATGATCATGCATCCTTTTACGGAAGAATAATCGATCAGCTCCGCTTTTTTTACAACATCGGTATACCATTGCGCAAAATCTTCCTCCATGCTCGTGATGGATTCCACTAATTTCTTATCCTTTGCCATTGCACTTCTCCTTCTATATGATATCGCCGCTACAGGGCTTTTGTCTCACAACGGTTATTTTAGCGTCATATCATGTTGCTGTCAAGAAGCGCGTCCGATGTGGCCGGTAATACCCTTTGGAATCCGGCCAATCCTTTAAGATCCGAAATCCTCATATCCCCTCTCCTCCAATCAGCCGATCCGGCTCCGCCGCCACATGCTGATACCGGTAAATGCTGAGCAGCAGGCCAAGCAGGAAACAGGACTGCACCATTCCGCTCCCGCCATAGGAAACAAGCGGCAGATAAACCCGCGTAGCCGGAAACAGCCCGAGATCCATCAAAATATACTCCACCGCCTGCAGGCCGAACACAAGGCTGCACCCAAGCCCCATCATCCTGCCGAGCCTGTTTTTCTGCCGTATGGAAAAGCGCAGGAAATACGCGCCCAAAAGCAGTATGGCAAGTATCAGCGCAGCGGCGGCCAAAATGCCGTAAGTCCCTGCCAGATACGTCAGCAGATAATCAGACGGTATATCCGGCAGGCGCTCCGATACCCGCAGCTCCTCCTGCCCTCCGATCAGGCCGCTCGCATCCAAAACCCCGCGGATCGTGCGGTACGTATAACCAGCCCCTTCTGACGGGGACATCGTAAACCATGCCCATATCCGCGTCCGTCGGTACGACGCGCCCAGCCCTGCGCCGGCAAGCAGGACAAATGCCGGAGCGCCTGCGGCGGCGCCCCAGACCGCAGCCAGCGTTTTCTTTTTGGAACGGCCGTACCAGCCCTGCATAACGGCAGCGCTGCCGATGACCGCAAAGATCATTTCAAGGTTTAACGCCTGCAGGATATTCGGCATGTAATACGCGCCCAAGACCGGAAGCAGCGTATAAACCGTAAGCTGCATCCAATACTGCCTTCCCCTGCCCCGGTAAGTATACAAGACAGCGGCATACACCGGCACATACAGATAAAGCAGCATGGACAACGAAATGCCCATCCCGTTCACCCGGCTGACCCACACGCCGTTATAAGAAACTGCGCCGGAAAAATACAGCAGACCGAG
>CANQQG010000038.1 GCA_947625875.1 uncultured Lachnospiraceae bacterium
GCAGGCGGCACAGGCAGCAGGATGCATCAGGACATACCCAAGCAGTTCCTGACGGTAAATGAAAAGCCTGTGATCATATATACATTAGAGGTTTTTCAGAAGCATCCTGCCATAGATGAGATCATCGTTGTCTGTCTCGAAGGCTGGGAACGGATCTTATGGGCGTACATAAAGCAGTTTAATATTACGAAAGCCGCAGCAGTAGTCGCAGGCGGGATATGCGGGCAGGCTTCTATATATAACGGGTTGCTGGAACTGGAAAAAAGCCACGATCCTGACGATATTGTCCTGATACATGATGCGATCAGGCCAATGGTTTCCGAGGAGATCATATCGGACTGCCTTCAAAAGACCATGGAATACGGTTGCGCGATTGCCACAATCCCCTGCGCGGAAGCGATGCTCATAACGGAAGACCAGGAAAGCTCAGAACATATCTTTGACCGCGAGAACCTCAAAAGGACGCAGACGCCGCAGGGGTTCCGGATTGGCCATCTGCTTTCCGTCCACAGGAAGGCGCTGGAGAAGAATATTACAAATTCGGTGGCTTCCTGTACGCTTATGATTGAGATGGGTGAGCAGGTGTATTTTTCAAAAGGGTCGGAAAAAAATTTAAAACTCACGACCGTAGAGGACATTGATATTTTCAAAGCGCTGCTGCTGGCAAAAAGGGCGGAGTGGCTGAAGGAATGAGGGCGGCATGAAGTATATGGAAGATGCGCTGTATCTGGCGGATGTGCGGGAGACGGTTGGAAACGTAAAAAATATAGATTATTTTGCGGGCAAAAAAATATGTGTGCTGGGAGCGTCGGGGCTGATCGGTTCATTTCTGACGGACTGTATGATCTATGCCATAGAGGCCGGAATGATTTCCGGACAGGTATATGCGGTTGGGAGAAAACGGGAGCGACTGGCGGAACGGTTTGGGGAAGAAACGGGGCGTCTTCATTTTATAGAAAGTGATGTGACGGCTTTTGCGCCCGGCATTGCGCCGGATGTGATCATAGACGCCGCGGGTTTCGGACATCCGCGCGCGTTCAGGGAAAGTCCGGTCGAGGTGCTGCTTTCAAATGTGACTGGGGTAAGCCGCGTGATGGAAACGGCGCGCAGGAATCCCGGCTGTCGTGTCCTGTACGTTTCATCGGGCGAGGCGCAGGAAGAGACAGACCACCTGACGGTTCGGGCATGTTACCCTGTCGGCAAAAAAGCGGCCGAGACTTTGTGCCTTTCTTATATCCAGGAGTACCGGGTGGACGCGGTAATCGCAAGGCCATGCCATACGTTTGGGGGAAACTTTACAGAAGGCGACAACCGGGCGACGGCGCAGTTTATCGCGGCGGCCTCAGAAAGCAGGGACATTGTCATGAACAGCCCCGGACGGCAGGTGCGCTCATTTGCATATGTTTCCGATTGCGTGTCCGGTCTTTTGACGGCATTGGCGTGTGGGAAGACCGGGGAGGTATATGGCGTGTCGTCAGATGAGACGTGTTCGGTCAGGCAGTTTGCGGATAAATGCGCACAGGCTGCAAAGACGGGCGTGGCGTTTAAGGAAGCGGATGAGTGTGAGAGAGCGGAGGCTTCCCCCATAAAGGGACAGGTTGTAGACAATGCGGATTTAAAAGGGTTAGGATGGAAACCGTTGTTTTCGGTAGAACGGGGGATTGGGCATTCGGTTCAGATCCGCAGGGCCATGCAGGAAGCGCAGCCTTAAAAGCATATGTGAGAGGAGAAAGCCGCGTATGGAGAGATATTATATAAAGAGCCTGATCGGCGAGGTCGCAAAAGGGCTGGAAAACCTGATTGCGCAGGGAGTGGTAAGAGCTGACCGGCGTGTTATCTTATATGGCCTGGACCGGTACGCTTTTGCAATGCGCACGATCCTGTCCAATAAAGGCATAAACAATGTCGGGTGTTATATATCTGACGATGAGGCGGCGGTCATCTCTGTCGATCAGGATATTAAAAATTTTGCCTGCCGTTATTTAAATGGGACAGAAGATGTAATTAATGTGTATTCGATCAATGAAAGGCTGATTCCATTTGACAGTGGGGCGCTTATTTTGATCGCATCGGAAATGTACCGGACGGAAAAGGAAAAGTTGGAAAAACTGGGGTATAAAGAAAATATCCATTTTTTTAAGGTGTGCGATTTTTACGACAAAGACATCGAGGAGATGTTTAAAGAGAAAAGGCGGATGTCGCTCAAAGAGATACAGACGGTTGAAAAAGACATTCTTTCTTATGTTGACGCGCTGTGTGAAAAATATAAACTGCGTTATTGGGTGTGCGGAGGCACGCTTTTAGGAACGATCCGGCATAAAGGGTTTATTCCATGGGATGATGATGTAGATATATTTCTTCCATGGGAGGATTATCAAAAATTTATAGAAGTGTTTGAAGAGAATGACAGGTATTCAATGCTTGGGATGGGAACATCGCAGATAAATGAGTTTTGCGATATTTTTGCAAAAGCAGTGGATATGAGGACGCTCTTATGTGAAAACATAGGGACGGTAAAAAAAATCAACCCTGTAGGGATAGATGTATTTCCGCTTATAGGACTCCCGCGCGATGAGGGGGAACGGCATTTGTTTTTTTTAGGGTATCATGAATTGAACCGTTCCATCTGGCAGGATTTTTATGCGCGCAATGGCGACGCGGACATTTTTTCAAAATGGTATATGAAACAAAGGGAATATCTGGATAAATATGATTTTGATAAAGCGGATTATGTCGGAGTGCTTGGAACAGCATATGGCGAGCGAGATTGCACCGGCGTATCTGTCTATCAGTCAACATTGCGGCTGCCTTTTGAAGACATAGAAGTAAATGTGCCCGCAGGGTATAAAGAATATTTGGATAATTTATATGGAAAGAACTGGGGAGAGATTCCGGAGGAAAGCGGCAGAAAGACGCATCATAATGTATATGCATATTGGATGTGACAGAAACAGGATAATGTGAGGAGGCATCGGTCTTGAAATATCTTCTTTTCGGAACAGGCGAATATTACCAAAGATATAAAAAATGGTTTGAAAAAAATGACATAACCGCGCTTCTGGACAATTCAAAGGACAAGCAGGGCGCATATATTGACGGAATAAAAGTATACTCCCCACAGGAGGGCGTAAAGCTTGCATATGACGCCATTGTGATCCTGAGTTTTTACATAAAAGAAATGAAAGCGCAGCTTATTGCGCTGGGGGCTGATGAGAGCAGGATTTACCACTTTTTTGACCTGCGGAAGCTTCTGGGTGGGAAAGCGGCGCGCAGGCCGGTTCAATATTACGGGAATGCGGAAGGCGTTTTCAGCCGCAGGTCGGAATACAGGAAAAAGATTCTTCTCCTGTCCCATGACCTGACGCTCGGAGGGCCTGCGCTGGCTTTGTATCATGCGGCAAAGCTGCTTAAAGGCGACGGGTATGGAGTTGTATTTGCTTCAATGATGGACGGCCCGCTGCGCAGCGCCATAACGGATGAGGATATACCTGTCGTAATAGATGAGAACCTTCAGATAGAAACAATGAATGAGGCGGCGTGGACATGGGGCTTTGACCTGATATTCTGCAATACGTTTGTTTTTTATGTCTATTTATCGGAAAGAAAAACGGATATTCCGGTTATATGGTGGCTTCATGATTCCCTGTTTTTTTATGATGGAGCGGATAAAGAGGTTTTAAGGACAATCGATCTGCATAATATGCGCGTAGTGTCCGTAGGGGATGTGCCTGAGAAAGCAATGCACAGATATAACCCGTCCATGGAGATCGGGAGTCTTTTGTATGGCGTTTCGGATATGCGCCGGGAGCCGACCGATGCGGGGCGAGACGGAAAAATTAAATTTTTAACCATCGGTTATGTGGAAAGCAGAAAAGGCCAGGATATATTGCTGGAAGCGATAAAGCTCCTGCATGGCGAAATGCTGGAGAAATGTGAATTTTGTTTTGTGGGAAATGACACATCGCTTTTGGCGGGGCGGATAAAAGAGGAGATCAGGCATATCCCGCAGGTAAAGATGACAGGAACTGTGGGCAGAAAACAGATCGAGGCGCTGTTAAACGGGGCGGATGCGCTTGTCTGCCCTTCAAGGGAGGATCCAATGCCGACCGTAGCCGCGGAGGCGATGATGCATTCCGTCCCATGCATATTGTCTGACGTGACGGGCACCTCGGCATATATAAAGGATGGCGTGGACGGGATCGTATTTCCGGCCGGGGATAAAGATGCGCTTGCTGAAAAACTCCGCTGGTGCATCACGCATAAGGATGGCCTGAAAGAGATGGGAAAGCAGTCAAGGAAGATATATGAGAGCTATTTTTCTATGGATGTGTTCAAAAAAGAATTCCTTGCGCTTGTGGAGAAAGCGATGGGCTGATATAATTTTGAGAAAGGCGGTAAAGCAGGTGGATCTTGTAATTTATGGCGCACAGGGGATTGCCCTCAGCGCATACGAGGCGATACATGATATCTTTCCGCAGCGGGAGGTCCGGTGCTTTGCGGTTACAGAGCGCGGGACAAATGCCGGGATGCTTTCCGGGCTTCCTGTTTTGGAACTGGCGGATCTTGCGGAGACGCTCTCGGATGAAGAAAAAGACGGGACGGAGATCCTGATCGCTACGCCGGAAAACATGATGCCGGAAATTGAAGAGCGGCTGGATGATTATGGGATGCGCTGCCATGTGCGCCTGACGTCTTCGCGTATGGCGCAGATGTCGGGGTACCGGTGCGCCCGCGATAAGCGGTTTCTGCCCCTGATGGCGCTGCCGGTAGGTTATAACAGGGCGGGCGTCCATATGTTCATGGCAAAATTTTATAAGGACAAGCCGCTTTCGTCCCGCCATCCTGTGCCGGAATGGGTCGCGCCGATACAGGTCGGGGCGGCGTTGTGTGAGGAGTGCGTTGCAAATATCCTGGACAGCGACGGCGTGAATATTTCGGAAAAGAACGTGAATTATTCCGAATTGACGGCGTTGTACTGGATCTGGAAGAACCGGCTGGAAAGAAGGGCGCTTTATAAAAAAGACGAATACTATGGCCTGTCGCATTACCGCAGAGTGCTGGAATTGTCGGACGACGATATATTAAAGCTCGCTGATAACGGCGTGGATGCAGTCCTGCCCTACCCGATGCCGTATGAGCCGGACATTGGGGAACACCATAAGCGGTACTTAAAGCCTGCGGACTGGGCTGCGCTGGTAAAAGCGCTGGAGGAGCTGCAGCCGGAGTATGCCAAAAAGCTGCCGGAGATATTGGGGCAGAGATATTTCTATAATTACAATATCATACTGGCAAAAAAAGAAGTCCTGACAGATTACTGCGCATGGCTGTTCCCGATCCTGGAGCGTGTCGAAGAACTGAGCGTGCCAAAGGGCCGCGACCGGGCGGACCGGTATATCGGTTATATGGGGGAGACGCTGGAAACGCTTTATTTTATGGCAAATAAAGACAGGCTCTGCATTACGCATGCAGGATGCAGGTTCCTGACGTAAGGAGGGCAGATTTGTATCCTTTCGGGCCATATGGATGAAAATAAAATCATACAAGGAGAGAAATAAAAACAAATGGAATTTGAACTGACGGCGTCCATGATGTGCGCCAATTACGCCCATCTGGAAGACGAAATAAAAAATCTGGAAGAGGGCGGCATCGACTCTTTCCACATTGATATCATGGACGGGCGGTATGTCCCTAATTACGCCATGTCCTTAAACGATATGCGTTACATAGCGAGCGCGGCGCAGAAGCCGCTGGACGTTCATCTGATGGTCGAGCATCCGAATAACCACATTGGCCTGTTCTTAAACTGCCTGCGCAAAGGGGATACTGTTTATATCCATCCGGAGGCGGAATACCATCCGTCCACGACGCTGCAGGCGATCATCAATGCGGGCATGGTGCCGGGCATTGCGATCAATCCGGGCACAAGCGTGGAAACTGTCATGGAGATGCTGCGCATTGTAAAAAAGGTGCTTGTAATGTCTGTAAATCCCGGAAATGCGGGGCAGATGTACCTGCCGTACGTTGGAAAAAAAATCACAAAACTGCTGGCGCTGAAAGAGGACATGGACTTTGAGATTTACTGGGACGGCGCGTGCAGCGCCGATAAGATACTGGAGTATGCGCCGAAAGGCGTGCGCGGGTTTGTGCTTGGGACAACGCTGCTGTTCGGCAGGGACCGGCCTTACGGGGAGACGCTGCGGCGGATACGCGAGCTGGAATTTTAGGCGCGCCGCCCCGAAAGAGAAAATTTTTCTTGCAATGCGCCGCGTGTTATGGTAAGGTAGGTATGTTGCAAAAAAGGAGATGGTCCTCTGGTACAGGCGGTATTAAGAACATCAAATAAAACAGGAGGTTACAAAAATGAGTTGTGCATTTGAAATTATCAGAAACATTGAAAAAGAACAGATGAAAGCGGAAATGCCGGAGTTCCATGTGGGCGATACCGTAAGGGTATACGGCAAGATCGTGGAAGGCAACCGCGAAAGGATCCAGGTGTTTGAAGGCATCGTATTAAAGCGGCAGGGAACGACCAACCGTGAGACGTTTACGGTAAGGAAGATCTCCAACGGCGTCGGCGTGGAAAAGACATGGCCGGTGCATTCTCCGAATGTAGAGAAGGTTGAGATTGTCCGTCTTGGCAAAGTAAGGCGCGCGAAGCTAAATTATTTGAGGAACCGCGTCGGCAAGAAGGCAAAAGTAAAGGAACGAATCAAATAAATCTGGTTGATTATCGCAGGAAAAGGGCAATTGAAAGATTGTCCTTTTTTTTTCTGCGCTCTTTTGTTATAATGATACCGTGTGAGAGACAGGAGGGGCGTATGGGAAAAAAAGTAAAGGGCCTGAGTTTTTACAGGAGAAAGGAACGCAAGATGAATATCCCCGTCATGCGCGAGGTGTTTATCTGGGTTTTTGAAATAGCGGCCGTCGTCGGGATCGCGTTTGTATTTACGTATTTTTTCGGTGTGCGGACGGGCGTCGCCGGGGCTTCTATGGCGCCGCAGTTAGAAGACGGCGATGAAGCGCTGATTAATCGTTTCAGTTACCGTTTTTTTCCGCCGAAGGCGGGCGATGTGATCGCCTTTTTCCCGAATGGCAACACAAACGCGCATTATTATATCAAGCGCATTGTCGGCGTGCCGGGGGATACTGTGCAGATCATAGACGGCGTTTTATACATTAATGATGAGCCGTATGAAGAAAAGACGGATGTTGCGCGCATGGAGGACGCCGGGCTTGCGGCGCAGCCGGTCACGCTTGCGGACGATGAATATTTTGTTCTCGGCGACAACCGCAATAACAGCGAAGATAGCCGTTATGCCAATATTGGAAATGTGCGCGAAAGCTATATGATCGGCAGGGTGTGGTTCCTGCTTATGCCGACGGATAAGATCGGGCTGATAAAATAAGGAAGGGTGAGAAATAATTATGCAGTATCAATGGTATCCTGGCCATATGACAAAAGCAAAACGGCAGATGCAGGAGGATATGAAATTAGTAGACCTTGTGATAGAACTGGTGGACGCGCGGATCCCGCGCAGCAGCCGGAATCCGGATATAAATGAGCTGGGAAAAAATAAGGCGCGCATCGTGCTGTTAAATAAAGCCGACCTGGCGGATGAAGAAATGAACCGGGAGTGGATTTCGTATTTTTCAGACAGCGGCTGTTTTGCCGTAAAGCTGGACGCAAGGAGCCGATCCGGCATGCGGCCGGTGCAAACTGCCATACAGGAGGCCTGCAAAGAAAAGATGGAGCGGGACAGGAAACGCGGCATTTTAAACCGTCCTGTGCGCGCGATGGTCGTAGGGATCCCGAATGTGGGGAAGTCGACGTTCATTAATTCATTTGCAGGGCGCGCATGCGCGAAAACGGGAAACCGCCCGGGTGTGACAAAAGGGAAGCAGTGGATACGGCTGAACAAAAATGTGGAGCTGCTGGATACGCCGGGCATCCTGTGGCCGAAATTTGAGGATCCGTCTGTGGGCCTGCACCTCGCGCTCATCGGTTCCATGAACGACCAGCTGCTTGACGTCATGGAGCTGGCGTCAGAGCTGATTAAGCGTCTTTATGGCGGTTACGAAGGGCTTTTGACGGAACGCTACGGCGTGGAAAGAGGCGGGGAGACAGCAGAGACACTCGGACAGATCGCGGTGAACCGCCGCTGCCTGAAAAAAGGCGGCGAACCGGATCTGGAAAAGGCGGCTTCGCTTTTGCTGGAGGATTTCCGCAGCGGCAGGCTGGGGCGCATTACGCTGGAGATGCCGTAACAGGCATACGGATGTGATGGGAGATAAGATACATGAAGGCTTTTATGAAAGAGATCACCGGCCTGTGCCTGTATCTGGTCATTGTGATTGCCTGCACGTATTTGACCGTACATTTCGTGGGACAGCGGATGGAAGTTGTGGGAAGCTCTATGGAGCGGACGCTGCAGGAGGGGGATCAGCTTTTTATAGATAAACTGTCCTATTATATACATGAGCCGGAACGGTTTGACGTCATTGCGTTCCCGTACCGCTATGAGGTGGACACGTATTATGTCAAACGGATCATCGGCCTGCCGGGGGAGCGGGTGTATATTGACCGGGACGGGACGGTCTGGATCGACGGAGAACCGTTGGAGGAAGCGTATGGCATGGAAACGATCGCCAATCCGGGCATTGCCGCAACGCCCCTGCGTTTGGCGGAAGATGAATATTTTGTGCTTGGCGATAACCGAAACGACAGCTGTGACAGCCGGGATGCGGTGGTCGGCCTGGTGAAGCGGTCGGAGATCATAGGGAAAGCCTGCTGCCGCATCTATCCGTTTGCGAAAATCGGAGCGGTGCGATAGCTGTTTTGGGGAGAAATAGATGTCAGAGAAAACGACAAATGAGGTAAAAAACGAATTTCAGGCAGCAGATGCGTCCATGCTGCCTGAATTGATACATACTTATGAAAAAGACGGCAGGCAGGGCGTGCAGCGGCTTGTCATGCAGGCGCGCCGCAGACTGGAGAAACTGGAAGCGGAAAAGCGGCGTATTTATGAATTGCGCGCTTTTGAGCGCAAATATAAAGATGCGGCGTATATATGCGGGATCGACGAAGCGGGGCGCGGCCCGTTGGTCGGCCCGGTAGTGGCGGGCGCGGTAGTTTTGCCAAAAGACTGTGAGATCCTGTATATCAATGATTCCAAAAAATTAACGGAAAAAAAGCGGGAAGAACTGTATGAGGTAATTATGGAACAGGCGCTTGCGGTAGGCGTCGGCATGGCGTCTGCGCAGCGGATCGATGAGATCAATATTCTGCAGGCGACGTATGAGGCAATGCGCGAGGCGGTTCACAATCTCGGCATTACGCCCGATATATTATTAAACGACGCGGTGACGATCCCGCAGCTGGACATTCCGCAGGAGCCGATCGTAAAGGGAGACGCCAGGAGTATTTCGATCGGCGCGGCGAGCATTATTGCAAAGGTGACGAGGGACCGCCTGATGGTTCAATTTGACCAGGAGTATCCGGGATATGGCTTCGCGGCGCATAAGGGCTACGGCACGAAAGCGCATATCGCGGCGCTCCGGCGGCTTGGCCCATGTGAGATCCACCGGAAGACGTTTATCACAAAATATGTCTGATGGAGATCGGGGCGGGAATGGTCGTCTTGCGTAATATCTAAACGTGAGCCGGATGCATATGTTTTGGGGATATCAAATGACGGCATGGGAGCGTTACAGGAAAAACAGGTAAGGGGAGGCGGACATTTATGCAGATTGCGGATTATCTGGGGCAGTATGCAAATTCTCTTGCAAATGCGTCATCTGCTGCGGCGGGAAAGGCGGCGGGGACGCCGCAGAATCTGGTCTCTGAGTTTACGCAGATGCGGGAGGGGACCGTGTTTGAGGGCAGCATCAATGCAATAAGCGGGCAGAAAGTTTTGCTCGGCCTTGCAAACGGGCAGACGATCCCGGCGCGTCTGGAAGGGAATATACAGCTGGTATTGGGGCAGTCTTTATTTTTTCAGGTAAAATCGAATGACAATGGCACGATCGCGATCAAACCCTATACGGGCGGCGCGTTTAACCCGACGATACAAAAAGCCCTGGACGCGGCCGGCATGGAAATGAGCGCGGACACGCTTGAAATGGTAAATAAAATGATGGAGGAGGGGCTGCCGATCGATAAGGCTTCGCTGACCGCCATGCGCCAGACGTTATTGCAAAATCCGCGGGTATCCATGCAGACAGCCATTTCTATGACAAGGTTCGGCATTCCGGTGACGCCGCAGCTTGCGGCGCAGTTTGAAAATTACAGCGGCGACCGCCATGTGATGCTTACGCAGATGCGGGACGTGATGGAAGGGCTGCCGTCCGTATTTGCGGACCAAAATGCGGATACGGGGAAATTGCTGCAGCTGAATGAGCAGATCGTAAAGATACTGGGGGAAGGGCTGCCGGCGCGGGAGCAGCCGTCCCCGTTATTTGCGGAAATGGTTACGGATAATGGCATGGCAGGGGCGGGCGGTGACGTTGCGGCGCCGGAATCTGCGGATGGGAAGAATGCCGTGCGGCCGGGGGCGGAGATCCAGCAGAACGCCGGGCTGCAGGAGCATACGGACACCCGGAATGCTGTGCAGCAGGAGCCGGTCGGGCGCACCGCTTTGGAACTGCTGGGCAGACAGCAGTTTGTCAGCCTGGAAGCGCAGATAAAACAGGTGTTTCCGGATATGGAGCAGGCGAGGCTGAACGGGCAGCTTGGCGCAAAAGATCTGTTGGACGCGCTCACGGCATATCTGCGGGAAAACGCGCCTGCTGACCGGGACGCGCTTGCGCGCCTGTTTTCCGGAAAGGAATACCATACGCTTTTAAAAGCTGTGATGGAAGAGCAGTGGCTTGTTAAGCCGGAGGATTTAAAGACGGAGCATAAAGTCGAAGAGCTGTATGAAAATCTAAACCGCCAGATGGAGCAGATCGAGCAGCTGGCAAGGCATGCGGGCATAAAAAGCGGCGGCCTGTCGGAAGCCGCGGCGGAAGTGCGCAGCAATATTGATTTTATGAACCAGATCAACCAGGCGTATACGTATGTGCAGATACCGCTGAAAATGGCAAACCAGAATGCGCACAGCGATCTGTATGTCTATACGAATAAACGGAACCTGCAGAAACGGGAAGGCGAACTGTCCGCATTTTTGCATTTGGAGCTGGATCATCTGGGGACGACGGATGTTTCGATCAGGATGCTGGATAACCGCGTCAGCACGAAGTTTTATCTGGCGGATGATATTTCCTATGAATTGCTGGAAAAGCATATGCCGCGGCTGGAAGAGCGGTTAAAGGCGCTTGGCTATCATTGCACGATCACAATGGAAAACCGGGAAGAAAAGGTGGATTTTGTGGAGGATTTCCTGCAGAAAAGCGGGCAGGGAACTCCGTCCGGCGCGCCGGCGCGCGGCATGGTGCACCGGTATTCGTTTGATGTGCGCGCATAGGAAAACGGAAGGAGGCAGCAGTGACGCAAAAAAAAGAAGACAAGACAAAGACAGCGGTGGCGCTCGCTTATGAGCCGGGCGACCAGGCGCCGAAGATCCTTGCAACGGGGAAAGGCGCGCTGGCGGAAAAGATTATAGACGCGGCAAAAGAGGCGGATGTGCCGACGTATAAAGACGACAAGCTGGCGGACACGCTCTCAAAGCTGGAGATCGGGGAGATGATCCCGCCGGAATTGTATCAGGTCGTGGCGGAGATCCTTGTGTTTGTCAATGATATGGATAAGCTGCGGCAGAAATTCGGAGATCACATCCGATGAAAAACCGTCGCGCAGTCGGTACGGAGCAGGAAAGGCGGGCGGCTGCGTACCTTATGGAAAACGGATATGAGATCCTGGCGTATAATTTCCGCTGCCGGTTTGGCGAGATCGACCTGATTGCAAAAGACGGGGAATACCTTGTGTTTCTTGAAGTGAAATACCGTGCGGGCGATACGGCGGGCGAACCGCAGGAAGCGGTGGATCGCCGGAAACAGAAGCGGATCTGCCGGTCGGCGTTATATTACTGCACGGTAAATGGATATGCCGCCGATTGGCCGTGCCGGTTTGACGTCGTGGCGGTAAAAAGAGATGAGATAACTGTTTTTAAAAATGCGTTTCTATTTCTTGCATAATGGTTTCCTGTGTGGAACGATTTGCCATTGGACAATCCGATAAAAATATGGATTAAAGATTGCAGTTTTTTGTAAAAATGTTATAATGGTAGTGTGCGGCAGGGCGTTTTCGTTTTGCCGCCCGCGGGAATTTTTGATGGAGACGCAGACGGACATGGGGAATAAGCAGGGATACAGGATCGGAAATACACAGTTCGCTACAGAAAATGAATATCTTGCCGCGGTGTCTGACCTTCGGAAAGCAAAAGCCCTGATGGACAGATATGACGTGAAAGACCCGGAGATGGCAAAAAGGCTGCTTTCGGTTATTTATGCAAAGCCGCAGATGTTCCAGACGGAGTTTGGCAGGGACTTTGTGCGCAAACTTGAGGCAAATGCCGCCGCAGGCCAGGGCGCCGGGGCGGGAGGGGAATCCGTCTTGCCGCAGGATGTGGAGCCGCAGGAAGAGGCCGGGCGCCAGGCGGGCGAGACGCCCCGGGAAGAGCCGCCAGTGGAACAGAAAACGAAGAAAAGATTTTGGCCGGGAAAATTAAAAGACAAAGGAAATAAAGAAAAAAAAGGAAAAAACAGGAAAAAGCGCGCCAATGATCCGATGAGCCAGGAGGAACAGTCGGTCTGCTATGATATTTTACATAGTTCACTCGAAAAGATCTTTGAACTGGATCTTATCCTGAATATTGTCTGGTATCTGGTCATTACGGTCGGCGGGTTTGGCTCATGGTTTGCCAACCTGAAAAAAATGATGGTTGTGCCGGTTCTGTTTTTTGTGGCATTGTATGTGTTGGAAATCTGTTTTGAGCGTCTGCAGTGCGCGTTTAACGATTATGTGCTGCTTTTGGTTGTCAATCTGGTCACCGCGCTGATCCTTGCGGGCGACCGGATGACGCACAGCATCCAGATGATGTGCGCGATCCCCGTCCTGTTCGGGCTGATCTACCACAGGAAAGCGCTGCTGTATGTCCAGCTTGCCCTCTCCGCCGCCCTGCTGATTGGACACCATCTGTATATTGTTTACAGCGGGCTCGCGGTCGACCAGCGTCTGCTGCTGCCGCTGGAGCTGGTCGGGATGCTGTTTACGCTCTGTTCGTTTTCTCTGGTCGTGCAGCAGATCCAGAAGTTTACGCAGATGCTTGATACGCAGTCCACGATTGATTCCCTCACAAGGCTGCATAACCACGAGGCGTTTTATGAGGCGCTGGACGAAAAGCTGGCGGAATATAAAGAGCGCAGCGAGCCGCTCTGCGTCCTGATCGCTGACATTGATAATTTTAAAAAGGTCAATGACACGTATGGACATGCATACGGCGATAAAGTGCTCAAAGCGCTCGCGGATATCTTTTATCGGGAATCCAGCAACAAATGCTTTACCGCAAGGTACGGCGGGGAAGAATTTGCGATGATCATGGAGATGAATCTGGCGGACGCGCTGACAAGGGCGCAGGCAATCCGCAAGACGTTTGAGAACCAGGTGGTTCAGACGGAAACGGGAGAGGGAAAAAGCTTTACGGTCAGCATTGGCGTCGCCGTATATGACGCCGCATATGCGACCTCCAGCCAGTTCTTTGAGAAGGCGGACGAGGCGCTGTACCGGGCGAAGGCGGGCGGGAAGAACCGCGTCTGCCTGTGAGCCGCAGAAGTTTTATACTGACAGGAATGGAGAGGGAATGCAGTTAGAAGATTTTAAGCAGAAAAATAAGACGGCGATTTTTTATCTGGAACAGACGGCCGGCGGCGCGCCGCTTTTGAAATATCCGCTGCTGGACGCCGCGCGGTTTGCGGAGCATGGCTTTACGACGCGGGCGGGCGGTGTGAGCGGGGGCTGTCTGTCGTCTTTGAATCTGAGCTATACGAGAGGGGACGTAAAGGCGGATGTAGATGAAAATTACCGCAGGCTCGCCGTTTCGCTCCATGCCGTAACAGGGGATTTTGTGCTGACGGACCAGACGCACACAACGAATGTGCGGGTTGTGACGCAGGCGGACAGAGGGAAGGGCATTGTAAAGGAAAAGGATTACCGGGACGTGGACGGCCTGGTGACGAATGTGCCGGGCATTGTGCTGTCGGCGTTTTTTGCGGACTGTGTTCCGCTGTTTTTTATTGATGTGGCGCACCGCGCGATCGGCGTCAGCCATTCCGGCTGGCGCGGGACGCTGAACCGTATGGGACGGGAAACGCTGGCTGTGATGCGGCGGGAGTACGGGACGGATCCGGCGGATACGCTCTGCGCCATCGGCCCTTCGATCTGCCAGGACTGCTATGAGGTCAGCGCGGATGTGGCGGAACGTTTTCTGGAGGAATTTCCGGACGCGGGCAGGGAATTGTGCCGCGCGATGGGGCATGGGAAATATCAGCTGAATTTATGGAAGGCGAATGAACGGGTTTTATTGGAAGCCGGCGTCCTGCCGGAACATCTTGCCGTTACAAATATCTGTACGCGCTGCAATGAAAAGCTCCTGTTCTCCCATCGCGCCTCGAAGGGCAGACGAGGGAACCTCGGGGCTTTTCTGAAGATCAGAAAATAAAGTCAGCGCGCTCTGCGGTTGATAAAGCTCGTTTCGTATTTGGAATAGATGATCTTCTGGCTGCTGTATAAGCCGTAATAGCCGGACAGCATATAGCTGATGGCGACCGCGAGCAGATAATACGGCATCCCGTCATATCCGAACAGCTCAAAGCTGATCAGCAGCGCGGAGATCGGGCTGTTTGTCACGCCGCAGAAAACGGCTGTCATGCCGACTGCCGTACAAAGGTTTGCGGAAAATCCGCTGACCATGCCAAACAGACAGCCGAACGCCGCGCCGATGTAAAAGGTCGGCACGATCTCGCCGCCTTTAAATCCCGCGCCAAGCGTGACGGCGGTAAACAGTATTTTTAACAGAAAGGCGGCCGGAAATACGGAGCCGTCTTCAAAAAAACCTTCGATGAAGTTTACGCCCGCGCCGTTATAGCGCTGGTCGCCGACAAGCGCGGTCAGGATAATGATAAAAACGCCGCCTGCCGCAGCGCGGATATAGGCGTTTTTGATAAAGCGTTTATAGAGCCTGCCTGAAACGTGCAGCGCGGCGCAAAACAGCATACTGACGAGCGCGCAGCCGACTGCCAGCAATCCGGTGAGGAAGGCTGTTTTTACCGTAAAGGCGGGAATATCCGCAAACGGGAATGCCTCCGGCGCAAGGCCGAAATGCACGGCGACGCCATGCGCGGTCAGTGAAGCAATGACGCAGGGCACGACGGCGGAATAATGCATGATGCCGATGCTGACGACTTCCATCGGGAAGATGGCGGCCGCCATCGGCGTGCCGAACAGCGCGGAAAAAGCGGCGCTCATGCCGCACATGGTAATGATGTGCTGATCCTTTTTGGACAGGCCGAGGTAGCGGCCGATGCTGTTCCCCATGCTTCCGCCAAGCTGCAGCGCGGCGCCTTCCCGCCCGGCGGAACCGCCGAAAAGGTGTGTCGCGACGGTTGCGAGGAAGATGCAGGGAGCCATGCGCAGCGGGACGGTATCGCCGGAGTGGATCGAGGAGAGGACAAGGTTTGTCCCGGCGTCGTTTTCATTTTTCAAAGCGCGGTACAGCCAGACAATAAAAACGCCTCCGAGCGGCAGCAGCAGAATGACCGTTGGATGTGCGAACCGAAAGTCTGTGGCATAGGCCATGGCATAGGAGAATGCGGTTCCGGCCAGCCCCACGATAACGCCGCACAGGAGCGACAGCGCGAGCCATTTCAGGAATGTTGCCGGCGCGTTCAGGTTTTGCGGCAGCCGACCGGCGTCATCTTTTTTTATATCAGTTTCTTCTCTGTTCTTTTTCATAAGAAATCAGAACTCCTTTTTAAAAAACTCTATCGGAAATGCCGGGAAATGTCAAGCATTTTGCAAAAGCTGGCATAGTCCTGTGATTTTTGCATACAGTGTATAAGAGCCGTATGTTATCAGAGACAGGGCGCGGGGAATAGAAAGGAGAAACCGCCATGGAGCAGTATAATTTATATAAAGACATTCAGGCGAGGACGAGCGGGGAAATTTATCTGGGCGTGGTCGGCGCGGTGCGCACCGGGAAATCCACGTTTATCAAACGGTTTATGGAGCAGATGGTTCTCCCGAACATTACAGATGAAAATGCCAGGGCGCGGGCCAGAGATGAGCTGCCGCAGTCGGCGCAGGGAAAGACGATCATGACGACAGAGCCGAAATTTATCCCGAAGGATGCGGCGGAGATCACATTGACGGACGATACGAAGATGAAGGTGCGCCTGATTGACTGCGTGGGCTATATGGTGGACGGCGCGTCGGGCCATATGGAAGACGGCGCGGAGCGCATGGTAAAGACGCCATGGTCGGAGCAGGAGATCCCGTTTTCACAGGCTGCGGAGACCGGCACGCGCAAGGTGATCCGCGACCATGCGACGATCGGCATTGTCGTGACGACGGACGGGACGGTGACGGAGATCCCGGCGGAAAATTACCGGAAGCCGACGCAGGAGACGGTGAATGAATTAAAAAAGAGCGGAAAGCCGTATATCGTGCTGTTAAATACGGCAAAGCCTTACAGCGAGGAATCGGCGTCCCTTGCAAAACAGATGGAGGGGCAGTATGGGGTCAGCGTGATTCCGGTCAACTGCGAGCAGCTCCGCAGAGAGGACGTCAACCACATTTTGGAGCGCATTTTGTATGA
The DNA here is from genome assembly GCA_947625875.1 of uncultured Lachnospiraceae bacterium. Taxonomy (GTDB): domain Bacteria; phylum Bacillota; class Clostridia; order Lachnospirales; family Lachnospiraceae; genus Eubacterium_J. The sequence goes on from CANQQG010000038.1 coordinate 16,809, forward strand.
ATTTCCGGTTGTGCGCATGAATTTTTATCTGCCGAAATGGGTAGATTTATTGGAAGAAGACCGTCCGGTGAAAAAGAGCGTGATTGAAAACGCGAGGAAAATCCTGCAGAATATCACGTATGTAAAGGATGTCTGGAATTATGAATTTGAGCCGGAAGGGGAGTATCTGGACAAAATCAAGCTGGAGCAGATGAGCCTTTCAGACGGCGCGGTGGAGATCCGCATGGAGGTCGCGCAGAAATACTATTATGCGAATATTTCAGAGCTGACGGGCGTAGACGTGCAGGGGGAATACGAGCTGATCAGCCTGATCCGGGAGATGGCGCAGAAAAAGAAGGAATATGAAAAAGTCGCCGATGCGATGCAGGCGGTGCAGATGAAGGGCTATGGCGTCGTGTTGCCGCAGCTGTCGGATATCACGCTCGAAGAACCGGAGGTCATCAGGCACGGCAGCCAGTACGGGGTAAAGATCCGCGCGTCGTCGCCGTCGATCCATATGATCCGGGCAAATATTGAGACGGAGATCGCGCCGATCGTGGGGAGCGAGGAGCAGGCGCAGGGGCTGAAAGCGTACATACGGGAAGGGCAGGATTCGGAGGACGGCGTCTGGAACACCAACATTTTCGGCAAGACGATCGGCGAACTGATCTCGGACGGCGTGAACCGGAAGATCGCGCTGATGGACGACGACAGCCAGATGAAGCTGCAGGATACGATGCAGAAAATTGTAAATGATTCCAATGGGGGGATGGTCTGCATTATTATTTAGCATCCGCATGTCAGGGAAGTTTCTCTGTCGTGGATCGCGGGCATTCTCCTGCATAAGGCGCGGCTGGCCGGACAGCGGCGTCATATGCAGGACGGACGCCCGCTTTTTTGCGTGGATCCGCGCAAGGAAGGTTTGACTTATAGGGCAAAAGAAGGTAAAATAAGATTCTGTAATACTTGCGGCTATAAAGAGGTATAGCTGCGCAACGATCGCGCAGAAGTGTTTTTCGGCGAAGGCGCATGGAACGGCGCATTCCCTGCTGTAAAAACGAGTGGCGCGGGAAAGGAACGGGAGAGGGATCTGTGTTTGGAATTAAGCAGGATAGATCAAAAGAATTAGAAGAGCAGCTGGCGGAATGCCGGTCGCAGCTGGAACAGGCGGAGGAAAGGCTCCGGCAGATCGAAAGCGCGCAGAGTGGCTGTGAGGCGCATTTTGCGGCGCAGGCCGCGGCGGAAAGCGAGATGGACAAGGAGCTTACCAGGGTGGTGTCCAATATCTACGATACGATAGCCGCGAACGATACGATCCGAAAGTCCGTAGAACAGCTTGCCATGGATCTGACGCATATGCGCGGGCAGCTGACGGACGCGGAAGCCGCGCAGCGGGAGGGAAAGAGCCGGAAGGATGCGGCGCAGCGGCAAAAAGAGAGGCTGGAAGCGGCGGCAAAAGAAAATGAACGTTTTATTGAGCCGCTCAAGATCTTACAGCAGGTGCAGGTCGATGTGGCAAGGGAAACCGGGCAGGCGGAGCGTGAGCTGCAAAAAATGCGGGAATATGCAAAGCAGATGAGCATACTGGCGTTAAACTGCGCGATAGAAGCCGGCCGTATGGGAAAGGAAGCGCGCTCTTTTATCGGCGCGGCGGAGGATATACGCGCATTCGCCGTTTCGTACGACCAGTCAGCGGCCGAGGTGCAGGGCGATATGGCGCATATGCGCGATTTTATGGGAAAACTGCAGCAGCAGTCGGCGGTTCTTGCAAAGTGCGTGAAAGAAAACCATGCGTCCATGACGCAGCTTGCGAAAGAGTTTGCGCAGCCCGCCGATGACGCGGAACCGGCGTCGGGGGCAGGTTATCTGGAACGGGCCAATGCAATGTCTGAAAAAGTCCGGGAGATCGCACAGGGACAGGAGGCGGTCGCTTCCCTGCAGCAGCAGACGATAAAGGAGATTGAGTCGATCGGCACAAGCTTTATGGATGAGCAGAATGCGAGGAAAAGCGCGGAGCAGGTGTTTGAAGAGATTCGTGAAAATACCAGAAGAACAATAATGGACGACTGACCATTATGTGCAGGAGGGAACGATTTTGGCAGAGACAGAAATTAAAAAAGAGGAATTTCAATTTTTATCAAAAGATGGGAAGACAAAGATCCATGCGGTGAAATGGATCCCGGCGCAGGAAAAGATCGTGGCGGTCCTGCAGATCTCACATGGGATGATTGAGTATATCGACCGTTATGACGAGTTTGCGCGGTATCTCGCGGAGCGCGGCTTTCTTGTCGTCGGCCATGACCATTTGGGGCATGGCGCCTCCGTCAGGAGTGAAAAAGACTGGGGCTATTTCGCGCGGAAAAAGCCTTCGGAAACAGTTGTCGCCGATATCCATCAGGTGCATACGATCATCAGCGGCAATTATCCGGACTGCCCGTATTTTATCCTTGGGCACAGCATGGGCTCATTTTTGCTGCGCCGCTATCTGACGCTGCACAGCGAGGATGTTACGGGCGCGCTCATATGCGGTACGGGCAGCACGCCGGATTATGTTACCTGTACGGGCATGCTTGTGTGTAAATGCATGAGCCTGGCGCTCGGCGGGCATTACCGCAGCAAATTTGTGACTGATGTGTCTTTTGGGAAGGCGTATGACCGGTTTGATAAAACAGGCGAACATCCGAGGCGCAGCTGGCTTTCCAAAAATGTGGAGAGCGTGCGCGCGTATTTTAACGATCCGCGCTGTACATTTATGTTTACGCTGAATGGATATTATGGATTATTTTCCACATTATATTATATTAACCAGATGAAAAACATACGGAAGATCCGTAAGGGCCTGCCGGTATTTTTCCTTGCCGGTACGGATGATCCGGTCGGGGATTTTGGGAAGGGCGTGCAGAAGGCCTATAACCAGTACGAAAAAGCGGGTATCCGAAAGCTGGAAATGAAGCTTTACAGCGGCGACCGGCATGAACTGCTGCAGGAGACAGACCGTCGGCAGATTTTTGCGGATATCTATGAATGGTGCATGAAATATGTTCCCGGAAAGAAAAAATAACGGAAAAATAATTGTCTTTGCGGAAAGCGGGGCTGTTGAAAAAGAAAGAGGTGGCCAGATGATATTTCAATACAGGAAACGGCGGAATGGCGGATGGAAAAAATATGCGGCGTGGGCGCTTGCGGGGTTCTTGTCCCTGTCAGCGGAAACGGTTGTCTTTGCGAGCTCGGTTGGCGATCTGGAAGGAAGCATTACAGAGGATACGGGAACGGGCGATGTGACGGCGGATATCACGCAGGATACGGGAACGGATGATGTGACGGCGGATATTACGCAGGATACGGGAACGGGTGATGTGACGGCGGATATCACGCAGGATACGTCAGCCGATGATCATGTGGTCATTGAAGCGGATGACAAACCGTATCTCGCGCTGGGCGCTGACCTGACGGCGGAGCAGAAAAATACCGTCCTTGGGCTGATGGGCGTCGATCCTGCGAAGCTGGATGAATATCGGGTTGTAACCGTGACGAATGCGGATGAGCATACGTATCTGGACGCGTATCTGGATGCTTCGACGATCGGAACAAGGGCGCTCTCCTCGGTTGTCATCGTAAAGCGCGAGAAGGGCAGCGGGATTCATATCTCGACGAAAAATATTTCCTATTGTACGGTTGGCATGTATAAAAATGCGCTTGTAACAGCGGGGCTGGAAGATGCGGATGTGATCGTGGCGGGCCCATTCCAGATCTCCGGTACGGCGGCCCTGATCGGCGCGATGAAAGCCTATGCGGATATGGAGGGCGGCGAGGTGGATACCGGCAGCCTGGACGCCGCGATGAATGAGATCGTGGTGACGGGGACGCTCGGGGATACGCTTGGCGACCGGGAGCAGTCCGAGGAGCTGATGGCTTATATCAAGCAGGAAGTGCTTGCAAACGGCTTAAAGGATGAAGCGTCGATCCGCGACGCCATTGCAGATGCATGTGAGAAATTTGACGTTTCCATTACGGATGAACAAGAGGAGCAGATCACGAAGCTGATGGGCAAGATCGGCAAGCTGGACATTGACGTGGACAGCCTGTTGGAGCAGGCGGGTTCGATTTACGAAACTTTGTCTGACATGGATCTGGATACGGACAGCGGATGGCTTGGCAGCATTCTGGCTTTTTTGAAAGGCGTCATTGATTCCATAATCAGTTTTTTCCGGAATCTGTTTTAGATCAGGTGTTTTGGAGGAAAGGTAAGATATGGAAGCATATACGGGGTTTGCCGAAGTCTACGATACGTTTATGGACGACGTGCCTTATGAGGCGTGGGGCGGTTATCTGGCAGGCGTGCTGAGAGAGGAAAAGATTGAAGACGGGCTGGTCTGCGAACTCGGCTGCGGGACAGGGAAGATCACGCGGTTTCTGGCGGCGCGCGGTTATGATATGATCGGCATTGACGCGTCGGAGGAAATGCTCTGCGCGGCAAGGGCGCAGGACTGTGAGCATATCTTATATCTGGAACAGGATATGCGGGAATTTGAATTGTACGGAACGGTGCGCGCGGTTATCAGCGTCTGCGATTCCATGAATTATATGCTTAAGGAAAGCGACCTGCTGAAAGTGTTTCGACTTGTCAATAATTATCTGGATCCGGGCGGGATTTTCCTGTTTGATCTGAATACGGTCTATAAATTCCGGGAGCTGATGGGGACGCGGACATTCAGCGACCACCGCGAAACGGGCACGCTTGTCTGGGATAATTTTTATGACGAGGAGACCTGCGTGAACGAATACGGCCTGACGTTATTTATAAAAGAAGAGAGCGGGCTGTACCGCCGCTATGAGGAGACGCATTATGAGCGGGGGTACGCCTTGGAAGAAATTATCGCGCTGCTGGAAGAGGCCGGCATGGAATTTGTCCGGGCCTGTGACGGCGATACGCATGGCCCGGTGCGCGCAGACAGCGGGCGCATATACGTGCTGGCAAGGGAGAAGGGAAAGAAGGGAGCTTGGAGGGAATGACAGATTATATCGTAAGGGCGACGGCAGCGGGCGGGGCGGTACGCGCGTTTGCCATCACTTCAAAAGAACTGACGGAGCAGGCAAGGAAAAACCATGACGCCAGCCCGGTCATTACGGCTGCGCTCGGCAGGCTGCTCTCCGCCGGCGCGATGATGGGCGCGATGATGAAAGGCGAAAAAGACCTGCTGACGATACAGGTTATGGGCGATGGGCCCGCAAAAACCCTGACGGTTACGGCGGACGCGTTCGGGCGCGTAAAAGGCTATCCGCAGAATCCGCAGATTGATCTGCCGCCGAATGAAAAAGGCAAGCTGGACGTGGGCGGGGCGGTCGGCAAAGGGATTCTGCGCGTGATAAAGGATCTGGGGCTGAAAGAGCCGTATGTCGGCGCGACGGAATTGCAGACCGGGGAGATCGCAGAGGATCTGACGTATTATTTTGCGGCCTCGGAGCAGACGCCGTCGGCGGTCGGGCTTGGCGTGCTTGTGGATAAGGACTGTTCGGTGCGGCGTTCCGGCGGGTTTCTTTTGCAGCTTATGCCGGATACGCCGGATGAGGCAGTCGAAAAACTGGAGGAGAAGATCGCGCAGATACCGTCAGTGACGGATATGTTAGAGCGGGGCATGACGCCGGAACAGATGCTGGAGGATATTCTGGGCGGCATGGGTTTTTCTGTGACGGATACGATTTCCGCCGCATTCCAGTGTAATTGCTCCAAAGAGCGGATCACGCGCGCGCTTTTAAGCATCCGCACAGAGGACATGCAGAGCATGGCGGATGATAACGAACCGATCGAGATAAAGTGCCGTTTCTGCAATACGGCATATACGTTTGACGCGGAAGAAATAAAAGCGATGCTCGCGCAGATGCGCCAGCGTCAGGAGGAGCCGGAATGAGACAGGGGTTTGTAAAAGTGGCGGCATTGTCGCCAAAGATCCGGGTGGCCGACCCGAAGTATAACGGGCAGCTGATCATAAAGGAGATGAGAGAAGCGGCGAAAGAGGCGGCTGTGGTCGTATTTCCGGAACTGTGCATTACGGGATATACGTGCGGCGACCTGTTTTTCCAGGAGCAGCTCTTAATCGAAGCAAACGAGCAGCTGCTGTTGATCGCGGGGCAGACAGCCGATCTGAACGCGATTGTATTTGTCGGCCTTCCGTTCGCTTACCGGGGAAAGCTCTACAACGTGGCGGCGGCGTTATGCCGCGGGAGCGTCCTCGGGCTTGTGCCAAAGATATATCTGCCGAATTATGCGGAATTTTATGAGGCGAGGCATTTTACAGGAGGCATGGAAACGCCTGTACAGGCGGAGCTGGCGCCGGGCGTTTGGGTCAGCATGGGCACGAAGCAATTGTTTGTCTGCGCGTCTGTGCCGGGGCTTTGCATTGCGGCGGAACTGTGCGAGGATGTGTGGGCGCCTGCGCCGCCAAGCATCGGCCATGCGCTCGCCGGGGCGAATTTGATTGTAAATCTTTCCGCATCGGATGAGATCACCGGCAAGGATGCCTATCGCAGAGACCTGATCATCGGGCAGTCTGCGCGCCTGGTCTGCGGCTATGTTTATGCGAGCGCGTCGGACGGGGAATCAACGCAGGACGTTGTTTATTCCGGGCACAGCATCATTGCGGAGAACGGCGCGCTGTTAAAGGAGTCGGAGCGTTTTCGGAATGAATGCATTTATTCGGAGATTGATATCGGGAAACTGACGGGCGAGCGTCGGAAAATGACGACGTTCCCGCAGCGCGCGGACGGATACGTCATGCAGACGTTTTCGCTGGACGTCGTGGAGACAAAACTGACAAGGTTTATTGATCCGGCGCCGTTTGTGCCGGGCAGCAGGTCAGACCGCGACCGCCGGTGCGAGGAGATCCTTGCGATTCAGGCAATGGGTTTGAAAAAGCGTCTGGAGCATACCGGATGCCGGAATGCCGTAGTCGGCATATCCGGCGGGCTGGATTCCACGCTGGCGCTGCTGGTGACGGTGCGCGCCTTTGACCTGCTCGGGATGGGGCATGAAAAGATAACGGCGGTGACAATGCCGGGGTTTGGCACGACGGACAGGACGTATGACAATGCGGTGAATCTGGTGGGCTGCCTTGGCGCGGAATTAAGGGAAGTAAATATCCGCGAGGCGGTAACGGTGCATTTTAAAGACATCGGGCAGGATCCGCAGGTGCAGGACGTCACGTATGAAAACGGGCAGGCGAGGGAACGGACGCAGATTTTGATGGATATTGCAAATAAAAACGGCGGGCTTGTCATCGGGACGGGCGATATGTCGGAGCTTGCGCTCGGGTGGGCGACTTATAACGGCGACCATATGTCGATGTACGGCGTAAATGTATCGGTGCCGAAGACGCTTGTGCGGCATCTGGTGCGGTATTATGCGGATGTGTGCGGGGACGCGAAGCTGGCGGGGGTATTGCTTGATGTGCTGGATACGCCGGTCAGCCCGGAGCTTCTGCCGCCGAAGGAAGGGGAGATCTCGCAGAAAACGGAGGATATCGTCGGGCCGTATGAGCTGCATGATTTTTATTTATATCATATCCTGCGGTTCGGTTTCCCGCCGGAGAAGGTTTTCCGCCTTGCGCGGATTGCGTTTGCGGGTGTTTATGAGGACGCGGTATTGTTAAAATGGCTCAAAGTCTTTTACCGGAGATTTTTTTCGCAGCAGTTTAAACGCTCCTGCCTGCCGGACGGGCCGAAGGTCGGGACCGTTGCGGTGTCGCCGCGCGGCGATCTGCGTATGCCGAGCGACGCCTGCGGAAGAATCTGGCTGGATGAGGTGGAGAGAATGGAAGCGGGGTTGTGATGGCGGAAGCGTTTTATACAGTGGATGATATAAAAAAGTCGATTGCCCCAATTGCGGAGAAGTATCAGGTGGAAAAAGTATATCTATTTGGTTCTTATGCAAGAGGGGATTATAACGCGGAAAGCGACATCGATCTGCGTATAGAAAAAGGACAGTTAAAGGGTATGTTTGCGCTGTGCGGTTTTTATACAGAGGCGGAAGAGGCATTGAAAAAAAGGGTGGACGTATTGACAACAGCTGGTCTGGATGAAGATTTTTTGCAGAGGATAAAAAAGGATGAGGTATTGATCTATGCCAGATAACAGGGAGATCTCAGGCTGAGAGGAAAAGTATTTTTTATAACTCAAACTTTCCACATAAAAAATGGGGTTCGCACCTTGAAGTATGTTGCAAGGAGGGATGGAGTATGGATTCATCCGGACAGGAGAAGAAAACAACCGCATCGATGTCAAGTGAGATTGCGCAGAATTTAAAAGTGGCTGATGAAAACGCCACATTTAAATACGATGAGTCGGCGAGGAACATTGTGGCCCAGAAGTCGGTTCTGGCATATATATTAAAGAGCGCACTTGACGAGTATGCGGCGTATACGGTGCAGGAGATCGCGGAACGGTTTATCGAGGGTGAGCCGGAGCTGAGAAAGATTGCGATTCATCAGGATCACCCGGACAGGCAGGACGATCCTGGCATGATGAGCGGGGACGACAGGATAGAAGGCAAACCGACTGCTGACAAGTCACAGAGGGATGGCACAGTTTATTTTGACATCCGTTTCATTGCGGTTCTTCCGTCTAATGGCGGCCGGATCGAAATTTTGATAAACTGCGAGATTCAGAACAGGGATACGCCGGGTTATCCGATCCCGAAACGCGGCATCTATTATACGGCCAGAATGATTTCCTCCCAGCGGGGCACAATATTTAAAGACCAGGAGTACGGGAAGATTAAGAAAGTGGCGTCGATCTGGCTGTGTGAGGATACGGCGGATGTCCGCTCCGATACGATCAACAGATACTCTTTTACGGAGGAGTGCCTGAGAGGGGATTTCCATGAGGAGAAAAAGGATTATGACCTGATGACGGTCGTGGTGTTGCGGTTGGGACGCAAGGGAGAAAACAGCAGGGATAATGCAATCCGGCTTTTGAGCAAAATGTTCTCTACGGATCTCAGCTATCAGGATAAGCTGGACGCGCTGCAGAACGAGTTTAAGATCAGCGTGAGCAAGAAAATGAGCGAGGAGGTGCTTGATTTGTGTAATTTAAGCGCTGGTGTTTATAATAAAGGGTATGATTCAGGTATTTCAGCAGGCGAGATGAAAAAGGCCAAATCAACGGCGTATAAGCTTCATGATAAGGGAATGCCCTGTGAGGAAATAGCGGATACGATTGAAGTTGATACAGATACAGTCTGTGAGTGGCTTGCAGAGCGTGAGGAGATGCTTGTAAAATAACAGGCAGTAGTTCGTGCAGGAACCGAATAAAAACAGCTTTATAAAAAGATGCGTAGGGAATGGTAGCTACGCATAAAACAGTATCAACCAACAAACTGAAATAGGGTAGCTGCCGTACAGGGTGCAGAGAAGGGCGAGTGGAAAGCGATTGCTTTTTGCCCGTCTTTTTCTTTGCCTGTTACGCAATAGATGTCCATTTTTGAGGGTGGACATATAAAACCCTTGCCCTGTCGTTTTTGCGTTTGTAATACCGCATAAATCAAGGGATTTTTACCCTCTACTGCGTAACATACCTATCCCAAAATCAGTAGATTTATAAACTGGCTGGATTAGACAGATTTTGAATGACACATAGTTTCCGTTGTTGGATTATCCGATATTGGATTTTCCGACATCGGGTTATCCGACATCGGAAAATCCAACGCAATTAAATAAAGATATATAAAGTAAAGATTAACTAAGTACAGATTATATCAATTACCCATTCC
>CANQQG010000039.1 GCA_947625875.1 uncultured Lachnospiraceae bacterium
CTCGGCAGAAACTGCGCGGAAGTATTTTCACTCCCATCCATATACGTGATCTTTTCCATTGCGCAGCCAAGTATGGAACGGATATTATATTCGGATTTGACTTTTACAGTCCCATATTCAAACGCAATGGTAAGCTCCAGCATCGCTCCGCTCTTATCGCGTTTCGTGCAGGAGATATCCGTTATGCCGCCAAACCCTTTCATGGAGTCTGTGCGCTTCGTCTTGCCGCCCGTCCGGATATAATAATTAATATTTTTTTCATTGATCTGCCTTCTCGCCTGAATCTGCTGACGAATCTGCTTTAAACTGCCGCTTGTCTCAAGCCTTGCCGTCCAGCGGAAATATTTGCTGTGGCTGTCGTATGCCGCAACGTCCGTCTGACTGATATAGGCGCGAAACGCCTGCTCATCGGACAGGTCAAACGTTTTTTCACCCTTCACTAATGATTTTGCCTGTAAATACGGGCACTGCCCCTCCTGGTTCCAGATCTCCATGCCGGAACTGTAGCCGCAGGAAGAGGAAAAATAATACGCGTTTACAATCTCCCCGTCCCCGTCATACATGACAATGCCCGCCGTTTCTTTCACCGCATTGGTGCAGGCATCGTTCAGATCAGATTTATTATACACCTGATAATTCGTGCTGTCATCAATATGCGCATGATAATCGCTGTAATCCCCGGCCTCCATCTGCCGGTACACGTAGCTCCGCGCGCATACCGCCTGCGCCTTTAAGGCTTCCGGCGCAAAGGAAGCGGGCATCTCGCTGGCAACGACCGAATACAGGTAGCGTTCGATATTTACTTTATTTACGATATAATATCCTTCCTTATCCCGGTAAACCGTAAAGCTCCCATAATATCCCTTCGACTGCGCCGTCCCGTCTTTATCCGTAAGGAACAGCTTTCCGCCGCTTTTCTCCGGCGCAACGACCGCATACTGCCCGTTTTTTAATTTCAATTTTTTTATGTTCAGGATCTCTGACTTTCCATATTCCTTTTTCTTTGTATGATTCTTATGGACGACATATTCCCCGCTGCAGCCAAGATAGACCTGCCCGTAATGAATGTCGCCCCCGTTCAGGAGCAGGACGCGCACATCCTTTTCCGTCGTTTCCCCCTCGGCGGCAGCCGATCTTTCGGCCAGCTGGCTCTCCTGCTGTACCCGCGCGATCTCCCCGCCCTCAACCGTAAGCGTACAGACCGCGTTTTTTTCCGCGTCCCCCGCGCCTGCGCGAAGCTTCATGGAAAATTCCCCGTCCCCGTACAAAAAACAAAGTTCTTTATCCGACACGTCCTGTACCGTAACCTTTTTTATTTTTACGGACTCCTCTGACTCCGAACAGACGCCGAGCATAACATCTTTTAATATGTACGTTTCGTAAACGCTGTATGGCTCCGGCTGCGCGATTCCCGGATTCTCACGCAGTTCCCCGAGATTCGTAAGCCATGACTGCCCTTCGTCTTTTAAGAACAATACCGTTTTCTTTTCCACCTGCCCATCCAGATCCAGATAATCCAGAATCTCCGCATAATACGCCATCAGGCTGTCCCTGTCCAGCCCGCCGCTGCCGCCCTCTACAGCAATAACGCCCGACAGCCCCGTTTTTTGCACCAGATCCTTCATATCCGACGCCGTCACGATCTTTGCCGCGTCTTTATAATAAGCCTGCTCTGTGTCGTCATCAATAAACGCAGACATCAGCGACGCCAGCTCCGCATAGGTCACGTGCGACATTTCCGCCTGTTCTTTCCAGCCCCGCAGCGCAAGGATCAGGACAAATGCCATTCCAACGGCGAGAACGCCCGCCCATACGCCGTACTGCCGCTCTTTTTGTCTCCTTTTTCTTTTTACGGAAGCCTTTCGGTATACTTTTACTTTTGCTGCCCGATCCATGCTCTGTCCCCTTGTTTCTCTGAACTTTCCGGTAAAATTTACCATATCAATGACAAGTTAAAAGAAGCTGCACAAAAACTGCAGCTTCTCTTTCTCTTAGGCGCTTTAAGTATTTCCTCTTACGTACCTTAACGTGAACTCTTTTGTAGTACACCTTTCATAATATATCTTTTGTGATATATCTTTTGTACTTCCATGCATTTTTCCCGCGTACCCTGTATTCTTTTGTAACATACGGCCGCTATCTTTTGTGTTTTGATCCGAGTTCTTTTGTAAAAGTATCCCCAAAATGCCGGTCCTGCAATTTTGACTCCTAGCAAAGCTAGGTGGGTAACCTCAATGAAGCTTCTGCCTTCCACTGCGTAATGATGGCCTGACATCCACTCCAAGATATTGGAATCCCTTTAAAAGTAAATGTAGGTTCAAAATAGCAGGTGATCGCACACCCCAGGAAGATACCTTTGTAAAAAAGATTATACTCTACTATGTGCAGTATTGCAACAAATAATTACATACAAGATGAAGTATTTTATGGTATTTACAACAGGAACTTCATGTAACGCGCCTGAAGTTTACATAATATTTTTTATGTAAATAAAATCATTCATGCACCAGATCATCCGGCGAAAAGGAAAATGGAAAGATTTCCTGCATCGTCTTTACCTGATATTCCACAGGGCTTTTTGCAAGCACGACTTCAAACTGCCCCTCTCTGCAAAATTCCGCGAGCGTCTGGCGGCACACGCCGCATGGAGCCAGATACCGCTCCTGATCTCCGACAATGGCGATCGCGCGAAACTCCCGCCGCCCTTCCGATACCGCCTTGAAAACCGCTGTGCGCTCGGCGCAGTTTGTCGGCGTATAAGCGGCATTTTCCACATTGCACCCGGTATAAACCGTCCCGTCCGCGCAGAGCAGCGCCGCGCCCACATGGAATTTGGAATACGGCGCATAGGAAAATTTCTTCGCTTCATACGCCGCCCGAATCAGTTCTTCATAAGCAATCTCCATATCACGCCCTCCCGTCACGCTCCAAGCATTGCGATCGCGGAGCTGGTCCCGATGCGGCTTGCGCCCGCCTGGATAAAAGCTTCCATCTCCTCTTTGGTCCGTATGCCGCCTGCGGCTTTGATCTTTACATCCGAACCGATATGCGCCCTCATGAGCTTTACATCATCAAGCGCCGCGCCCGCCGTCCCGAAGCCGGTCGATGTTTTGATGTAATCCGCGCCTGCAAACGTGACCGCGTTGCACATGGCGATCTTTTCATCTCTGTTTAAATAACACGTCTCAATGATAACCTTCAGGACCTTGTTTTTTACAGCGCACTTTATCCCGCGGATCTCGTCCTGCACTTTCGCGTAATCGCCATTTTTTACATCGCACAGATTGATGACCATATCGATCTCGTCCGCCCCGTCTGTGAGCGCCTGCGTTGTCTCCGCAAGCTTCGACGCCGCGTTCGCGTATCCGAGCGGGAACCCGACGACGGTGCAGATATTTAACCCCGCAAACTGTTTCCGCGCCTGCCGCACATAACAACTCGGGATACATACGCCTGCCATTTCATACCGCAGCGCCTCCCGGCAGAGCGTCTCGATCTCGCCCCAGGTCACATAAGGCTTCAACGCCGTATGGTCTACATAATGGTACAATTGTTCTTTTTCCATATTACAGACTCCCTTCTATATTTATATTTTAATATAATTTTTACAAAATTTCTATCTTTCTTTTTTCAAAAAACGAAACTTTCTATTAAATTTATGAAATATTCTTTAATATTTCTCTTTTTTCTTGTTTTAAGGTTTTGTTCTATGTTAAGATAAAGAATAAGACAGGAGGTATGATGAATGATAGAGAATGAATTTTCCAGGATCACGCCTGAAATTGAAAAATTATCCGCCCTATGCAGCGAACACTTTCATATTGACCCGGCTCTTTATTCCAAATATGACGTAAAGCGCGGGCTCCGCGACGTCAACGGGAAAGGCGTCCTGGTAGGGCTGACGCAGATTTCAGAAGTATGCGCGACCAAAAAAGATGGTGATCAGATTATTCCTGCCGATGGAGAACTGTTTTACCGCGGATACAATGTAAGGGATATTATTGCCGGAATCGCGCCGGACAGCCATTTCGGCTTTGAAGAAAGCGCGTTCCTTCTTATTTTCGGCAAGCTGCCAACGAAAAAAGAACTGACGGACTTCACCGGCCAGCTTTCTTATTACCGCTCGCTGCCGACGAGCTTTGTCCGCGACATTATCATGAAAGCTCCAAGCCATGATATGATGAATACGCTCGCAAGGAGCGTTCTCACGCTTTATTCTTACGACGACCGCGCAGACGATATTTCCATACCAAACGTGCTGCGCCAGTGTATGCAGCTGATCAGCTTATTCCCGCTGTTATCCGTATACGGCTACCAGGCGTACCGCCACTACCATGACGGGGAGAGCCTGTTCATCCACAAGCCGCTGCCGGAGCTGTCAACGGCGGAGACGATCCTGCATATCCTGCGTCCGGACAGCCAGTACACGCCGCTGGAAGCAAAATTGCTGGACATCGCCCTGATCCTGCATATGGAACATGGCGGCGGCAACAATTCCACGTTTACGACGCATCTGGTTTCCTCTTCCGGAACAGATACATATTCTGTCATCGCCGCTTCGATCGGCTCTTTAAAAGGCCCGAAGCATGGCGGCGCAAATATCAAGGTTGTAAAAATGTTTGAAGACATGAAACAGCATCTGCGCGACTGGACAGACCGGGACGAAGTCCGCCGCTATCTGGAAGCTTTATTAAGAAAAGAAGCCTTTGACCACGCAGGGCTGATCTACGGCATGGGCCACGCGGTTTATTCGCTTTCCGACCCGCGCGCGCGGGTTTTCCGCTCCTTTGTGGAACGGCTTGCCATTGAAAAAGGCTATGAGGCGGAATTTGCGCTCTACTCTCTCGTCGAGGAGCTGGCTCCGGAAGTGATTGCAAACGAGCGGAAGATCTACAAAGGCGTAAGCCCGAATGTCGATTTTTACAGCGGCTTCGTATACCATATGCTGGGGCTTCCGCTGGAACTGTATACGCCGATCTTCGCGATCGCAAGGATCGCGGGCTGGAGCGCGCACCGGCTGGAGGAAGTGTCCTCAAGCGGCAAGATCATGCGTCCGGCTTATCTGAGCGTGTGCAGCAGGCAGGAATATATCCCGATGGAAAAACGGACGGAAGCGCTGCCGGAGTAAAAACGCCCGGATATTTCTCTTAAGACAGAGAGGCGGTTTTTCCGCAAAAGAAAAAGGTGTAAATGTCCTGAACAAACAGTGGCATTACACCTTTTTTCGTTTCCTTAAGCCGCCGGCTTTTTATATATGCTCCGCCCTTACCCTGCGCAGCTCCCTGCAGTACCAGACACAGCCCGCCACAATGCAGACCGCGCAAAGGATATCCACAAACCCGCGCCTTATCACATACTGGTTCAATGCCTCAACCAAACTATACGCGCAAGCCATAACGCCAAAAATCAATGTGGGCTTGAACATCCGTTCGCAAAACTCCTTCGCATTACGGATCTTGTATATTTCCTCCTGCGACACAAGGATCTTTGACGGGACGCCGGTCTTTCGCATTTGAAACGCCGAATAGATCCCGTAAATCCCATAGATCAGTACGATCACATCAAAAATTAGCATCATTCCATCCGCTGACATTTTTCGTTCTTCCTGCCTTTCCGCCCTGTTTTTTGCGCCTGAAACGCTTATTTGGGGCTGTTTTTGACTTTATTATAATATTTGCCTATATTTGGCGCAACATTTTTGGTGTTAATTTTATGATTTATTCCAATTTTTTCATTGCCTATTTTGCATTTATCGTGTAATATTTATATATAAGGCTTTTTAAGAAAAGGAGTGTTTCAGTATGTCATTAGCAGAAGCAAAAATATTAATTGGGGATGACTCCATTCTGGCAAGAAAACAGTTAAAGGATATCCTGGCATCTTTGGGCGGCGTAAATTTCAGGGAAGCAACGAACGGGCAGGACGCCATTGATAAATATAAAGAGGAAAAAGCGGATATTGTATTTCTGGATATTGTAATGCCACAGACGGATGGAATCACAGCTACGGGGGAGATCATCAAATATGATCCGAAGGCAATCATCATCATCGTATCTTCTATCGGCACAAAAGACCAGTTAAAAAGTGCAATCGAAGCAGGCGCAAAGGATTTTATTCAGAAACCATATTCTGCCGACCAGATCCGGCAGATCATCAATGCACGTTTTTAATTGAAGGGGAGACAGGTATATGTACACACAGTTTTTTGGAAATTTTCTTTTAGACCGGAATATCGTGACGCCGGAACAGCTGATCAAGGCAATTGAAAAAGAATCGACAAGCCGTATCAAACTGGGTACACTGGCAATGTACCACAACCTCATGACTGCAAACGAGATCGACGACATCGTGATCGCGCAGACGCATGAGGACAAACAATTCGGCGAACTTGCCGTCGAGCGCAATTATCTGTCCGAAGCGCAGGTAAATGAGCTGTTGTCCGAGCAGAGCCCGGATTATCTGTTACTTGGACAGGTTTTGATCGAAGAGGGGATCATTACCAATTCCGATCTGGAAAATCTGATCATTGATTATGAGTCAGAACATGAAATATACGATCTGGATCTGCAGCTTGACCAGAAAGAACAGGTTATCCGCCTGATCCATCATTACTGCGATTTCAGCGACGTGGCGGATGCGGCTCCTTATGAGTCCTATCTGACTTTATTGTTCAATAACTTAATACGCTTTATCGGGAGCGATTTTACGCCGCTGACGCCGATACGGTGCGATGAGTTCCCGACGCAGTTTGCCATCCAGCAGAAAATCCATGGGAAATTCAACATGGCTTCTGTCATTGATATGGACCGCGCAATGGCGATTGAATTTGCATCCCGTTATGCGATGGATACCTTTGATGCGTTCGATGAATACGTACAGGCTTCCCTCGAAGATTTCCTGAATCTTCACAACGGCCTGTTTACGGTCAATATGTCAAATAATAATGCGGTCGAACTGCAGTTAGATCCGCCGCAGGTACATGAAAGCGATCTGCTTTCGTTTGAAGCAGATGCTGTTACGATTTTATTTCCGGTGCTGTATCCGTTCGGTACGGTTAATTTTATCCTTTCCGTACAGTCGTAACCGGCTGCAGCCGCTGCATATTTTCTGTGAAAAAACAGACCTGTCATTGATGACAGGTCTGTTTTCTGCAGCCGCTATTATCCCCTCTGGTCAGTTCCGTCCGCTGAAATCCCTAAAAATTTCTTTACGACAGACGGCATTTCCTCTACTTCGCATACCGTATCATGCAAGATCGGCGCGGAACGGATCTCCTCGATCGCCTGCGGGATTTTTACGCCCGAGATCCTGCTCAGCTCGTCCACCAGTTCAAAATCCGTTTTGGAATCATACGCCGGATCGATCGCATGCATTACGCTTCTTGTAAATTTAAACGGGCTTGCCGTAGACGCAATGACCGTTTTTGCCGTATCCTTCGTCTGTTCTTTATATTTATGGTACACGCCCGCCGCAACCGCCGTATGCGTATCAATCACATAGCCGGCCTTTTCGTACAGATCTTTGATGACTGCGGCTGTCTCCTCTTCTCCCGTATAGTTGCCATAAAAATCGGAAAGCTGTTTTTTCATATCCTCTGAGATCTCATAAACGCCCTCTTCGGACAGGCTTTTCATCAGCTGCGCGTTCTTTTGCGCATCATTCCCCGCAATCCGGTAGATCAGGCGCTCCAGGTTGCTGGAGATCAGGATGTCCATAGACGGCGAAGACGTCAGCATAAATGCGCGGTTCTTGTCATATTTCCCTGTTTCAAAGAAATCATACAGCACTTTATTTTCATTTGACGCACAGATCAGCTTTGCAATCGGAAGCCCCATATTTTTTGCATAATAAGCCGCAAGGATATTTCCGAAATTCCCCGTCGGCACAACGACGTTGACCGGCTCCCCTTCGGCGATCACGCCGTCCGCCAGCAGCCTTGTATATGCATAAACATAATAAACGATCTGTGGAACCAGCCTTCCGATATTGATCGAGTTTGCCGACGAGAACTGATAACCGTTTTTGTCCATCAGTTCCGCGAGCGCTTTATCGGAAAACATCTGCTTCACGCCCGTCTGCGCCTGGTCAAAATTCCCATGGATGCCGACCACAAACGTATTTTTGCCTTTCTGCGTGACCATCTGCCTTTCCTGAATCGGGCTTACGCCGTTTTTCGGATAAAATACGATGATCTTTGTGCCTTCCACATCCGCAAATCCCGCAAGCGCGGCTTTCCCCGTATCGCCGGACGTCGCCGTTAAGATCACGATGTCATTTTCCACCTTGTTTTTACGCGCCGCCGTTATGAGAAGATGCGGCAGGATAGACAGCGCCATATCCTTAAATGCGATCGTCGGCCCATGGAACAGTTCCAGATAATACGCCCCATCCGCCTCTTTCAGCGGCGCGATCTGCTTCACATCGAATTTACTGTCATAAGCGGCATTGATGCAGCGCTTTAACTCTTCCTCCGTAAAATCTGTCAGGAACTGTTTCATAACCACATATGCCGTTTCCTGATAGTTCAATTTGGAAAGCTCCTGCAGGCCGACGTCAAGCGCCGGGATCGCATCCGGCACAAATAAACCGCCGTCATCCGCCAGCCCTTTTAAAATAGCCTGAGAAGCCGTTACTTTCACACCTGCATCTCTGGTACTTGAATACATTACTTCCATTGTCTTATCCTCTTTCATTTAAAATCATTACTTCTATTATAAACAAGATTCTGATTTTGACAAGCCTTAACATAGAGATTATAATATCTTATATCAAACGAACGCAAAGGAGTCCCCTATGTTACCCGGCGTATATCTGGCAAAAAAAAAGGACGGCAGCCTTTACTACCGTTCCAACATCACATTCAGCGGCAAGCACATCAGCCTCGGGAGCTTTCTGTCCGAAGAAAGCGCGCATCAGGCATATCTGGACGCGGACGGCATCCTGCGCCGGACAGACATTACCATTGATAACGTAAACTTTTCCGCTTACTGCCTGTCCCATGAAAAAATCATCATTTTATTAAATTTCCGGGACAACCATATGTATATCAAAAATCCGATCTATCTGTTCCGGACATATTTCCACTATTATCTGACGCCGCAGGAAATTTACAAGTTTGACATTGACGACCTGTTTTATTTTTCCGAACACCGGCTGTTAAAACGCGGCGGCCATCTGTACGTCAACGATTACGGAATGCAGGTGACGGTACTCTCCCGTTACGGCGTCCGCGCATTCGCCGTTGCGGGAAAAGACTATACATTTGCAAACCAGGACTCCTTTGACCTGCGTTATGCAAATATTATAAACATCAACCCCTACCACGGGGTGCGCCGCAAATCAAAAAACGGGATCATTTCCTATGACGCCTATATCCATATCAACGGAGATTACTACGTAGGAACCTACCAGATACTGACCGACGCCGCGATCGCCTATAACAAGGCCGTCGACCTGGCCCATGAACATGGCGTCCGGAAAAATTTCCCGACCAATTTTATAACCGAACTGTCCGCAAGCGCCTATGCGCAGGCCTATGTGCAGATTCCGGTTTCCGCAAAATATAAGAAATATCTGCGCGATCTGCGGCAATAAGATCCCGCTGCAAACAGCGGGATCCTGTTTAATTCCGGTCGGCTGACTGATTGATATAATTCACTAATCCTTCCGCCGCAATAATCTTTTGCATAAACGGCGGGAACGCCTGTCCCTGGAAACTGGTATTTCTGGTTTTATTGTAGATCATGCCGCTGTCAAAATCCACTTCCACTTCATCGCCCGCCTCTATGCCGCGGGAAGCTTCCGGACATTCGATGATCGGCAGGCCGATATTGATCGCATTGCGGTAAAAAATGCGCGCGAACGTTTCCGCTATGACGCAGCTCACGCCGGAAGCCTTGATCGCCAGCGGCGCATGCTCCCTCGAAGAACCGCAGCCAAAATTTTTATCGGCCACAATGATATCGCCCTTTTGCACCTGTTTCACAAAATCCCTGTCAATGTCTTCCATGCAGTGCTGCGCAAGCTCCTTCGGATCGGAAGAATTCAGATACCTTGCCGGGATAATTACGTCTGTATCTACATTGTCTCCATATTTGAATACATGCCCATTTGCTTTCATCCTCTTTCCCTCCTATCACTCTTGCGGCCCGGAAATCTTTCCGGACAATGCGCTTGCCGCTGCAACTGCAGGGCTTGCAAGATAAATCTCAGAATCCACATGCCCCATACGGCCGACAAAATTGCGGTTTGTCGTCGAAACGCAGCGTTCGCCCTCCGCAAGGATGCCCATATAACCGCCCAGGCATGGCCCGCAGGTCGGCGTGCTTACGACTGCGCCCGCTTCGATAAAGATCTTTAACAGCCCCTCTTCCATTGCGTCCAGATAGATCTGCTGCGTCGCCGGAATCACAATGACGCGCAGGCCGTCCGCCACTTTCTTTCCCTTTAAGATCTCCGCCGCGCATCGCAGGTCGTCCAGACGGCCGTTCGTGCAGGAGCCAATCACAACCTGATCGATCTTAATGTCGCCGACCTCGTCGATCGTCTTTGTATTTTCCGGCAGATGCGGGAAAGCCACCGTTGATTTTAATGTCGTCAGGTCAATCACGATCTCCTGCTCATATTCCGCGTCCGCATCCGCTTCATAAATCTTATACGGACGTTTGGAATGCGCCTTCATATAAGCCTCCGCCAGCGCGTCTACCGGGAAAATCCCGTTTTTCGCCCCCGCCTCAATCGCCATGTTTGCAATCGTAAAACGGTCGTCCATCGTCAGGTTTGCAATGCCGTCGCCGACAAATTCCAGTGATTTATAGAGTGCGCCGTCCACGCCGATCTTTCCGATCAAATGCAGGATCAGGTCTTTTCCGCTGATGTATTTTTTCGGCTTGCCCGTCACAACCACTTTGATCGCCGCCGGAACTTTAAACCACGCTTTTCCGGTCGCCATCCCCGCCGCCATATCCGTACTGCCGACGCCTGTGGAAAATGCGCCAAGCGCGCCGTATGTACACGTATGGGAATCCGCGCCGATGATCACGTCGCCCGCGACGGTAAGCCCTTTTTCCGGCAAAAGCGCGTGTTCGATCCCCATCTGCCCTACGTCATAAAAGTTTGTGATCTCATTTTTGCAGGCAAACTCGCGGACACATTTACAGTGCTGCGCGGATTTGATATCCTTGTTCGGCACAAAGTGGTCCATCACAAGCGCGATTTTATCCTTATGGAACACACCGTCCACGTTCATTTTTTCAATCTCATGAATCGCAACCGGAGAAGTGATATCGTTACCTAATACCAGATCCAGCTCCGCTTCGATCAGCTGCCCCGCCGTTACGCTTTCAAGCCCGGCGTGTGCAGCCAGTATTTTCTGCGTCATGGTCATACCCATGCTTAGTTACCTCCTTTTTCATATTTTCATAGCATAGTCTCCATTATAGCATACCGTATGCCATATTGCAAAGATAAGGGGCAATATTCCGAATTTTACTTCGAAATAAGCCCCTCACTCCTGAATCATATTCATACGGAATGCGCAGCCAGTGCGCCTTCCTGAACTGTGAACGACAGCAGGCAAAAAGCAATCATATGCTCCATGTAAACATATTAATCTTTTTGGTAAACATATTTACCTGCACAACTGATCTTTGCATTCCGCAAATCTTCCGTTTTCTTTTTCAGATCCGCTTTCTTAATGGTAACCGTAAACCGTCTTACAGAATTTGGCGTAACCCTAAGCTTCAGAGAGCTTACCTTGTACGTGCCGACAGCCTTTCCATATTGGTTCGTAACCTTCACGCTCACATTTTTTAACGAAGTGATTTTATGCGCTGTATTATTTACAAATGTAACTTTAATTGCCAGGTTGCCTTTCTTGTCGAAAGCTGCGCTGTAGGCTTCCATGGAGCAGCGATTCTTCTTGACATCGTTAGTGGTGATCCGGCTGTCGGTAAATTTATTTGCTTTTACCGTTACTACACAGGATACTTTACTGCCGTCCGCCATCGCAGCGACAATTTTTGCCTTTCCAGGCTTTACTCCGGTCACTTTGCCGTTCTTATCTACCGTTGCGACAGACTTTTTGCTGGATTTCCAGGAGCTGACCGTTCCCTGGCTGACAAAAAGCTTCTTGGTATATCCCTCCGTAATCGTAGCCTTCGTCTGGCTCATTGTCGCAGGCACAGGCGCCGCGTAAGCTCCAACCATAGCAGAGGTGCTTTCTGTGAATACAATTTTGTAGGTGTAATCGCCAGCCGGAACATCTGAGAGCGTATCGACATAGCCGTAATATCCGCTCTTTACCGATGTAAACTTGTCCGCGCCGATGGTAAATGCCTTTTCCGCCCAGTCCACATTTTTGCCGGCGCTGTCATATACGGATACCGTTACCGCGGATACCTTCTTAATGAATATGTTGACGTCAACCTCAGACTTCTTATTCAGGGTAAATGGAAAAGAAATTTCCTGCCCTGCGGTCACTTCCGTCTCTCCGAGCTCATAGAGCGCGCTTGTTTCCGCGGCGTTCACCGTCTCAACGCTGCCGGAGCAGACGCCAGCGATCATGGCCAATGCGAAAAGCAGTGGCTGGATTTTTTTCGTAAACCATTTTCTCATTTTTAATTCCTTTCTTCTCTCATCAAACTTGTAGGTATGAATGATTATTGTTTCCCTATATTCAGCAGCCGTTCAAATGCCTCCAGCAGAGTTACGACGCCCTCTTTGATCTTCTGCTTATCAAAAAGATTCTGCCATACCGAAACCGTCGGCTTCTTTACGGATACTGCGCGCGCGGCGCTCTTTATAAGCTTCACAATGGTATTCGATGCATCTTCCGTATCATTCGTTTCGATATTTTCCGTAACGTTGTTCTGGTCGTTGTTTGTGTTATTATTGCCTCCGCTATTACTTCCATTACTGCTGCTTCCACCTCCGGCGCTGCTGTTTCCGCTACCGGCGCTACTGTTTCCGCTACTGCTGCTTCCGTCACCGGCGCTACTACTACTGCTGTTACTGCTACTGCTGTTACTGCTACTGCTACTGCTGTTACTGCTACTGCTACTGCTGTTACTGCTACTACTGCTACTGCTACTGCTGCTACTGCTACTACTGCTACTGCTACTGTTCGATGTTTTAACCTTATAATTCTGTGCGGCTTTCTTCACTTCATCATTTTCATTACGGAACTCAATACCAATCGTATGCGATCCGGAACCGTTCTTCTTCAGCGCCTGGGCCGCAATCGTGATCCGCGTGCTTCCTGATTCTGCAGAATAATCCGTGTTCCTTTCAAGCTTTTCACCATCCAGGTAAATATCCTGATATTCACTAAAATTACCCTCTGAAACGATCAGATATTCACCGGCGCTTGACTCATTGATGTCTTCAAGCCTTGTCGATAAAGTGTAGTCTTCATCCGTAGCCTGTTCGACATTCTCGTCCGTATTGTCTACAACTGTGAGTGTAAGCTCTTTGGTAGAAGGCTTAAATTTCTCATAACTGTTTTTCATCTGAACCGTAAACGTAAATTCCCCGACCTCTTTTGGAACGCCATATAACTCACCGTTTTGTTTAAGTTCCACTCCGTCTGGAAGCTTACCGCCAATCAGGGAGTATTTTACGGTATTCCATTCATATTTATTGTTATTCAGGATCATTGTGCCGTAAGGAACATATTTGACCGACTGCGGAATCGTCTCCGCAGTAATAATCGGATCGCCCACAGTGCCTGTCAGATTCAGTTCCATCAGCTTCGTCTCTCCGCTCTTGATCGTCAGGGTTCCGGTAATCTTCGAGCCCGCGGCCGCAGTTTCCTTCGCCCGGATACGTATTTTTGCCAGATTGTAATCCTCCTCATAAGAGAATGCGTATGGATCTGAGTCGTCTGAAAAACCTTCAAAATCGCTGTCGCCGGTCAATGTCCAGTACTTATCCAATTTTACCACATTCGACTGCAGATCTACCGAAAGCTTTGAAAGCAACTTCTTTCCCCTGTTGACAACCAGTATGTCGTGCTTGTTACCGTATCTACCGTTCAACATCACTTCTCTTGTGGAGCAGATGACGCCGTCCTTTTTCTCAGTGTTCGACTCAGAATCCACCAAACTGTTAATGTACAGCTGCTGCCCTCCTTCGCTTTCATTCGGGTTGATCACCTGTACCCAGTAGTTCCTCTGATAAGATTTATCTTCCGAGGCAGCGGTAAACTGAACCGGTCCTTCCGAGAAATCAAAGCATGTTTCTCCGCTCGTTACTTTTGTGCCATCTTGACTGTATAAAACAATACCATCATCTTTCTCAAAAAATCGAAGCGCTATCTTCTTCAGATCTGTTTCTTTCGTGAGT
The DNA here is from genome assembly GCA_947625875.1 of uncultured Lachnospiraceae bacterium. Taxonomy (GTDB): domain Bacteria; phylum Bacillota; class Clostridia; order Lachnospirales; family Lachnospiraceae; genus Eubacterium_J. The sequence goes on from CANQQG010000039.1 coordinate 14,344, forward strand.
ATGGTTATGTAACCATTCTCTACGTAAGAATCTGCCAAGTCACCATCACATACCTTCGAATTAATACCCTTTCCTTCGGAATTACATATTCCACGAAACTCAATATAGGTAGTAGTGCTTAAATATGGATCCGGATCTGGATCTGGGTCTGGATCCGGGTCTGGGTCTGGGTCTGGATCCACGTATTCTTTAAGCTCTACAACACACTGATATTTTTCCTTTCCTCCTTTTCCAAAAATAGTGAATGTAGGATGAGCCGTAGTATACCCGGATTCGCCAAACAAGACATCCTTTATGTCCTCAGCTCCCGCCTCTTGTGCTGCCTCCATGGAATCATAATTATCGGCATATGCAGCTTCCACCACCACAGAATAATCATCATCTCCCAGCCTATCGTACCCTAAACGGTAGGTATACGAGCTATCTGCAGAGTATCCTGATTCTAATTGCACGGTTACATGCAGGGAATTAGTCCCGTATCTATAAGAATAAGCATCCTCTACATCTTCGCCATTCTCGTCTTTTATAGAATCCAAGTCGATGCGTCCAGCTCCATTATACACCTCAATAGAAAGTGGCAGGCATCCTGTTACCTTCTTCGGATCTTCCTTGTCATACGACACAATCGTGACAATCTTTTCCGAATACCTGTCAATTTGATACCCGGCATCCTTTGCCGACATATCAGTCGCAAATAATTGGTTTGTAATGTCAATTCCGGAATCGCCATCCGCCATTGGATCATATATGCCTTCAAAAGCTTTCAGCGTATATTGTTTATCCGGATACTGCTCTTTATTTTCTTGTATGCTAATGTATTGGTCGTATGTATTGCTGTCATGCAGATTGCCAGTTAAAGTATTGTCTGTTGTATAAAAATAGAATGATCCTATGTTAGAACTGTCATCATAACTGGAAATAGAAAAATGTGTATTACCTGCAAGCCCCTGTTCCCACGTCCCATCCTGTTTTTGAAAATAGCAAGTCGGCGTCAGCCAATCTGAGAAAGACGACGCACGCTGTACTGTTACGTTGTAACGCATATTATTCTTGTTTAACTGATCCGCCTCTCCCACGATCATTTCCCAATAGTCACCATAACTAAGATCTAATTGGTCTCCTTTCATGCTGACGGTATAGTCGTCATTCTCATCATATTTCCTTTTCCAGACTACCGCGTTGGCATTCTTATACACCCCCGCCGCATCTGCATTTCCGGTAAAAATTTTGTCTATTGAAACTCTCGTCAGCTCTACCGGCGAATATCCAGACAGGTCTACCGTCAACTCTCTCTCTTGCAACGGCAACAGCGAAATGGTAGAGACAGGCCCATCACCGTCATTTGTGAAGGTTTTCTTCTCCGGGTACACGACAACCGTATCCCCTGCCACATTCAGGCTCATCTGTGTCACTGCCGTGCCATCCGTCTGTGAATGCACCGAAAAGACATGGCCACCGACTGTCACGGTATCCTCCGGCGACATAAACCATGCCTCTGTTACCTCCCCGTTTTCCGTAAACTGCACCTCATACGGAAAAAATGCATTCTGTTCCAACTCAATAGTATAATTGGAATCCTCCCCATACGCCTGATAGTGGACCAATTCCGCCATCATAGAGTCATCCCCGGTCTCGGCGAGCTCCTCCGCCTCCTCGTACATCTGCTCCAGGCTGGCGCTGTCGGTCATACAATACTCGAAATTGCCAAGATTGTACCGGATGTCATCCGCTTCTTCCGGTTTTTCGATTTTGCTATTTTTATCAACCGGATTGTCTGTGTTCTCGCCGGATGTTTGCTCCACACCTTCCGCTTTCCCTGCTGCGGAAACCGGCGCCATCGTCAGCGCCATCGATGCGGCAATCAGCCATGCGACGCCTCTTTTTAAAAACTTCATTTTCAGTCTCCTTTCTTATAAAAAAAATATATTATTCAGGCACGGTTTTTTCTCGTCACCTCCCTTGCTGCGCCGCGCCATTATAACCATATTCACGCGCCAACTGCACCAATTCGTCCAAACTGTATATCTTGCTGCTTCGGATCTCGCCCGAACCATCATCAAATAACGCCGTCTCTCCGTAAACGTCACACAAGTTCGGGAGATATGCTGTTTTTTCCAAATTTTGATCGAGCAAATATCCGTAACGCACGCCGTCCGCCGTCACATATTCTGCGACCGGCCCGTACTTCGTCTCGGTCACGTAAGTCAGATAATCTTCCTCGTCGAGCGTACCGACTAATTTTTCGGAATCTCTGTCATATACCTTCGGAGCCTCATGCAATGCGGAAACGACATGATAATTCTCCGTCCAGAGATCTTCTAAGAGCGAGCGGTCGGGCGCCTCCTCTTTTTCTTCGTCCATCAGCGTCCCGTCCGCCGCCGAATACTTCCGCACTGTGCCGTCATACCAGATGACTTCCAGATAGGACGAGCCGCCTTCCCTGCGAAATTGCTGGTCGTATATTTTATCCGCATCGGGCAGGTCGCATTTTGTCACGAGCTTTCCCCCTTCGTCATAGATGGAAAAATGGTCGATCCGAAACAGCATCAGCGTCTTCTGATCCGCAGACGCCCGCGCCTCGTCATGCGTATCCCTGGCGTCATAAGCCATCAAATTTGCATCGCTGTGGTCCTCCAGTTCCATCCTGCGTATGACCGGATCGTTTCGGTTTGCAAAAAATACATGCCCGCCGCACATCGCGACAAAATCCACTTCCGATTCGCTCTTTTCCGCACTCATCTGCCTCGCGCCGTCGTCATAAAACGAAACCATTCCGTCATCACTGGCTGCGACTGTAAATTCTTCCCCCGCTGAATAAGCCATGATGGAAGCGTCTTTGACATACGCCAGCTCCAATTCCTCGAACGTCTTCGCATCGATAGATTCCAGCAGCCCGCCATTCGCCACGAAAAATTGATTTCCGTCCGATTGGATCAGAAACGGCTGGTCGGATTCTTTCCCGCCGATATATTCCGCTCCTGCCACGTCAATAAATCCCATCTCGGAAGCGCCGTCGGCCGCGGCCGCCGAATAGAGAAATATATCGCCGCAAAAAGCGCCGTCGAAATCCACGAAATCCGATTTGTCATACAAGATCAGATCGTCGCCGCCTCCGCTCGTATCGGCGATCCACAACGCGCCGTTTGAAAAACTGACGCCAAGCCAGGACCCGTCCTCGTTTAATGTAAAAACATCATTCTGCGGGTCTGCAAAAATATCATTTTCCGCGACCGACAGATGCTGCCCCTCAAACGAACAGGACGATATGATTTCGCCGGTTTTTGCATGATAAAAATAAAAATCCGCACTGTCGCGATCCACCGCCGCAACGACGTTCCCGTCTCCCGACAGCGACAGCGCGGTCGCGGGCTTCCCTTGCCAGAGCGTCTTTCCCGCCTTGATATCATAGGCCGTCACTCCCTTATCGCCGGCATAGATCACAGTATCCTCGTCCGCAAAAATGCAGTCCGATAAAGCGGACTCCCGCGTGGGCAGCGCCGCCAGCATTTTATCCGTCACGCTGTCGAAAATCTCTGCTTCATAAGCGCAGACCGCCGCATACCTGCCGCCTTCCGGCGATACGGCAATCTTGAAAGGCGCGGACTTAAGCTCCTTTTGATTCGTGCCATAAAATCCGTCCGAGAGGCGGTACACGCCGAGCGCATTCGAAAGCGCAAGCTGCGCCTCTGCAGTCACCGGCGCATTCAAAATGCTCTTTTCTTCCGGAATCGCTGACAATGCGAACGCGATCGCTTTTTCACGGTCGCCCGCCCGCAGCGCATCCTCCGAGTAAGACGCCAGCGTAAGCGCGCGCTGATGATCTTCCTTCTGCTTTAAACCGACAAACATCAGGCTGCCGCCCGCCAGAAGCAATGCGGCGCTGATGGAAACAGCGGCTGCCAATGCGCGTCTGCGGCGCACCGTTCTCCTGTCACTTCTGCGCAAGGACAAAAACGCATCCAGCATCTCCGCAGCTGTCTGATAACGGTCCGCAGGATCGGCAGCCATCGCTTTCTGCAAAATCTTTGCAATCTGCTCACTGCAGTCTTCCTTCGTCAAAGGTTCCACCTCAGCTGCCTTCTGCGCCGGTTTTCTGCCGGAATACAGATGATATAACGTCGCCCCGAGGCTGTATATATCCGAACGCACATCCAGCATGACGGATTTCTTTTGGTAAGAATCCGTATTTGGCTTTGACGCCTGTTCCCTATCATCCGTAACAATTTCTGTACGCTCCCGACCCGAATGTTTTTTTCCGGTATCCGGATATGTTTCGCCATAATGCTCCGGCGATGCATAGCCGCGGCTGAATCCAACCTTTACCGCGCCCTCTTCGCCCAGCGCCAGGGCAATGTTAAAATCGATCAGGCAGATATCCCCGGTAGGACGAAGCATAATATTTGCAGGCTTGATATCCCCATGTAAAATGCCATGCGCCCCCTGGCTGTGAAGGTAGGTCAGCGCTTCCAACAGCTGGCACGACCACCGGACCAGATCCTTTTGCGGCAGATATTGTCCCCTTTTAAGGATTTTGTCAAAGCTCTCTCCCTCAATGTAATCCATGACCGTATATACGATCCCATCCTCCTGGACAAAATCATATACCTGCGGAATATATGTATGGCTGAGTCCTTTAAGCAGATCCACCTCCCGCCTGAGCGTCTCGCTGCCGGCCCGCAGCGTCCGCTTGTCCGCTTTTAAAACGACTTGCTTTTCCAGACGGATATGCCTGCCCAAATATACAATCCCGCCGCCACCGGCTCCAATTTGCCGATCAATTTCATACAAACCGGCTATCACATTTCCCATTACCGTTTCCTCTCTCTCCCGCGATTATACCGCACAGGATCGCCGTATTCCTCATCCAGCATTTTCCTGAGTTTTGCGCCGCGATATAAATAAATGATAAGGAAAATCGCCAGAAAAGCTGCAGCTGCGGCCATCAACGCGATTCCTCCATAAAACAATTTTTCATAACCTGCTAATCCAGTCATTCGAAATCTCCTGCTTTCCTGTTCTATCTGTTTCTTTTTCTGTTCTTCATACTTTCGGGCATTTCACGATTACAATCGTGACGTTATCACCCGCTCCGTTTTTATATGCCATTTCAAGCAGATGAGCAAGCTGCATATCCATTGCCGCCCTGTCCATACACAGCCTCATGCATTTCCTGATATATCTGTCCGTACAGTATTTATACAGTCCATCCGTACACAGCAAAAAAACCTCCCCCTTCTCCCATGCTCCCGTCACAACCCTGCACTGGATACTGGTTTTAATGCCGACCGCATTGACAAGTTTGCCACGGTCCGGATGATTTTTCATCCTGCGCTCACTCACGCTGATATGAGATTGATTTTCCCATATCTCATCCATGGTAAGGCATCTGCATTTTCTGCCCACAGCGGCATAGCATCTGCTGTCGCCCGCGTATATTATGCTGTAACGTTCCCTGTACAGGAACAAAATAACCACCGTTGTGCCGCACACCTCGTTTTGATTGTACTGCGTATATATGGTATGATTGGCCTCCTCTACCGCCTGCTCTATCGCTGTCAGCATTTTCTCAAATTCATAATCACAGGCTTCAGGAGAAAACATCTCCCACCAGCTTGAAATCTGCTCCACTACCGTCTGGCTTGCCTTTTCACCGTTTGTATAGCCTCCCATCCCATCCGCTACCACAAACAGCTCCGCATCTTCTTTTTTGAAAATGCCATACGCGTCCTGATTTATTTCCCGGACTTTTCCGACATCCGTTTTGCCGGAACTTATTACATTCATTTCCGCTCCTTTTCCTACCGCACTTCAAAACGCATCTCCAACTTTCCAAGCCTGAGCGTATTTCCGGAGAAAATTTCCGTCTTTGTCAATACTTTGCTGCCATTTAGGAACGTGCCGTTTGAAGACTGTAAATCAGTCACATAAAACTTGCCGCCGCTTACGCTTATCTCACAATGTTTTGCGGAAACAGATTTTTCATAGTCCAGTGCTATATCGCACTTATCCGCTTTACGCCCTATGACAATTGCCTGATTTAAAGGCGCTCGAAAAGATTTGGCCGGTGAATTTATATCTGTTAGTACGACCTGATAAGTGGTTCCCTGATTCCATATCATTACCGTCCCATCATGATCCGCATCTCCGTTCTGGCCCGGATCAAGCAGCAATGTCCGCTCCCCTGCATCAGCGGCGTCATTCTGCCTTTCATTTAAAATGCTGCTGTCAGCGATTTCAAAGGAAGCGCGGTTGCTCCTCTTTTTCTTTCCGACAATGATAACAATGCATATGACGGCAATGACCGCCGCTGCGCCTGTCCCAATCAGCAAAACAGTTATCATGCCTATGCCGGAATCCGCGTTTTCTGTTTCCTGAACCGCTTCTGTTTCCGGCTCCACCGCTTCTGTTTCCGGTTCAGATTCCCGACTCTCTGTTTCCGGTTCGGGTTCCGGCTCAGGCTCAGGTTCAGGCTCCTCAATCTGCAGCTGCTGCGGCATGGCAATATCAACCGTCAGCGACTCACCGTCAGACAGTGTGATTTTGACTGCTTTTTTCGCTCCATCCATCATATCCGCAGGCGGTGTTATGGTCAGCCTGAGGATTTTCAGATCCTTGCCAAGGACATCCGATATGTCAAACATATTTTTCACCTTATCCAAAAGGAAATATTTAACATTGGTCTGCCTGCTTATAGCGAACATATTTTCAAGCTGTTCGTTATTATTTTCCGTTGAACAGCCGATGGTATAGATTGGAACCGGACAGTCCCTTAACAGATTGGAAAGCTCCTCCTTTGTGTAACCTAAAGATTTATTGTCCACGCCATCGGAAATCACGATGATCCTGCGGTACGTGTCCTCTTCCTGATTCACATAATGCGTGGAAATCAGGTCATAGAGGACATCCGTAAGATAGGTTTCCTGGTCATGATATTTTATGCTGTCCGCCGCCTGTTTCAATGTCTTATAATCACTGGTATAATCTGTGACGATATTGATATCTTCACTGAAGGTTGCAATGGAGATCTCCTCATTTTTCAGACCGGCAATCATGTTCTCCACAAGCGCCGAAATTTTTTTGCGGTCCCCGGCGGGGATTGAAATGGAGTTGTCAATCATAATAAGCGTTTTCATTGGCGTGTCCAGCTTTGAAACCGACGCTTTCTCAACTTTTTCCGCCTCTGCGGTAGCGATCTGGACATTTATGTCATCCGCATACTTATTCGCTCCCTTTACATATACAGATACCGAATTTTCTCCCGTATAAGTTTCTAAAACAGCAGCGCCCTTGGCCGCAAACACTGCCACGCTGCAAAATATGCAAACTATACATCCTGCAAAAATGCTGATGAATCCTTTCATTGTTGTTTTCATTGTTTTATCCTGTGCGCTTCCTTTATTTTTTTATACATTTTAAGTTACCGCTTTCCATCTGGCCGCGTCCTGCATTTGGAAAGAAGGAAATCATTTTTTTGTATAGATGAGCTTCTTCTGCACTCCATGCAGGGTTTTCTCTCCTGCCTTGTAGTATAGATCATCCTTTACAACACAGTCCTTGCGTATTTCCGCAATATAATCCTCACCCCTGTACACGGGAGCGCAAATCCCAGCTTCACCAAAACCGACAAAATAGAGATAGTACGCGGCGCTTTCCCATAACAGCTTTCTCCAGCCTGTCGGCGACATTTGGATTTTGACGCCGTTGTACTATCTGAAAGCTGCCCTCCATTGAGCCTGGTCTTCCCTTCATGGCAATACTTCCTGTCTGCCGTGTGCTATCCTCCCATATTTCAAAAGCCGCGCCAAACCTATGAAAAATACTCTCTCAACCGCATCATTATTGAAGAATTTGCAGCAAATTTTCAAACTGTTCCCTGCTGTTCTTTTTTAAGCTCCGTCTCCAGAAGCGCAATAAAATCCTCCCGTTCCGGATTGTTGTATCCGGTAAAAACCACATCATTTATGTCTTTATGGTCAAATAAGAAATTATATTCATTGCTCAAATACCCTTCGGGATATACAACGCCTATGTAATCATATACTTTATCCGGCAGATCTTCAGATATTGGTTTTATACCGATAATCATCAATTTTTTTGTACCTCCTTTAAGCAGAACAACACTTCCAACAGGCAATAAATCTTTCAACATGCTCCATTCCCTCTCTTTCTATTTTTTAAAATAAATTCGCCACAGCAGTATAGCCAGCTGACACCCAGCTCCCAACTGTTTTTACTTTGTCTACAACGCCATGAACTATCTTTGTACCCACAATCTTGGCGCCAACACCAACGGATACACCAAATCTCAGCGCAGCATTATTATCCTTATCTCTGATATACTGCGCCGCCCAGCTGTCTCCCTGGGAAAATTCATAAACTTCGTTCTCCAATTCTGCCGCAACTTTTTCACTATCAAACCTGACAATCCCCAGCGACAAACCACCCGCAACTGCATTTAAACCGCTTAAGGAGGCATGTACACTGACTGAGCCTACATCACCCATATCAATTTTTCCGTCTTCCGTTACTTTCCCATACTGTTTCACACCTTTAGCAATTGTTGACACAATAACATCTGACACAGCAAGAAAAGCATTTACATTTGATATTTTTTTTGTGACAGCCGATGTTGTCGTATATTTTAATGTCTGTTCTGTGGCAAGTATCTGATTTACCGCTTTGCCCGAACCGCTAACGCTGCTTACAATCTGTAATATTTTTGTCTTCGCCTGTTTAGCAACATAAACCTTTCCGCCCAGATCCAGACTGGAACCAAAAAGCTCTATTGCCTGTTCAGCCCTATCAAAAAGCGAACTCTTAGAATCAGAAAATATTTTATAAGTTTCTATCCATTCATTCACTGTTTCTGCTGCACTTGAAGCAATAGAAAGGCCTGTCATCATTTTGCCATACTTTTTATCCAGCTTAAAAGCTTCATATGGATGAAGCTTTTTTTCATAGTATTTATAAATCCCTGATTCCACGCCTTCTGAGGATTTGTATAAAGCTAATATCTGTGAAACAACATCAGCGCCAGATTTACAATCAGAGCCCACCGTTCCACACAATATTCCCAAATAGCTTAATATTGAGGATGTCAATGTCACTCCGCTTTGCTTTCCATACTTCCCTATGTTTTTAGCCAAACCTGCCAAAAAATCCAATACCGTTTTTACATCTGACGCCACATATTTTTCATCTCCAGTTTCACCAGTTTTCTCTCCAGTTTTTCCACCCGTTTTAGATACTTCATCCATAGTATTTACAGATTTACCACAAATTTCTTTTTCTATTGTTTCATAAAGTGTCAAAATCTCTATGAGCTTTTTGCCCATATCATCTGCAACCGCCGCTTCATCCTTTACTCTCTCTGACAATGCCTGCAATACCGATCTGATTCTTTCCGTGCTTCCTCCCAAATGATTTACAGAAGCGCTGATATTTGCAATCTGATTTGTATAGTCTGAAAGCAAGATTGAATATTTACTATATTTATCTGCCTGTTCCTTTGCTTTATTTATTGCTATGCTAAATTCCGCCATAATTACTGCTCCTTAATGCTCTTTTCATCATTGTCTTTCAATACCTTCTCTCTATATACCAATTCTTCAATATCTTGAAACCCAATAAAAAAAATCATATTAATATCATCACGGTTAAATAACATAACTTCTTTACTCCCTACTGCCCCTCCGGATATAAACAGCCTTGGTAATCATATTCAACTTCAACTCCATCTGAGTTGCTTATGACCTTACGCCCATCAATCATGACACGTTTCTTCTGTCCTTCCAATAACACAACCAAACCTATTGGCAAATATGTTTTTCTTTCCATTTATTGCTCTCTCCTCTATAGCTACTGATTCTTAAATAGGGGGGATAACCGCAATGGCTATCCCTATATCCCTTTATGCTGCTTACTGGATTACATCCCCTGCCAGGCTGCCGCCCAGATCAATGTTTGCATTTTCTGCCGTAATATACTGCTGAGCCATATCATTCAGATCTGTTACATGCTCCTGAATCATGGAAAACATCCTGTCCATATCATCCTGAAGCTCTTTGAAGCGGTTGATGTATGTATTAGACGCATCGCCTTCCCATACACTGCTCATAGATGTGACTTTGCTCATCATATCCGCTGTAAGGCCCTTCACCTTGCCTCCTGTTGTATTAAACTCATTTGCCGTGCTTATTAATTTCTGAGGATCAACCTTTATCGTTCCCTGCATGATTCTATTCTCCTTTTCTATTTATTTGACGTCTTGTAACTGTTCAGCGCCTTCACAGCTAACAAAAATTATTTGTAGCTTCTTGTCCTCGCTGTCGAAACATTCTGTCTCTCAGCCAGCTCGTATTTTTTCGCAATGTTCTCAAGCGCCTGGCAATACTGATCAATCAGTTTGTAAAAATTGTCCATCTGCCTCCTGTCTCTGTCAAATGCCTTGTGGAAAACATTCTTTGCTTCGCCCTCCCACATAGTGCCCAGTGCAGCCTCCTGAGACTCTAAACTGCCTACCTGAGATTTAAACTGGCCGTTTAACGCCCTGAGTTGACTTGCTGATGTCCTTAGTTGACTTGCTGTTACTGTAAATGCTGCCATTTTTTGTTCCTCCTGTTTTTTAAATTTGTTTTATTAAATATTTTAAATTTTTAAAATATTTCAGACTCATAATGCTACCCTCTGTATGCCCGCTCCTCAGCCCCCTGGATTGTTGGGTTCTATAGTGTGGCCAGCTATGCGCACGGCTTCCATTTCCGCATCGTATACGCGCTGCGCGATCGTCCTTATATCTGACGCTATGGAATGCAGCTCCAACGCCGTCTTATTTATCTCCGTCTGAAGCCTGCCGCCCTTGGCCAGATATGCAGAAGCATTTGCCCCTTTCCAATTAACTGAAAGTGTCTGCATGGCGCTTTCAAGCTTTTTTTGAGACAGGCCCGATAAATTATCCGCTATATCATCAATTTTGCCTGCCTGTTTTTTTGCCTGCTTAAAATCAAATTGAATCTTACTCCGACTTGCCATTGCTCTCTCCTTAACTGATGATATCTCCCGGCAGTTCCGCCGCCAAAGACTGCAGCTGACTCTCCACATTCTCGTATGTCTGCGCTATCGCGGTCAGATCAGCCGGATGCTCCCTCAGCCTCTTTAACATTTCCTCAACCTGTGCCTTCTGTTCTTTATAAATATTTCTGTGCATATCGCCCGCCTCGCCTATCCAGTAGTAAGAGGTCCTCGACACAATCCGCTCCAACTCGCTGTAATACTGCTCCATACTCCCGATACTGCCTGAAACAGCCTCTGCTTTACTTACCAGAACTGCAGGATCTACCTTAATCTGCACATCTCCCATAATTGCCATATTCTCATCCCCCACATCATATCGTAATAGCCGCGACTATATCTCCAACCTCGGCATCGCACTTGTCATATTGCTCTTTTGCAAACTCCATGCTTTGGATAAGCGCATCGACTGTTTTGCACATTGCTTCCGCATTTTCATAATCAATGCCAAATTGCCGTTTAAATTCGTCATTTGCAGGCCCGTCCCACATAGCGTCAAGCTCGGCTACACTGTCAAACATCTTCTTCAGCTGCGCCCTTGCATTCGCAAGCGCTCCTTTCAATGCGGCAATGTCGCCTGCAAGCGTAGACGTATTGATGGTAATCTCATTGAAGCTCATTTTTCCTCCTATCCGTTGGCTTGTTTTACAGCCCACTTAATATATTTGATATTTTAGATAAATCATTGAGTCCTATCTCACGTCTGACGCGCGCTGTGACGCTTTGCTCACTGTAATCGCATATCCTGTTTTCACAGCTTGCATAATTCAGCGCCGTCTTATTCAACGCCTGCGCCATCTGCCTCAGGACCGCATATAGAAACTCCATCTCCGCACACTGTTCTGTAAGCCTTGCTATCGGCTCTTCCATCCCTGAAAGCCCTCTGAGCCCTTTCTGCGCATCCTCCAGCTCCATTGCCCTGCAGTTCAGTTCATTCACAATACTTTCAAGCTCGCCGCATATCTGCACTGTCCTGCCTGTTATCGTATTTGTCATTTCCTCTCCTTTATTGTGATTTCATCATATTCAAAAATTACCGTTTTTTTCCA
>CANQQG010000040.1 GCA_947625875.1 uncultured Lachnospiraceae bacterium
CAGAACAAAAACAGATCCTGATATGTAATCATTGCATCCCCCTCCTTCCTCTCTGGTCTGGAGGGTGTGCCCCTCCGATAATTCCAGAGGGCAGCCGCCTTTTTCGCTCTATGGTTTCCCATGCCGATACTATAACACATTCCTACGGCATGGGCAATATAATTTTTCAAGGCAAGGCGGCTCTTAAAAGCGACTCGAAGTCGCAAAAACGACTCCAAGACGCATCTTTAAAATAATCAGAGGCGGGGCTTGCTCCCGCTCCCCGACATAAAAAACGTCTCCGAGTCGCTTTTTAAAAAATTACTTGAAATCTTTCTATGGATATGCTACAGTGGAAACAGAAAAAGGGAAGCCATAGGAGCAGCTACCCTCGATAGTTAAAAGCTAATTTTTACATCAGCCGTCACTATTGCAGTAGTGGCGGCTATTTTCTTTTGTCCTTAAGAATCTGATAGACCAGACTGATAAGGGCAACAATGAACGTACAGAACAAAAACAGATCCTGATATGTAATCATTGTACCGCCCTCCTTCCTCTTTAGTCTGGAGAGCTATCCCCTCCGATAAATTTCAGAGGGCAGCCGCCTTTTGGCCCTATGGTTTCCCATGCCGATACTATAGCACATTCCCACGACATGGACAATATGATTTTCTAAGGTGCGGCGGCCCTTAAAAACGACTCCAAGACGCTTTTTTCGCTTGACTTTTAACTCCGTAGGTGATAATATTTATTTCACGATATATCTTCATCAGAGATACAGTAAAGAGAACGTTTATGCGTAAAAAAGCCATATCCATTGCATTCATCAACAATAAAAGCGGGGTTGGAAAAACCACCACAAACGTCGTCCTCGCCTGCCTGCTCGCCAGTCCTGGCAAAAAGCGCTCCTGCCGGACTGCGACCCGCAGGGGAACACTTCCATGATCTTCGGCTGCTACAGGAAAACGGAAAACACGCTCTATGACCTTTTTACGATACCCACCCCCAGGATCACAAAAGAAAACGTGCGCAAATGCATCTACCCAACCGCCAACCCAAACATTGACATCATTCCAGGCAATGAAGATGACGACGCCATCTGCACGGATGTGGAAAATGGCAGGAGCCGCCTCGTGCAGCTGATATTAAAATATATCCTTGCCAACAAACAACGCAACATGACAGAGAATTTCAAACAGCAGAAAGCCAGGCGGCTGATACAGTTTTATGAAATGAAACAGGAACAGACCGGCGAAAAAATCAACGTCACGAAAAAAGTGTCTGAAAAACTGGGGATCCGGCCGGATACGGGACGAAAACAGGGCCATGGCGGAAAAGCTGCCCGCACTGGAAGCCGACATACTGGAACGGTCAAAGGAAACAGAATCACTGAGGCAGGAAGTCCATGACAAAGAGCGGCAACTTTCCGCAGCTGCGGAACAGGAAACGCGCCTGCGGCGGAAAAGTTAAAGCAGGCTCTCAGGGATCTGCTCAAGCCCATTGCCTGACCGGCAAAAATCATTTATAATAAAAAACAGAAAGGACGAAAAAATTATGGACGAAAAACAAAAACAGGCGGGGCCGAAAAGCTCCGTCGCAAGGGAGCGGCTTGCCGCCAATGTCAGCCTGCTGCGCAGCCAGCGCGGGAAGAACATCCGGCAGGCCGCGCTTGAGATCGGCATCGCATACAGCTATATGTACGGGATCGAACATCCGGCCATCGGAAAAAACCCATCCATGGAGATGCTCGACCGTCTGGCAGCTTATTTTGAAGTCGACGTCAGCACACTTTTCCTGTAACTTTACGGCGGGCAGCGGAAAATCTCCCCTGCCCGTTCCGCCTGTCCGGAAAACCCTCCTAAATTTTTCTCCTGATTTTTCCATAAAATGATCGTAATCGCGTCTTTTCTATGATACTATGATAAAAATTGGGCAAAACAGGTATTTTGTCCCGTAAAATCCGCCAGAAACGGCTATATCCTGTCGCTTTTCTATTCCCGCGCCCCGATCCACCAGACATTACGCTTACTATGGGGTTTCATCCAGTTGTCTGACTTACATATTATTATATACGACTGTTCCATAGATTTCCAATATTATTTTTGCTGCCAGGCAATTGCCCTGGCCAGATGAATGAATATAATAGAAAGTATATTTTCCTGCCCCATATGAAAAAAACTACTTGCTTTTTCCAAATAAACGTGTTACAGTATGTCTGTGCAACGGATATCTCCATTGCATATATTTTCTTAAATATGATGCAGTTTCTGTATATATTTTCAGATATTAACATAACTATTCCGTATTTTATAGTTATATATCATCATAAAAATTACAATATTTCTTTTTATCCCCTATCCCTTTTTATTGTTTCGATATTTTTCCGCTTTGGCTGCATATGAAGGCACAGGATTTTTGACAGATCCCGAATACAGCTGCGGCGGAATCCGTAATCAGACAAAACATTTAAAATTTTTGGAGGTAATCATACATATGACTTATGAAACATTTAAACAACAGATATGCGAACAGATACAGGCCATGCTTCCCGCGGACGCGAGAATACAGCTCCAGAAGGTTTTCCGGAACAACGGGCTGGAACTGGACGGGCTTACGATTTCGACCGGAAACGTCAATGTCTCGCCGACTATATTTTTAAACTATTATTATGATAAAAACGAAGAAAATCCGGATTTCGGCCTGATCTGCCGCGATATCCTGCGCACCTATGAACACAATAAGTCCGAGGAAAACATTGATATCGAATTTTTTACGGATTTTGAACTGGCAAAAAGCCATCTGGCCTACCGCATGATCAACTATGAGAAAAACAGGGAGCTGCTGAAAACCGTCCCGCACGTCCGCTATCTGGATCTCGCCATTGTATTTTACTGTTTACTGGAAGTTTCCAGGCAGAATAACGCCACGATCCTGATCCACAACAGCCATCTGGATATGTGGCATATAACCGTATCGGAGCTGTACGAACACACTTACAGAACCACGCCCGCGCTCCTGCCCTACGAGCTGCACAATATGACAGGCATTTTACAGAGTATCGGAAAATTGGAAGATCTTCCGCAGGAGCCGTCCGATATGCCTTTCTGCTCCATGTATGTGCTTTCCAACAAGCATAAGCTCTACGGCGCAGGATGCATCCTTTATCCGGGTCTGCTGGCGCAGATCGCCAACCGCTTGCAGGCCGACTTATACCTGCTGCCCTGCAGCATCCATGAAGTCATCCTGCTCCCGTCCCAAAAAACGGACAATGCCGGCAGCCTGCGCGACATGGTAACGGAGATCAACGCTACGGAGCTGTCGGAAGAAGAGATTTTAAGCAACAACGTTTATTATTATGCAAGAGAAGCAGACGCCGTCAGCATCTGCTCCTGATAAAAAAGAATTACAGTTTTTCATACAGCTTTTCATATTCCCTTGCCGATCGCCCCCAGGAGAAATCAAGCTGCATCCCCCTTGCGGCAATGCCGTTCCAGTCCTCTCTGTGGTTATAATATGTATCCATCGCATAATAAAGGGTGGACAGCATTTCCCTCGCGTTATAATTGCGGAAACTAAAACCGCAGCCCGTCTGCTCATAACGGTTATATGCCTCTACGGTGTCTTTCAGCCCGCCTGTTTCGCGCACGATCGGCACCGTCCCGTACCGCATGCTCATCAGCTGGCTCAGCCCGCATGGCTCAAACAGCGACGGCATTAAAAAGGCGTCGCAGGAAGCATAGATCTTATGGGCAGTCTCCTCCGAATAATAAATATTTGCAGAGAGCTTGTCCCCGTATTTCCAGGCAAAATGGCGGAACATATTTTCAAAATTTTCCTGCCCCGTACCGAGTACGGCAATCTGAATCCGCGCCCTGCCAAGCAGCTCGTCCAGGACGGATTCCACAAGGTCGAAGCCTTTCTGATGCGTCAGGCGCGATACCATGCCAAGCATCATCGTCCCGTCGTCTTCCGGCAGCCCAAGCTCCTGCTGGAGCTGCTTTTTATTTTTGCGTTTTCCTTCGATCATATGATCCGGCCCGTAATTATAAGCGATCAGCGGGTCTTTGCCCGGATTAAATTCCGTATAATCCAGCCCGTTTACAATCCCGTAGAGATCCGCGCTCCTTGCGCGCATCAGCCCGTCAAGCCCCTCGCCGCCTTCCGGCGTCGTCACCTCATACGCATAGGTTTTGCTGACGGTCGTGATAATGTCCGAAAAAACAATGCCGCCCTTTAAATAATTTGCCTCGCCGTAGGATTCCAGCTTATCCGCCGTAAAGAGCGTCTCCGGCAATCCGGTAATATCCTTTACCGCCTGCAGGATCCACCGCCCCTGGAACTGCTGGTTGTGTATCGTATACACCGTTTTTATGCCATGGTAAAATTCATCCTTTTGATACTCCGTTTTTAAATATACGGGAATCAGCCCTGTCTGCCAGTCATGGCAGTGTATGATATCCGGACGGAAATCCAGATACGGAAGCGCATCCAAAACCGCTTTTGAAAAATACGCAAATTTTTCTACGTCCTCGTAAATATTATTATAAGGATTCGGCCCTGCAAAATAGTATTCATTATCTACCAGATAATAGGTCACTCCCTCTATCTTTGTTTCCAGAATCCCCGCATACTGGCTTCTCCAGCCAAGATTCACATAAAATTTGGAATGAAAGCGCAGCTTTTCTTTATATTTTTCTTCCATACAGGCATACTTCGGCAGAATAATGCGCACGTCATATTTCGTCCGGTCAAAATAACGCGGCAGGGAACCCGCAACATCTGCAAGCCCTCCTGTTTTGATCAGCGGAACAGCTTCTGATGTTACAAATAATACTTTTTTCATGTAAAGTCCTCCCAAAGAAAAGAATTTTACATATATTATATCATGACCTGGCTCGATATTCCAAACGAATTTTATCTGCGATCAGCGCAATAAATTCTGAATTTGTCGGCTTTCCTTTTCCATTATGGATCGTATACCCGAAAAGCTCGTCAATCGTATCCATTTTCCCACGTGACCATGCGACTTCAATCGCGTGGCGGATCGCGCGTTCTACCCTGCTCGGCGTGGTCTGATACCGTTTTGCGATCGTCGGATATAAGATTTTTGTAATGGAATTAAGCATCTCAATATCATTGACCGACATCATGATCGCTTCCCGCAGATACTGGTACCCTTTTATATGCGCGGGAACGCCGATCTCATGGATGATATCCGTCACATCCGCCTCGAGGTCGCGCGCCGGAAGCTCCTGTATTTTTTCAAATGCATTCACTTTCCTCATTTCCCCTGTCTTTTTGGCATTCACATCCCGAATCGATTTGATGCGGTTGATCACCATGTCATTATCAAACGGTTTCATGATATAATAATCCGCGCCCCGGCTAAACGCATCTTCTGTAATCTTTTCCTGTCCCACTGCGCTGATCATGATAAAAGCGGGATGTTTTTTGATCGAATCATCATTATGGATCTTTGTCAGCACATCCAGTCCGTCCAGTTTCGGCATTACAATATCAAGCAGAACCACGTCAGGCTCTTTGCTTTTTATCAGCTCGCAGGCCTCTATTCCGTCTTTTGCCGTCCCGACCACATTTAATTCATCATCACTGCCGACAATTTCTCCCAAAAGTTTTACCATTTTTTCATTATCATCTGCAATCGCCACATTTAACTGACCCATGGCCATACCTCCTGTCATTTACGGTAGAAAATCAGCATACGCTGCCGTTTCATCTTACAAAACTATTGCTGTCGTATTTTGTCGCATTATACGATAGATACCATTTTTTCGTCAGGCGATAGTTTACACTATTATATTTATCTTTGTAAAGTAAAACTGCGTTCACGTTTTGACAGAATTTTTGTGCAATATTTACAGTTTTTTCATTTTTCCACAAAATTCAGTATACATATGCGTATTACTGTTATTTTGCATAAGCGATTGCATTTTACCGTTCCAGCATATTTTCGATAAAAATCCCATACCCCTGCGCTGAATCCGCAATAAACACATGCGTGACCGCGCCGATGATCCTGCCATTTTGCATAATCGGACTGCCGCTCATACCCTGCACGATCCCGCCGGTATCTTCCAGCAGACGCCTGTCCGTCACCTGAAACCGGATCCCCTTATTGTCCCCCTCGCTGTGGTAATCCAGCTGCTCGATCTCAATATCAAACGCCTCCCTTTTTCCTTCCACTTCACTGATAATCTGCGCCGCTCCCTTCTCGATCTCCTGTTTATAGGCGACGGGGACAGAAGCCACGCTGTCTAATTCTTCCGGCATTTTTTTCAGCCGCCCGTAAATACCGACCTCCGTATTTTCTTCGATGTCGCCGATCCGGTACTGTTCATGGTAATTGATCATGCCGGACATTTCTCCGGGCTGCCCCTTTTTCCCTTTGCGCACGCCAAGTATCGTCGTCTTGTAAATATACCCCTCTTCCATCTCGATCAGGCTGCCGACATCCGCGTCCGTTATGCCATGCCCCAATGCGCCGTATTCCATATCGTCCGTCACATACGTGAGCGTCCCGACACCCGCAATGTCGTCCCGGATCCAGATGCCGAGCTGATAGCCTCCGGCCTCGGACAGTACCGGCTGCAGGGACACCTCGATCTCTTCCCCGTTCCGCCGCAGCCGCAGCCGGATCTTCTTTCCTTCCGATTCCGCGATTTTATCAATCAGGTCTTTTTTACTGTCAATCTCCTCTCCATCCACCGCTAAAATATAATCCCCGCTCTGCACGACATTTTTTGCCGGTTCCCTCGCCGCGCCTGTGCAGTCTTTGACTTCCCCGGTCCCGATAATCATGATCGCGTCATTCCTGACATAAATGCCAATATTCGTGCCTGCGGGGATCAGTTCCCGCTCCGCAACCTGCTCTATGGAAATCCGCTTGACCGGTATCGCCCCAAACAGCCTGCACACAACCTGATAGCTGCGCTGCGTCTCTTTTTCCGTTTCCGGAACCGTCATATGGATCCGCCCTCTGTAATCTTCTTCCGATCCGCTCTGCTGCGTCGCAAACACTTCTTCGCTGTCTACGACCTGTTCCGTCACCGGGACGCCAAAAGAAAAATCCGGCTCTTCCCCGTATTTCACATAAATCTTATCCGGTATGCAGTCAAGCATCAACAGGTAAGAAAAAATCAGGCAGGTCAGAAGGCCGGCGTACCCTGTTACTTTTCTATGTGCGATAAAACTGTTCCATATCTTGTGCAGCATTTTGGACATCTCTTTTCCTGTGTATTTTATTTCTGCCTGCAGCCGGGACAGGGAAGACTTCTTTCCGCGCCCGCGCGCATAAAAAAACGAGACAGATTTCTCTGTCTCTTAGTATGTCTTGCCCGGTGTTTTTAAATCAAGGTATTTTTTGTGGCGACTGCCAGATCCTTCATCTCCTTTGCGCTCTGCAATACCGTATCTGTAATCTTTACGCCTCCGAGCATCCGTCCCAGTTCCTGGATGCTCTCATTTTCTTTTAATTTCCGTATATTCGTAACCGTCCGATGATTGTCCGCCGTTTTTTCAATTAAAAAATGCGTATCCGCCATCGCCGCGATCTGCGGCAGATGCGTAATGCAGATAATCTGGTGGTCTTTGGAAATCACATTCATTTTTTCTGAGACCATCTGCGCCGTCCGTCCGCTGATGCCCGTATCAATCTCATCAAAAATCAGCGTCCCGATCTCGTCGCAATCCGCCAGCACAGCCTTGATCGCGAGCATGATACGCGACAATTCCCCGCCGGATGCAACCTTCGTCAGCGATTTCAGCGGTTCGCCTGGATTGGTCGAGATCATAAATTCCGCAGCGTCAAATCCTTTTTCCGTAAATTCTTTCTTTCTGGCAAACTGCATTTCAAACTGTACATCCAGGAAATTCAGGTCGATCAGGGCAGCGCGGATTTTTTCCGCCAGCGTTTCCGCCTGCTCCCGCCGGATGTCCGATACCCGGACACAGAGCTGCTGCAGCTTTGCCTCGCTGTCTGCAAGCCGCTCCTTTAAGCCATCCAGATAACTGTCATAATCTGCAAGCTGTTCCATGCGCGCCCGCTTTTTTCCGCATTCTTCCAAAATTTTTTCTATGGTGTCACCATATTTGGCTTTCAGGTTATTGACCGTATCCAGCCTTTTTTCCACTTCGTAAAACTGCTCTTCGTCAAAATCCGCATCTTCCATATAGCCTGCCGCCTCGCGGTTAAAATCATTCAGCAGATTGTCAATTTCCATTAACTGCCCTTCCATCTGCCTTACCGCATCATCATACGCGCTGGCCGCGGAAATCTCCTGCAACGCGTGTCCGATCAGCTCCGCCGCGCCCTCCTGCGCAGTCAGGCGGTACGCCTGCCCGATGCTGTCCATGATCTTTCTGCCGTTTGCAAACCGCCTGTATTTCGTCTCCAGTTCCGCATCTTCTCCGATTGTCAGCTCCGCATTTTCTATCTCTTCCACTTCATACTGCAGAAATGACAATTCCCTTGCGCGCTGTTCGGTATCCAGCGAAGCGTCTTTTAACTCATTGCGGATATGTACGTATTCCTGAAAACTGTCCGCAAGCCGCTGCGGCAGGTCTTTTAACTCTTTTTTCGCATAGGCGTCCAGTATCTGCAGGTGGTTTTTCCCATCTAACAGCGACTGGTGTTCATGCTGCCCATGGATATCGATCAATAACGACGCCGCTTCTTTTAATTTTGCCGTCGATACGCTCTCGGAATTGATCTTTGCAATCGGCCGCCCGCCGGAAATCCTTCTCGTCAGAATAACCTGATCGTCTTCCATCGGGATATCCAGCTCCCTGAGCCTGCGGCGCGTCTTCTCATCCACAGAAAACACCAGCTCCACAAGCGCATAATCCGCATCTTTTCGGATGATGTCTTTGGTAGCCTTTTCCCCGATCGCAACTCCGATCGAGCCGATGATAATGGATTTCCCGGCGCCTGTTTCGCCGGATAAAATATTCAGCCCTTCGGTAAAATCCACTTCCGCCTCATCGATCAGCGCCAGATTCTTCACATGAAGATTTTGTAACATATTTTTCTCCTTCTACTCTCTCTTTACGCTTCCTGCATCTTCCGGCGGCTCTATGATCCGCCGCAGCCGCTTCATCAGCGCCGCTGTTTCTTCAACCGTCCGTATGGCGCACATAATTGTGTCATCCCCCGCTATGCTGCCTACGATCTCATGGCATTCCATCGTATCAAGCGCGGCCGCAACCGCCATCGCCATCCCCGGGACGGTTTTTATGACAAGGATATTCTGCGCCATATCCATCGAACGGAATCCGTCCCGAAAAACCCGGACGTATTTTCTGGACAGTTCTTCCTGGTCTTCGTCCCTGCCGGCATATTTCTGCCTGCCATTCCCAAACGCAACCTTGACCAGATTCAACTCGCGGATATCCCGCGAAACGGTGGCCTGCGTGACCGGATAGCCTTCGCCCTGCAGCCGCTCCATCAGTTCTTCCTGCGTCTCTACATTATGTTTTCTGATAATTTCCAATATTTTGGCATGCCTTGCAGATTTCATAGAACCCCCTTATCACTGATACGTCTGCATCTTTTTCCGGAGTATTTCCAAAAAACTGATCCTGCTTAATTTTAATATCTTTGCGCTCGTATCCGCTCTTTTCACCAGGATCCGGTCCCCGACCTCCAGCCGGAAACCGCTGTCCCCGTCAAAACTGACTTCCACGCGTTCATCCCGCTGGATACGCCGCGTGCCGACCTCAATGGCAATTTCATCCTGCGCGCTGACGACAATGCTCTTCGCGCTTAAACTATGGGGATTGATCGGCGTAAGGACAATTAACTGCGCTTTCGGATCGACGATCGGCCCGCCCGCCGACAGATTATAACCGGTTGAGCCGGTCGGCGTAGACAGAATCATCCCGTCCCCTTTAAACGTATTCAGATATTCCCCATTTACATATACCGTCAGGCTGACCAAAGACAGCGCGCCGGTGCGGTGTATGACGATATCGTTTAACGCGCGGCGCATTTCCATGCCTGTCGGCGGCCGGCCGGCATTCTCAGCAGCCGCATATTTCATGACGCTGCCGGAAAGCATCATGCGCTCCTCTGTCATATAAGCATCCGCCATGATCCGGTCCAGCGCGTCATATACGCTGTCCAGTTCCAGCTCGCACAGATAACCGAGCGTCCCCATATTGATCCCAATCAGCGGCACGCCGCAGGATACCGTATCCCGCGCGGCCCGAATCAGCGTCCCGTCGCCGCCGAGCGCCAGGATGCATTCCGTCTTCGGCGGTATATGCCCCGCATTTAATTTCTGCACGCCTTCCTGCGCATCCACGCTCACCGCATACGTGCAGACGCCGCCCTTTAACTGGATATAATCGCACAGCTTTTTTGTCTCCGTAAGCCCTTTGTCTTTCAGCGCATTTACAATAATTAAAAAATTTTTCATACATCCAATGCAGCATGGGCGGCCTCGACCACTGCCGAAGCGTCCACTGTTTCCTCCTGCAGGCCCGTCCCGTCGTTCCTGAGATGAACCAGATATTCAATATTCCCCTCCGGCCCTTTGACCGGGGAATAATCCAGATTTAAAATATGGAAACCCTCTTCTTTCGCAAACAAAAGCACCCGCTCAATCACTTCCAGATGCACTTTTTTATCACGCACCACGCCTTTTTTCCCGACTTTTTCCCTGCCCGCTTCAAACTGCGGCTTGATCAGGCATACCATTTCCCCGTTCCTGCGAAGCAGCGCCTTTGCGGGCGGCAGCGCCTTTTCCAGCGAAATAAACGATACGTCCGCCGAAGCGAAATCAAGCGCATCCGCGATATCCTGCGGCGTCACATAACGGATATTTGTTTTTTCCATACAGACCACCCGCGCGTCCTGGCGCAGCTTCCAGGCGAACTGCCCGTAACCGACGTCCACCGCATATACTTTTTTCGCCCCGTTTTGCAGCATACAATCCGTAAATCCTCCGGTCGACGCCCCGATGTCCATACAGATCTTATCCTCCAAAGAAACGGAAAACTGCGCCAGCGCCTTTTCCAGCTTTAAACCGCCGCGGCTGACATATTTCAGCGCCTTTCCCCGATATTCAACAGCCGACGTTTCCGCAAAGGAAGCCCCCGCCTTATCTTCCTTCTGCCCGTCCACATAGACGTTTCCTTCCATGATCATCGCTTTTGCTTTTTCGCGGGAAGGGGCAATGCCTTTTTTTACGAGCAATAGATCCAACCGTTCCTTCATAGTTCCCTCATCTGTCCTGCAAATTCTTTAAATTTCCCAATATTTTCCGCACAACGCTCTCCGTATCGATCCCCACAAGCGCTTTTAACCGCGCGGCATCGCCATGCTGCACAAACGTGTCCGCGACCGCGATGTGCAAAACCCGCGCCGGAATTCCCTGTTCCTCAAAATAAGCGGATACCGCCTCCCCCATGCCGCCGCACTGAATATTTTCTTCCATCGTGACAAGTAGGCGATATTTCTCCGCCGCCATCCGCAGGCAATCCGTATCAAGCGGTTTTGCAAACCGCATATTGACAATCCCGCAGGCATATCCAAGCTCCGCCAGGCGCTCCCGCACTTCCACCGCCGTCTCCACCATGCTCCCGTACGCCAGCAGTATGATTTCCCCCTCTTCATACAGAGGCTCGCTTTTTCCATATACAACCGGCGCCCGGAACGATTCCAGGCCGTCATACGCCGCGCCGCGCGGATAACGAATCGCCGCCGGATGCGGGAAATCAACCGCAAATTTTATCATATCGGAAAATTCCCATTTATTTTTCGGCGCCATCAGCGTCATCTGCGGGATCGTCATCAGATAGGAGATATCAAAAATGCCCTGGTGCGTCTCCCCGTCGCTCCCCACAATGCCCGCCCGGTCAATGGCAAACACCACGGGCAAATCCTGCAGGCAGACGTCATGCAAAATCTGGTCATACGCGCGCTGCAAAAAAGAGGAATATACGGCAAACACCGGCTTTAAACCGCCCGCCGCAAGCCCCGCCGCAAACGTCACCGCATGTTCTTCCGCAATCCCAACGTCAAAAAAACGCGACGGAAACAAATTATGAAACCGTTTCAGCCCCGTTCCCGTCTCCATTGCCGCTGTAATCGCGACAACCTTTTCATTCTGGTCGCCCAGCTTGCGCATGACCGTTGAAAAAATATCCGTATAACCCGCCTTGTTTTTTTTATTTTTCGGAAGCCCCGTTTCGATTTCAAACGGCTCTGTCCCGTGAAACCTTGCCGGATGACGGACGGCCGGCTCATAGCCGCAGCCTTTTTTGGTTATGGCATGCACAAGCACAGGCCCGTTTACTTTCGCCGCATAGTGAAACGTGGAAACCAGTTTCTCTATATTATGCCCGTCTACCGGCCCGAGATATAAAATACCCATATCCTCAAATAACATACCCGGTATAAAAAGCTGCTTAATGCCGCTCTTTGTCTTCCGGATCTTATTTACAATACGGTCGCCATAGACAGGGATCTTCTGCAGCGAACCCATCACGCCGTTTTT
The DNA here is from genome assembly GCA_947625875.1 of uncultured Lachnospiraceae bacterium. Classification (GTDB taxonomy): domain Bacteria; phylum Bacillota; class Clostridia; order Lachnospirales; family Lachnospiraceae; genus Eubacterium_J. Next base: position 12,498 of record CANQQG010000040.1, read on the forward strand.
TAAGTCCTGATATGCATCCGCCGTCCGCAGCCCGCTTAAATACTGCGACATCCCGCCGACATTCGGGGAGATTGACATCTCATTGTCGTTCAAAACAATAATAAAATTTTTCTCCAGCTTCGATGCATTATTTAACGCCTCAAACGCCATGCCGCCGGTCAGCGCGCCATCGCCGATCACCGCAACGATCTTATTCTGCCCGCCGTTTAAGTCTCTTGCCGCCGCAAGGCCAAGCCCCGCCGAAATCGACGTCGAGCTGTGCCCCGTATTAAAACAGTCGCAGTCACTCTCCTTTGTTTTCGGGAAACCGCTCATGCCCCCATACTGCCGCAGCGTATCAAACGCATCTTTCCTGCCCGTTAAGATCTTATGCGTATAGGACTGATGCCCCACATCCCATATGATCTGGTCTTTTGGCAGGTCAAACGCCAGATGGAGCGCGATCGTCAGCTCAACGACGCCTAAATTCGACGCCAGATGGCCGCCCGTCTCAGACAGCTTTTGTATCAGAAAACTGCGTATCTCTCCCGGCAGCTCTTTTAATTCCTCTTTTGTCAGTTTTTTTATATCATTTGTACGGTTGATCTTATCCAGTGCCATTGTCATTCCCCTCAGCTTCTGCGCCAGATCAGGCGAAGCAGCAGATCATGCAGGAACTGGTTTTGCACCGGCAGGGAATCCATACCCGCAGCGGCTTCCTGCGACAGCTTCTCCACCTGTTTTTTCGCCGCATCGATTCCATACATGGATACGTATGTAACCTTTTTATTTTTTTCATCTGAGCCGACCGGCTTGCCAAGCTCCTCCGTCGTACCGGTCAGATCCAGAATATCATCCTGTATCTGAAACGCCAGCCCGACCTGCCCCGCGGCCTGCTCCAGGATCCGTATTTCCCGCTCCTTTGCGCCCGCGAGCGTCGCGCCGATCATCATGGACGCTTCTATGAGCGCGCCCGTTTTCAGCCGGTAAATGGTTTCCAGCATCGGCGCATCCACCTGCGGGTTATCTTCGTTCTGCACGTCGATGACCTGCCCGCCGAGCATCCCGTACAGCCCGGCTTTTTTTGCAAGCGTCTGTAAGGCTGCGGCAATCCGCGCGCCCTCGTTTGCGCCTGCATGGGAAAACGCCTGCAGCGCCGTTTCAAATGCATAATTTAACAGCGCATCCCCGGCAAGGATCGCCATCGCTTCCCCGTAAACCTTATGCGCCGTCTTTTTGCCCCGGCGGTAGTCGTCATCATCCATTGCCGGCAGATCGTCATGGACGAGCGAATACGTGTGGATCATTTCAATCGCCGCCATAAACGGTTCCACGACGGCGCCCGTCCCGCCAAACATCCGATACGTCTCCAGCATCAGCATCGGGCGCAGCCGTTTCCCGCCCGCCAGCGCCGCATAGCGCATCGCTTCCATGACGACGCCCTGATACCCTTCCGGTTCCGGCAGATATTTTAACAGCGCATCTTCAATTTCTTTTACCCGTTTCCCAATCTCCGCATCCAGATCCATTTTCATCATAAAAACCCTCTAAAAATCTTCCAATTCTCCCTGCCCGTTTATCATCAGCATTTTTTTCTCGATCTGCTCCACCTTTTCGCCACAGAGCTTCAGCTTGCGGACGCCCTCCTCATAATACCGGAACGAATCCTCCAGCGAGATCTGAGGATCCTCCAGCCGCCCGATGCATTCTTCCACCTGCGCTAAGAGCCCGTCTATATTACTTTCACTCGTTTCCTTTTTTTCTTCTTCCATTCCCATATCCCATGACCTTTTTTATTCATTGATCTCCACCTCTGTAACAGAAGCGCGCAGCGCGCCGTCTGACATACGCAGCGTCACCTCATCCCCGATGGCCGCCTGGCCGGCGCCGGTAATCCGTTTCCCGTTTTTATCTGTCACAAAAGCAAAGCCCTGATTTAATTTTTTCACCGGTGATCCCGCGTCCACCCGCTCCGACAGCACTTCTATTTTATGCCGGTAACGATCGATTTTCCGCTCCATTTTCTGCTGCAGCTTTTCCTCCAGGTCCGCCAGATACTGCTTTTTATTATTTAAAACAGTTTCCGGGTTCCGCAGGGCAAGCCTTGCCTGCATCTGCTCCTGTTTCTGCCGCTGCCTGCTGATATGCTCTCTCATGCGGATCCCAAGCGCGGCTTTCATCGTAAGCGTCAGCTCGCGGAAACGGCTGTAATCATAAACGGCAAGCTCCGCCGCCGCGGAAGGCGTCGGCGCGCGCAGATCCGCCACATAATCCGCGATCGTCGTATCCGTCTCATGCCCGACCGCGGATATGACCGGTATGCGGCAGTCAAATATGGCGCGCGCCACGATCTCTTCATTAAACGCCCACAGATCCTCGATCGATCCGCCGCCGCGCCCGACAATGATCGTATCCACGCCAAGCCGCTCTAACGCATGGATCCCGTTCACAATGCTCTCCGCCGCGCCGTCGCCCTGCACCTGCGCAGGATACAGAATTACCTGCACATAGGGATTCCGCCTGTGGCTGATATTTCGGATATCCTGCACTGCCGCGCCCGTCGGCGCCGTCACAACGCCAAGCCGGCTGATATATTTTGGAATCGGCCGCTTATATTCCGGCGCAAACATTCCCATTTCCGCAAGCTCTTTTTTCAGGGCTTCATAGCGCAGGAATAACGCGCCCGCCCCGTCTAACGCAATCTCCCTCGCATAAAGCTGGTAGCGCCCGTCCCGCTCATAGACTTCCACCGAACCGTCCACAACGACATGGTCGCCTTCCCGCATCCGGAATTTCAGCCCCTGCCTGCGGTTTCCCGCAAACATGACGGCGGCGATCGTTCCCGTCTCGTCCTTTAAAGAAAAATAAATATGCCCGGAACTGTGGTATTTGCAGTTCGACACTTCCCCGCTGATACGGATTTTCTTTAACAGGAAATCCTGCGCAAACATATTTTTTATATAACCATTGACCTGTCCTACGCTGTATACACGTTTCATCATGCAAGCTTCGCCAATACCCCGTTGACAAACGAAGGGGAGCCATCATTTCCATAACTCTTTGCGATCTCAACCGCCTCGTTGATCGCTACGCCCGTCGGGATATTCTCCTCATATTTCATCTCATATACCGCCAGCCGTATGAGCGTCAGGTCAACCTTCGCCATACGGTTCGTTTTCCATCTGGTCGCTTTTTCATTGATCAGCGCGTCGATCTCTGATAAATGCTCACAGATATCCCGGAGCTTGCGTTCCATATATTCCCGGTCATCTTCCGACAAGCCCTCTGTTTCATTCAGGGACCTCTCAATCTGCAGTCCCATCTCATCATTTTTATGAAAATTAATTTGAAATAAAATACGGAAAATGCATTCCCTTATTTCTCTCCTGCTCATAATTCTTACAAATTTCTCCCTTTCGCATCCGCTCATTTCCTGTAAGGTAAAAACGGAGTGCCGCGCTGACACTCCGAATCATAACCTTTACCTGCTGTTTGCCATATCCACGCTCACGATCCGTACATTTACGGCGCCGACTTCCAGCCCTGTCATCGTCTCAATCGCAGACTTGATCCGCTCCTGGACTTTTGCGGAAATATCCGGAATCGCATATCCGTATGCGATATTGAGTGAGACATCGACCCGGACGGTATTGTCAACCACTTCCACCTTCACGCCTTTGGAAAGGTTCTTTTTCCCAAGCCTGCTGACAAGCTCATTTGTAATATTCCCCGCCATGGAGCTTACGCCGTCCACTTCTGTCGCGGCAAGCCCCGCGATAATTGTAACGACCTCGTCCGCGATATTCACTTCGCCAAGGTTATCTTCTTTTATGCTGTACACCATTCTATCGTCTGACATGACATTCCCTCCTGTATACCAAACTTTTCCTGCTACATACAAACTAACTTTATTTTATCAGAATACTTTTAAGAGTACAACTATTTTTTTTATTGCCGCTTCCCGCGTTCTGTCTTATAATAACCAATAACAGACAAATCATGATAAGGAGGCTCCCTATGCTGAAACATTCTGACCTGTTCCACATTCCCTATTACCAGAAAGCGGCTTTCACCGGCAGCCTGGGCGGTATGCGCTTTTACATCGAAAAAGCCGGAGAAAAAGACGCGCCCGTCTTACGGGTATGGATCTTTCCGGGCCCGTTCTGCTTTGCCAAAACAGACGACTCCCAAAAAGAATCCGTCACGTTTGACTTTACGGAAGAGGGGCTTGCGCAGGCGGCGGATTTTTTAAACAGCCAGTACGAAACGCGGATCGATTACTGGGATAAGCACAGGCGGCTTATTCCGTAAGCATTGTTTTCAGAGCCTCCTCGCTCAGCACAGGAATGCCGAGCGCATTGGCTTTTTCCAGTTTACTGCCTGCATTTTCACCCGCCAGCAGATAAGATGTTTTTTTTGACACCGAGCCCGTCACCTTCCCGCCGTTTTTTTCAATCAGCTCCGCCGCCTGTTTGCGTTCCAGCGTCGGCAGCGTCCCTGTGATCACAAATGTCAGCCCGGCAAACCGGTCGCTCCCATCCTCCTGTTCCACGCGCTCCATATTCACGCCCGCCTCTTTCAGCCGCTCCAAAATGCTCCGGTTTGTTTCGTCCGCAAAAAAACTGCGGATACAGCCCGCGCTCACCTCCCCGATATCCGACACTTCCATCAGTTCTTCCGCGGAAGCGGACGCGACGTTTTCAATATTCCCAAACTGTTTCATAATCGCCTTCGCCGCGGCTTTCCCTACGTTTGGAATGCCAAAGCCGGTCAGAAGCTGCGCGGCGTCACGCGTTTTTGCCCCCTCGATCGCATCCAGCAGCTTATCCGTATTTTTCTCTTTTCCGATAATCCCTTTTTCGATCAGGCTCTCCCGATGATCCTTTAACATAAATATGTCCGCGATATCCGACAAATATCCCTCTCTGACCAGATCTTCGATATAAACCGTCCCAAAGCCCTTGATATCCATGGCATCCCTGCCCACAAAATTGATAATGCGCCGTTCCAGCTGCGCCGGGCAGTTCACAGACGGGCAGCGGATATCCGCCGTATCTTTTTCCCGAACCGTACGCGCGCCGCAGACAGGGCAGCATTCCGGCAGATGATAACGCTCAACGCCCGCTTCCCTGCGCTCTTTTACCACTTCCTTAATTTTAGGTATAATTTCCCCTGATTTATAGACGCGCACATAATCCCCGACGCCGACGTCCAGCTCATCAATAAAATCCTGGTTATGCAGCGTTGCGCGCGAAACGGTCGTCCCGCAGAGGCGCACCGGCTCAAAAACAGCCGTCGGCGTGATCCGCCCGGTTCTGCCGACGGAAACTTCAATATCTAAAATCTTCGTCTCTTTTTCTTCCGGCGGGTATTTATATGCGACCGCCCACCGCGGGACTTTTGACGTCGCGCCCAGCTTTTCCCGATCAGAGAGACGGTTCAGCTTGACGACCGCACCGTCAATATCATACGGCAGGTTTCCGCGGTTTTCCCCGATTGCGCAGACCGCCTCCCACACCTCTTCCGCCGTATGGCAGATACGGTAATCCTCGATCACCGGCACGCCCTGCCGCTTTAAATATTCATATCCCTCCGTATGCGTCTTGAAATCCCCGCCGCGTTCCTGCTGTATATTAAATATAAACATCGAGAGGCCGCGCGCTTTCGTCACCGCCGTATCCAGCTGCCGCAACGTCCCCGCCGCACAGTTCCTCGGGTTTGCAAACGGCTTTTTGCCGGAAAGTTCCTGCGCTTCATTGACTTTTTCAAAACGTTCATTCGTCATGTAGACTTCCCCGCGGATTTCCAGATAGGGCAGCGGCTCTTTTAATTTTTTCTTTACATCCGGAATCATCTTTGCATTCGCCGTCACATCTTCCCCGAAAGCAATGCCGTCCCCTCTTGTTTCCGCAAGCTGCAGTTTGCCGTCTTCATAGCGCAGCGCCATCGAAAGCCCGTCTATTTTATACTCCACGACAAATTCCGGCTCTTCCAGCTGCTCCCTCATACTCTCTACAAACTCTGTCACTTCCTCTTTGGAAAACACGTCCTGTAAGCTCAGCATCGGCACATTATGGCGCACAAGCACGCCCGCTTCCCGTTTTGCGCTGCCGCCGACGCGCTGCGTCGGAGAATCCTCCGTCACAAGCTCCGGATGCTCCTTTTCCAGCTCCTTCAGCTGCAGCATCAGCCGGTCGTATTCATCGTCCGGAATCTCCGGATTATCCTGATTATAATAGCGGTCATTGTGATAATTAATTTTCTTTTTTAATTCTTCTATCTGTTCTAACAGGCCCATACGTTTCCCCTCTGTCATTTTCTTTCTTCCATAATACGGTTTCACTCGAAGAATTTTTCAAAAGCTTTTCCAGCGTCCGGAGCTCTTCCCCCGTTATCTCCCGGTACTGCCCCGTTTCCAGATCTCCCAGACGGATATTCATAATCCTTACTCTTTTCAGGTTTACCACACGGTAATCAAAATATTCACACATTCTGCGCACCTGGCGGTTTAGGCCCTGTGTCAGGATCATACGGAAACTCCGCTTTCCGATGCGCTCCACTTTGCATTTCCGCGTCATGGTATCAAGAATCGGGACGCCGCCCGCGAGCCCGCGCAGGAAAGAATCCGTTACCGGCTTATTTACTGTAACGATATATTCTTTTTCATGATAATTGCCCGCGCGCATGATCTTATTCACCAGATCGCCTTCATTTGTCATGAGCAGCAGCCCTTCCGAATCCTTATCCAGCCTGCCGACCGGATAGATGCGAACCGGATAATCCAGATAATCCACAATATTATTCTTTTCCCGTTTCTCCGCAGTGCATACAATTCCCTTTGGTTTATTCACCGCCAGAAGAATCCGCTTTTCCTCCGGGACGATTAATTTCCCCCGCACAAAAACCTGCTCGCCCGGCATAACGCGGTCGCCGGCCGAAGCCGCCCGCCCGGCAATCCGCACTGCGCCCGCATCCAACAGGCGGTCCGCTTCCCTTCTCGAACATACGCCTGCCGCGCTTAAATACTTATTGATCCGTATCCCTTCCTGCATGATATCCTACACTCCCATCCAAACCCACACAACACAAAACGGCTGCCATATGCGGATGCATAGCGCACATCCGCGTACAACAGCCGTATCACATCACTATTTCAAAAATTCTGTTTTAATATATCCGGTCTGGCCGTTCCATTCCACTTTTGTCCAGCCTTCCGCATAACTCATAATGACGGTTACAACATCGCCCTGATAAGCAAGCCCGACCTTATCCGCCGTTTCGCTCATGGATTTACGGACATTTACCGACTCCGACAGCTCAATCTTTGTACCTTCCGGCACATAATTAAGCCCCGTTGACGCGCCTTCATCGGAAGACGCCGTATCATCCGTCTCACGCTCCACTTTCGACTTATCGAATGTAATATAATCCAGCCTTACATATCCTGTTTTTCTCCTGTAACGAACCTTGCACCAGCCATTTGCGCTCTTGCCGTACATAATCATCTTCGTTCCCGGATCCACCGTAAAGAGAATATCGCTCTCTGTGCTCCTGCGCTTACGGATATTGACGGTTGTTTTCGCGTAAGCCGTCCGCTTTACAACCTTCTTTGCGCTGTCTGTACTGTCTTTTTCCGCATCATCTGGCTTTGTATCCGTCTCAGAACTGTCCGCTTTTGTATCGTCCGCCTTCGTATCATCCGCTTTTGTGTCCGTTCCGGAATCGTCCGCTTTCGTATCTTCTTTTGCGTCGTCCGCTTTCGTGTCCTTGCCGTCATCCGCCGCCGTCTGCTGCCCGCTGAATCCCGACACCCATTCCGAAACCGCGTCCGGTATGGTCTTTTCCACCATTTCTTTTAATTTATCATCCGATGCAACCGCTTTTTCATATTCCTTCTGCATCTTTTCCTGCAGCTCAATGACATCGTCATCCTGCTCAAATTCCGTAATCAGCGTATTAATCTCCAGCTCCGTCGCATTCTCCTGGTTCGACTGGTTGAACTGGCTGTAGGCGTTGTCAATATAATATGCCCCTGCGTCATCTTTCCGGACATAGAAAAAATCCAGTCCCGGCGCGGGCGTATCTACATTTTTAAACTTCATGTCCAGGGAAACCGATACCAGATAATCGTCCCCGTCAATGCCGCTTTTCGTATAACATTTTATATTATCATATTTTTCTACGTATTTGCTGAACATCTCAATATAGCTTTTTTCCGTATCGGAAATCGGATATGCGGTCTTTTCAAGGGAAGCCGTATCCCCTTTTGCGAAATTGTCATAATAAGAAGCAATCAGGGACATCACCTCTTCGTGCGCGTCCACTTCAAATTCCTCATCCGGCAAAGTATAATCCTGCCCGGCCGTATCCCCCGCGTCCTCTTCCCGCTGCGTATCCGCATTTTCCGGCTTTTTCTCCGAAGCGCCGTCCAGGCTCACGAGAACGACCGCCAGAACCGCCAGCATAACGCCCGCTGAAAGATATTTCTTATATTTTACGCATAAACTTTTTAATGTATTTATATTAAAACCACTGTTGTTTTTCTTATTTAATTTTTTACTTGCCATAGATTGCCTCCTTATCTATGAATCGTATACGAAAATGACTGTTATCTCTCCAAATAATGAATAAGCCGTAAATTAATACCCCGTAGCAAGCTGCGAGGTACATACAAATGCGGGCAGCTCCTGCTGCATATTTTCTCCGCGTCCATGTGCATAAAAAATGCAACCGGCGGGAATCGAACCCACATTACAGGAGTCGGAGTCCTGCGTTCTATCCGTTAGACTACGGTTGCAAAAACCATTACTTATTATAACACCCTTTTACAAAAAAAGAAAGACTAAATTTCTAATAAAATTATTTTATCCTGTTTTCTCGTCTCCCGCAGATCAATCAGCCGCTGATTTTCCGAGCCGCGGAAACGCAGACTGATATTTTTTTCCGCCTCATGAAATTCCCCGTCTACCAGGACGTCGATCATCGACAGCATTTCTTCCGTCACCTCACAACTTGCGCGGCCATCTCTCAGCAGGTCATCTTCATAGGTATACCCGGTATAACACCAGACATCCTTCTGCGGCAGCGTTTCCCTCACACGCCTCAGCAGATGAAGCAGCTCCCGCTGATTCTCCGGCTCAAACGGCTCCCCGCCGAGCAGGGTAAGCCCTTTTATATAATCATGATTTAAGGCTTCGATGATCTCCTGCTCCGTCTCCTGCGTATAAGGCTCTCCGTAAGAAAAATCCCATGTCTCAGGCTGAAAACAGCCCCTGCAGTGATGTGTGCAGCCGGAAACAAACAACGACACGCGGACGCCCGTCCCATTTGCGATATCCGTCTTTTTAACCGCGCCATAATTCATAAGACAATCCCCGCCGCTCCTTTTTCCCGTCAACACATCTCTGAATATTACTATAACAAAAAGCGTATCATATTGCAAGCCATTTATCGATTTTTTAAAATATTATATTGTAACTTAATTATTTTCAGATTCCTGTCTGCAACAGGCGTATCCAAAATGCCTTTCTGGTGAACGGACAAACGTCGGCCATGCGCCGCATATGCGCCGGCATTTGACAGATTCCGCATTATCCATTATGATTATCTTTATATACAGAAAAGAATTTAAGGAGATTTTTTCAATGAGCTTTCAATTCAGAAAGGAGTTCCCGACTCCTGATTTCATCAAAGAAATGTATCCGCTCCCATCGAAGTATGCGGAGCTGAAAAAAACACGCGACAAAATGATCGCCGATATCATTACCGGAAATGACAGCCGGCTCCTCGTCATCGTCGGCCCATGCTCCGCCGACCGCGAAGACGCCGTATGCGATTATGTCAGCCGCCTGACCGACGTTCAGGAAAAAGTCAAAGAACGCCTTGTCATCATACCGCGCATTTATACGAACAAACCGCGCACAACAGGCGAAGGCTATAAAGGCATCGCGTCGCAGCCGAATCCGGAAGAAGCCCCGAATATGCTCGCCGGGCTGATCGCTGTCCGCAAGATGCACATCCATGCGATCGAGCAGAGCGGCCTGACTGCCGCGGACGAAATGCTCTATCCGGAAAACTGGAGCTACGTAGACGACCTGCTTTCTTATGTCGCAATCGGCGCGCGTTCCGTAGAAGACCAGCAGCATCGCCTGACCGCCAGCGGCTTTGACGTAGCCTCCGGCATGAAAAACCCGACCAGCGGCGATTTTTCCGTCATGTTAAATTCCGTATATGCGGCGCAGCATCCGCACCGTTTTGTGTACCGCAATTTTGAAGTGGAGACGACCGGAAACCCGCTCACGCATGTGATCCTGCGGGGAGCCGTCAGCAAACATGGGAACACCGTACAGAATTATCATTATGAAGACATCATGCGCCTGCATGAAAAATACGAAGAAATGAACCTGATGCACCCTGCGGCGATCATTGACGCCAACCATTCCAATTCCGGGAAAAAATTCCGGGAACAGATCCGCATTGTCAAAGAGGTCATGCACAACCGGAATATTTCCGCAGAGATCAAAACGCTCGTAAAAGGCGTCATGATCGAAAGTTATATCGAAGAGGGCTGCCAGCCGGTCGGCGGACACGTATACGGCCAGTCCATTACCGATCCCTGCCTCGGATGGGCGGATACGGAAAAGCTGATTTATGATATCGCTGAAATGAACCGCTGATTGAGCGGTCATTCTCTTGGATGCGCTTTTTTATAGGCTGCGCGGATGGAAGGGCGGTTCATCTGCGCATAAATCTGCGCCGACGAAAGGTCCGTATACCCCATCATTTCCTGTACGGCGAACAAATCCGCCCCATTTCCAACCAGATGCGCCGCAAAAGAATGGCGGAGCGTATGCGGCGTGAGTTCGCCCTCAATCCCGGCCGCCCGCCCATACTGCTTCACTAATTTCCAGACTCCCTGCCGGCTCATTTTCCCGCCGGAAAGATTCACAAAAAGCAGGCCGCTGTCTTCCTCTTTTATGAGCCGCGGCCGCGCCTGTTCCAGATAGATCTGCAGCGCGCCTTTTGCCATTTTTCCAAACGGTATGGCGCGTTCCCGCCCGCCCTGCCGACAGGAAACATATTCCATCGCCAGGTTGAGATCGGAAATGCGAAGCCCGACAAGTTCACCCGCCCGGATTCCCGTCGCATACAAAAGCTCCAGCATCGCCCTGTCGCGCAGCGCTTTTGGCGTATCCCCCTGCGGCTGCCGCAGCAGGCGCACCGTTTCCTGCGGCGTCAAAATATGGGGCGCCTTTTTTTCTACACGGGGCGCTTTCAACCGCTCCGCAGGATTCCCTGCAAGAACGCCGCTCTGAAGCAGATAGCGGAAAAAAGCCCTTACAGACGATGCCGCGCGGGAAACCGTCGCAGGGCTTTTCCCCTCATATTCCATGCCATGCAGATACCGCGCAAGCATCGTTTCCGTCACCGCGGCATAATCCTCCACGCCCTGTTCCTGCAGATATAAAAGAAGGCGATCCAGATCGCGCCGGTAAGACAAAACCGTATTCTGTGAAACGCGCTTCTCATCACGCAGCATTGCGGCATATGTCTCTAAAATTTCTCTCATGTTCTCCATAAAGCGTTTCTCCAAAACAGCCTTATATCCTGCGTATAAAGCTTTTTAACAGACCCGGGTTGATATAACTCTCCATCCATATGCCGACCAGCAGGCAGAGGGCCGCCAGGGCAAACTGCGCCGCGCGCATATCGCTCCATTTTTTCCATTCCGGTTCCCGCTGCGCGCCCTTTCCGCCCAAAATCCCCGCCCCCAGCCGGATATAGGCCAGGCCGTAACACAGATAATGCGGGAAAAGGGAGACCAGCACGAGCAGCATCCCCTGAAATCCCATACAGACAAGCGCATTCACAAACAAATATCCCAGCGAAAAAGCATACCAGCCGACGACAAGCAGCAGCGCCGCCGCTCCGAATCCGGTAAAGCCAAAAATCACTACGCCTGCAAATTTACAGACTCTTTGTCCAAATAAATACCGGAAATAACCGCCCGCATCCATATCCGCATAAGCGAGCTGCCCGACATAATATTCATTCAGCATCCCATACTGTATCAGCTTCTCCCTGCCCGCCCAGTTCGCCGCCAGGATCCCTGTGAAAAAACACAGCAAAAAACAGGCCGCCAGCACAGCTTTCCAGGGAAGTTTCCCCGTCCTGTAACGCGGGACTTTAAATGTACGCCTCTTCACCGCATATCTCTTTTTCTGTTTCTGGTTATTCCATTCTATGCCGGTTTGTCCGAATATATGCCGGCATTATTTTCCATATTTATTTTTATATGCCATGATCGCCGCAACCGTCTTTCCGTCCTGTATCCGACCCGCATAGATCCGTTCGCATAACTCATCCAGTTCAATGGCTTCCAGTTCAATAAACTCGTATGTATCCAGATGCTGCGTCCCCGGCTTCAGGTTTTTCGCCACATAGATATCAATAAACTCGTTGTCATACGCAACCGTCGGCTTCAGCGAGATCAGAAATTCCAGGTCATCGCTCTTATAGCCTGTTTCTTCTTCCAATTCACGCGCCGCGCAGATTTTTGTGTTTTCGTGCGCATTATCGCGCGCTCCCGCAGGTATCTCAACCGTCATCCGCTCAAGCGCGTTCCGGTACTGATGCACCATAAGAATCTTCCCGTCGTCCATCACAGGGACAACCGCCGCCGCGCCTTTCCTGTGCGAGATAAAATCCCACTTTACGACTTTGCCGTCCGGCATCTGCATATAATCCGTATAAAAATCCAGAATCGTGCCCTGAAACTCCAGTTTTCTGTCAATCCGTTTAATCTTATTTTCCATGCGCCCATCTCCATGTCTTTTATATTTTCTCTTATTTTATCACAGCCCCGCGGATTTTTCCATACATTCCAATCATTTCCCGCCCGCTCCTGTGTCCGCGCCGACAGCCGCTTTCCTGTCCGGAAAGAAAAAAGGCGCCGGAAGCTTTGTTTTCACAAAACTTCCGATGCCTTTCAAATTTCTTCCCAGAACTGTATGCATGTTATTTTGCGTAATCAACTACCCTTGATTCACGAATAACATTTACC
>CANQQG010000041.1 GCA_947625875.1 uncultured Lachnospiraceae bacterium
AATTTTCTGACATTGATTGATTTGTTTTTTGAAATATCTTGTATTGGAGAAAGATAATTTTTGAGTTTACCAATAGAGATTTTTGCTAACAAATTTTTGAAATGTAGGGGGTTAGGGGGACTTTCCCCTTATGAGCAATTTTTACAGATTTCCACGTTTGGAAAATCTGTAAAAAAACTGTCTGTGGACGTCTACAGGCAGTGCTTGCTATTTTGCCATGCGTATATACGCAAGCAGTGCTTGCTATTACGCCCTGTGTCATGACACAGGCAGTGCTTGCTGTTCCAGTAAAAATAATAGGGGAATTTGGACAGCAAGCCAGTCTGTCTATATTCCGCCTAAATCCAGTATGGGAGTTTTTGTACTATTTTGCCCTGAAATTTCTTAAAAAAGTTATTGCGATTAGAAAGAGAAATTCACTCATGCTATTTGAAATATAATTGGGATTGAAAGAAAGGAGTTGACAGTATGACACCCGCAGACTGGAAATTATCAGTATTCTTGCGGTCAGTGGTCATGCCACATCAAGGGAACTGGCGCAGGAATTGGGAGTCAGCAGCGAAACGATACTGCATGATGTCGTCCGCCTCTCATACGGCTACCCAATCTATACAAAACAGGGGGCAGGCGGCGGGATCTTCATCATGGATCACTACAAGCCGTATGTGAACACGCTCACATTCACGGAGCTGGAATGGCTCAAAGGGAAGTATGCCACATCGACAGGTGAGGACAGAAAAATACTGGAACGCATACTCCGCAAATACGGACCGGACAAACTCAAATTACAGCCGGATTGACGACTGAGCCAGAAGTCAAATACCCCGCTGCTATTATCTCAGCGGGGTATCGACTTTGCCATAATGAATTGTTATCAATATCTAATATAACTCCAGAGAATCTTCCGCATCTATCCACATCTGTAAATTACCGTCAAGATACAGACGGGCATACTCCAATGGCTCATCAATAGCCAGTGCGTTTAATGCACACTCTGAACCGGGAGTGGTATTTAAGCCTTTTTCCGCTTCCCAACAGTCGATCCTTAGAAGATAGCCTGCGGCAGTTGCTATGTCAATGCTGTTGTTGTGTATGTGATATTCAGCATATATAATACTCATTTTACATTCGTCCTCTTTTTTTAAAAATTTTTGAAAGCATTTCAATCAGTTCTTTCTGCCCTGTCCATAATATGTTATAATACTTGACAAGGAAAACTTGTGAAGCAAGTTTTTCTTGTATGTTACAGGTTTTTCTGTCTCCGCTCCGCTTCGGTCGGCACAGAACAGATGTCCACCGGACATCTTGTGCCCTCATTTCTGCCCTTATGAGAGTTCATAACGTAAGGGAAAAGGATATAACACAAGGGAAAGTCTAAGGGCAAGCTCACTTGCTATAAATTTAGCATTTTCAAGGGTTTGCGGACTTTTTGAAGATAAAATATAAAGGTTATTAAATGATAAGAATTAGGTCTTGTCAGAATTCGCGATTGCTCATAACATACACTTCCTTTCAGGAGTATTATATGGTTTTGAAATGATAGTATAATTGATCCGGTGTTGGCGCACTGGGGCGGCGCAATAATTTGTGGTTGAAATTTTCCTGTCTATGGCATATAATATACTTAACAAGAGAGCCGAAAGATAGAGTACACCTATCCGCCGGCAAGTATCAGCCTAAAAGTAGCGCCTTATCTTACCAGGACGAGGGCGCTACTTTTTGCGTTTCGTGATGGTAATAACAAGAGTTATCACAGCGCAAAGCATAATCACAAAAGTAAATAAATCACTGTATGTAACCATAGTGCCAGCCCCCTTTCATAAAGTCCGGCGGCTGACGTAATCGCCCCTTCGGCTCCCCGGTTAAGCATATTATATTGTCATGGTGCAGGAATCCTAAAAAGTCAGATGTCCTCAAGGAAGGTATTGCAGTACATCATGGGCCATACCAATATATCTATTACACTGGACGTATGTATATACGCACCTGAACTTTTCACAGATATTTCTATTGTCCGGGGGAAGCCAGCGCCTTTTCCAGCGCGGAAAGGAAGCGGCTGACCACCTTTGTCGGCTGCGGGGAATACAAAATCCCTACCGGCATGACGTGATCCCACTCCACCGGTATCACCTTCATCAGGGGATGCACCATGCTCCAGCTTTTGATTGCGACCAGAATATCCTGATTCTGCTCGCACTGATTAAAAACGCCCACATCATAGAGGTCAAAATTCACGAGATTGATCTGTGGATGGTGTTCTGTCAGGTCGTCCCGCAGAACATCCATGTGGCGGCACCAGCCCCGATGAATCATCATCAGATCCTGCCCGTGCAGATCGCGCACCGCAAGTTTTTCCTTTGCCGAAAGCGGGTGGGAAATGGGAACCGCACAGCAGATCGGCTCGTTTTGAATCAAAAGCCCCTTGCAGTCGCGCTGTTTCATCAAAAGCTCATCCACAAAACCGGTCACCACATCGATATTCTGTCCCAGATTTTTTAAAATCTCCCTTGCATTGTCCGACGTGTTTTCAAAAGGAACCAGCTTAAAACTCACATCCGAACAATATTCATGGATCTTCGGCCACAGATCCATCAGCATCTGCGCCGGCATAATGGGGGAGGTTCCGATACGGATCACCTGTTCCTGCATCCGTTCTGCGCTTCTGGCGCGGGTAACCGCTTCTCTGCAATATTCCGTGATATATTTCGCATCTTTATATAGTGACTCGCCAGCTTTTGTCAGCGTAATCCCCCGATGTGTCCGGTCAAAAAGCCGTATTTCAAGATCGCTTTCCAGCAGATTGATCTGCTTGATCAGCGCGGTAGACGTAATGTACAGCTCCTCTGCCGCCTTGTTGAAGCTTCCGGCCTCCGCCACACGGATAAAAGATGTAAAATTGATATTATTGATGTTCATAGGCAGCCTCCACCTCTTTTTGTTTCCGTAAAATTATAATTGTTTTTAGGGGTGAAATCAATACAACGAGACAAAATGGTTGTGAATTACATATGAAGGCGTCCGCCCTGGCGTTTTTGCCTGGCGGCGCCGCAGTCTTCGGGCTGAAGCGGTTTTTGGAGTGGATGTACCGGTACAGCATGAAGTATTCTGAGAGGGTGTGGTATGGACCGGAAGCGTACGCCGGTGCGATTGCCCGGTATATGAAGCTGGAGCAGTGGTTTCTGACGGAGTGCGAGATGTGGAAAGTCCCTGTCGCGCCTCTGTTTTTGGGAAACGGATCTTTTAAAACAATTATATTTATGAAATATTTGTAAATATACTGTTGACTCAGACGGATTAACATGATATTGTATAAATATTAAGAAATAAAATTATTTTTCCATCATTTTTTGCCTGAAACGGGATGGGAAAGAGACAGCTATATGGAAACGCGCTTTTCATATGGCTGTTTTTGAAAGAGGGGAGATGGCGCAGATGAAATATGACCTGTTCATGATTTTCAGCTACTGGAAAATGCACCGGCGCAAGGCAGTGGCAATCCTGCTGACGTATCTGCTGATGATGACGTTTGCCATAGTATCGTTTGGTATGCTCCGTACGGAGCTGCGGCGGGTATATTTTGATAACTTTTATTCGGAAAGTCCTTATTTTGACGGTTTTGGCCATTCCAGCGGCTGCGGCGCATATAATTTTTGTTTTAATGGGATTGAAGAGGAAGAGGCGTCAGCCCTTGCCAAAGAGCCGGGCGTCACGCAGGGGAAGTATTATGTATCCTGTTATATGGGAAATGAGATGGCATGCTATACCTATGGCGCTTATATGGACCAGACGGCGTATGAGATGTCCGGCATAAGATTAAAGGAGGGTGTGTTCCCGAAAAAGACGGGTGAGACAGCCATATCAGAGCGCGCGCTGTCAAACATGGGGATAGACGCCGGGGTCGGGGACGTTATAGTTCTGATGGAATATGACGGGGAGAAAAACGCTGTCGGCACAAGGGAGCTTACGCTTGTGGGGATTTTTCGGGACGACGGGACGCGTCAGGGATGGGAGACCGGGAGTCAAACAGACATTTACCGTACGTTTGAGCCTGTCATCCTTCTGCCGCCCCGGGACATGGATCCGGACAGGGCGCAGCTTGACGTCATGGTGCGCGTCCAAAATGGCGACCGTTTCAAATCCCTGCCGGAGAAGGAGCAGGAACGGATCTGGGTCACGTTAAGGAAGTATATAGCGGCTGCTGATATGGGATATGGCGAAGGGGCATATGATAGCTCTTATTTTTTCTCTTACGGACAGGAGTATGGCCAGCACAGGGACGCAAAGGGCGTCTTTTACCAGTATGCCTGTTTTGCCGCTTCCGCTGTGATGGCGGTATGCCTGTTCTGCTCTGTCCTGACGGTCATGCCGGGAAAGCTCTCATCCATGCGGATGATGCGCTGTGCAGGGTATCCCCTGAGGCGGCTGCGGAGAATGCTGGCAATGGAGTGGGCGGCGTTTACAGCAGCCGGGCAGATTGCAGGCTTTATTTCTGGCGTTGTAGTTTATGAACTGTTTTTGCAGGCGCAGCACAGGTTTTTCGGGCTGGATTTATATCGTGCATGGGGTGCGGAATGGGGAATCAGGCAAGTCACGTACGATCCCTGTCTGATGGCATGCCTGCTTACAGCTGCCGCGTCGGCAGTGGCTTTTTTTGTGCCGGTGGCATTTTTGAAGCGGCTTTTGTCTGGCGCCGGCAGGACGCGGGAAAAGAAAGAAGCCGCTCCGGTAAAAAGTTTTTGGGGCGGCGTCAGCAAGGTGTTCCGGCAGCCGCTGCTCCGGTTCCTGCAGGTTGTGTCTTTGGCGCTCGTGCTTGTGACTGGCTGTGCGGCAATGATGTTTTTTTCTACGGAGGGAAAAGACAGCCCTTCCAATCCGCAGATTCAGGCGCGGGGGGAATTATTTGAAGCGGGGAGCGGGCTTGATATGCGCAGGGATGGGATCGACTGCGTGATGAAGTGTCGGCAGGATCTGCACTTCCATACGATAGCGGATCTCAGGGACATGGCATGGGGGCTGCCTGCGGAGACCGTGGACCGGCTGTCCGGCAGCGGTCTTTTTAAAAATTGCTTTGCATGGACGCCGCTGCACATATACGGCTGCTATGCCAGTGGCGTGAACGCGCCGCGTGACATGGCAAAGTTTGACGGCTTCCTCGAAGACGCCGGGGAGGAATATAAAGAAAAGGCGACCATGAAAAGACTCGGGCTGGAACAATATACCCTGTATGATATCGGGACGCCGATGCTGGTAAATGACGAACTGCTCTTAAAGCTTGGGGCGGATTTGGAGGAGATGGACCGGGGGAAGGCGCTTATATTGCCGCTGTCCGGCAGACGCCTGTTTGAAGGCGCAGACGCCATTTCGGTTCTTGCCTATGCAGGGAAGCCGAACCGCAGGAAAGAAACTTTTGAATGCATGTACGAGGATGTCTTTTCATGCGGAATATCGGATGTGATGGATCCTGACGCTTCTATGCGGGAAAAGGAGCCGCTTCTGTACAGCCTGTTGGACGCGATGCAGGGCTACACGACGTCAGATAAGGTGGATTATCTCATGCTCTTTTCATGGAATGGGGCAAAGAAGCTGGGGAGCATGGGGATCGACAGGAGGTTTTACAGGATATACCTGACGTATGCGGACGGGACGTCAGACAGTGACGTATATCGCCTTCTGGACGACGTGAGCCTTACGAAATCTGAGATGGACGTCTCCACCCTCTCGCAGCGGAAGGCAAGGCAGAGATGGGTGATGGTCAGGGAATACAGTATTGTGTTTACCGTCTTTTTCATGTTTGTTGCCATTGCTTTCATCGGCTATGTACAGACGATGAAGCTCCAGCTCCTGCAGCGGGAGCGGCAGATTGCCATGCTGCGCTCCATCGGGGCGTCCAAAAGGAAACTGTGGGCGCATATGGCGTTGCTGCTCATGAAGGCGCCCGCCCTGGCGTTTTTGCTTGGCGGCGCCGCAGTCTTCGGGCTGAAGCGGTTTTTGGAGTGGATGTACCGGTACAGCATGAAGTATTCTGAGCTGGTTGAGAGGGCGGAGTATGGATCGGAAGCGTACGCCGGCGCGATTGCCCGGTATATGCAGCTGGAGCAGTGGTTTCTGACGGAGTACGAGATGTGGAAAGTCCCTGTCGCGCCGCTGTTTTTGTGCCTCGCGGCGTTTCTGGCGGCAGGCGTCTTTCTGGCGGCGTGCCGGATTGCGTGGCAGGCGGTCAGCGGGGATATCGTGTAAATTAAATTGAGGTTGCGGAGCATTTTCATCTGGGAGCGGATATTTCAGTGTCTGGAATGTCTGCTCCCTTTTGTGCGCCGCTGAAATAAAAAACTGGACGGATACGGAAAAATAAGTTATAGTTAGTAAGGTTAATCAGAAAGAGGGGAAAAGCATGACGGAGTTTGAACTGGACGTCCACACGCATACGGTCGCGAGCGGCCATGCCTACGGAACGGTCACAGAAATGGCAAAGGCTGCGGCCGATCTGGGGCTGAAGCTGCTTGGGATTACGGAGCACACGCATTTCATGCCGGGGACGTGCGACGATATTTATTTTCTGAATTTAAAAGTATTGCCGCGGGAGCTGTTTGGGGTACGGCTGCTGTTTGGCGCGGAGATCAATATCATGGATCATGACGGCGCGCTCGACCTGCCGGAGGGCATTATGAAAAAGCTGGATCTTAATATCGCGGGGATCCATGGGAACCTTTACCGGACGGGGAGCATAGAGGAGAATACGGCGGCGGTCATAAACGTGATGAGGCGGCCGTACATTGATATTATCAGCCATCCGGACGACGGAAACTGCCCGCTGGATTATGAAAAGCTTGTGGCTGCCTCAAAAGAATATCATACCCTGCTTGAAATTAATAATAATTCCCTGCGCATGGCCGGCAGGCGCGGCGTGAAGGAAAATATGCTCATGATTTTAAGGCTGTGTAAGGAACAGCGGGTTCCGGTCATTATGGACAGCGACGCGCATTACATGACGGATCTTGCGAATACGGACCATTCCATGGAAGTGGTTGAAGAGGCGGGGTTCCCAAAGGAGCTGATCCTCAATTACTCTGTGGAGCGGTTTTTGGAATACATATCACAAAATCATTTACAGGGGGAAGGAAAATGACAAAGTATTGTGTAAAAAAGCCGTTTACCGTCTTTGTGGCAGTCATCATCGTGCTTGTGATCGGCGTGGTCAGCCTGACGCGTATGCAGACGGACCTGCTGCCGGATATCAGCCTGCCATATATGATGGTCATTACGACAGAGCCGGGGGCGAGCCCGGAGCGCGTGGAGAGCGACGTGACCGCGCCAATCGAGCAGGCGTTGGGGACTGTGACGGGCGTGGAAAACATTACCAGCGTCAGCGCGGAAAATTACAGCATGGTCACGCTGGAATTTGTGGAGGACACGAATATGGATTCCGCGATGGTAAAAGTCTCGGCGGAGTTAAATCAGCTGGACCTGCCGGAGGAATGCGGGATGCCGAACCTGATGGAGATCTCCATGGATATGATGGCGACGATGTATACGGCTGTCAGCTATGAAGGCAAGGATATTTATGAGATCTCTGATTTTACAGAGGATGTGATCCGGCCTTATTTCGAGCGGCAGGGCGGCGTCGCGAGCGTAACGGCGGTCGGCAGCGTGGAGCAGACGGTGGAAGTGCGCTTAAATGAGGATAAAATAGACGCGGTCAATGATAAGATTCTGGAAAAGACCAATAAAAAACTCGCGGAAGCGCGAAAGCAAATCAAAGACGCGGAGGCGCAGATCGAAGAGGGAAAACAGAAGCTGGACGATGCGAAAGCCGAGCTGGAACGCCAGCAGGAGGATTTGAAAGAAACGCAGTCGCAGACGGCGCAGCAGCTTGCGGACGCGGAGCTTGCGCTTGACCAGGCGCAGGCGGCAAAAGCGGCGTATGAAGCGAACCTGACGAGCTTACAGGCTTCCAAGGCAGGGTTAGAGGCTGAGAAAAAAGCTTATGAGGACAACAAAGTGGAGGAGGCTTATAACCAGCTGAACGCGGCGTTTGCGGCATTTCAGCTTACGCTGGCGCAGCCTGCGCAGCAGGCGGGCGTCCAGATCCCAAAGAGCGTTGAGGATGCGGTTGCCGATCCGGAAAAGCTGGAAGCGTTTACAAAATGGGCGTCAGAGCTTGGCATGGGAGACCAGATCAAAGACCTGACGCTGGAAAATCTGCAGAATCTGTCGAATATCGTGACAAAACGGATTCCGCAGATTGAAACAGGCATCGCCAATCTGGAAACGGAGATTGCGGCGGTGGAGATGGCAGTAAAGCAGCTGCAGAGCCAGATGGCGGAAATTGACAAACAGTATAAGGAAGCGAGCGAGGGCAGCTTCGAGGCGGCGGTTTCCATGGGATCCGGCGATGCGCAGATGGCGAGCGGCATATCCGGCATCGACGCATCGAAAAAAGATCTGGAAGAGGCCGAGGCGGAGCTTAAAGATGCGCGCAGGCAGTACCTGCAGTCGCGGAAAGCGGCGCTTGAAAATGCGAATATCGACAGCCTTGCGAATATGGATACGCTTTCGCAGCTGATCACAGCGCAGGATTTTTCCATGCCTGCCGGTTATGTGGAGGACCAGACGGCAAGCCAGTGGCTGATCAAGGTCGGGGAGCATTACGACAGCGTGGAAGGGCTGGAGGATATGCTCTTAGTCCGCCTTGCGGGAGTCGGAAACGTAAGGCTTTCGGATGTGGCGGATATTACGGTCATTGATAACGCCGGAGAGAGCTACGCGCGGTTAAACGGCGAAACCGGCGTGCTGCTTTCGATTTTCAAAGGCAGTACGGCAAGCACGAGCGACGTTTCCAAAACGTGCAAAAAAGCGATAGAAAAGCTCGAGGCGGACTATCCGGGGCTGGATATCATGCCGCTGATGGACCAGGGCGACTATATTACCATGTTCATCAGCAGTATTTTAGAGAGCATGATTACGGGCGCGCTGCTGGCGGTGTTTGTATTGATCCTGTTCTTTAAAGATGTGAAGCCGACGCTTGTGGTGGCGTTCAGCATTCCGTTTTCCGTATTGTTTGCGATCGTTATCATGTACTTCTCCGGCATTTCGATCAACATTATGACGCTGGCGGGGCTTGGGCTTGCGATCGGGATGCTTGTGGACAACTCGATCGTCGTGATCGAGAATATTTACCGGATCCGCAGCCGCGACGTGTCTGCGCCGCGCGCGGGCGTGCAGGGCGCAAAGCAGGTGGCGGGGCCGATCATCGCGTCCACGCTGACGACGATCTGCGTGTTCCTGCCGATGGTGTTTACGACCGGCCTTGTCGCGGAGCTGATGGTTCCGTTTGCGCTGACGATCTCCTACGCGCTGACCGCGTCCCTGATCGTCGCGCTGACCGTTGTGCCGACGGCGGGTTCGATTATATTGAAAAAGACAAAGCAAAAATCCTACCCGCTGTTTGAAAAAATACAGGATATTTACGGCGTCATTTTGGGCTTTTGCCTGAAAGTAAAGATCGTGCCGCTTGCGATTTCGATCCTGCTTCTGGCGATGGCTGTCTATGAAGTGTCCCGCATGGGGATCACGATGCTGCCGGAAATGACCGGGGAGCAGATCTCCATGACAGTGACGGTTCCGGAGGATACGGAAAAAGAAGACGCGTATGCGCTGGCGGATAAGGTGATGGACGCCGCACTTTCCGTTGACAAAGTTGCGACGGTCGGCGCGATGGACGCCGGAAGCTCCGCGGGCATTATGGGCGTAAGCGGCGGGCAGGATAATTATCTGAGTTATTCTTTTTCGGTTTTATTAGATGAGGATGTAACAAAGGTGGGGGATATCCGCCGGATATCCAAAAAGCTGGAAAAGGCGACGCAGGGCCTCGGCTGCGAAGTGACGGTTTCCTCTTCCGCCATGGGCGATATGACGGCATTGATGGGCGAGGGGCTGACGCTGAATATTTACGGCAGTGACGAGGAAAAGCTCTTAGAGATCAGCGAGGATGTGCAGGATCTGGTCGGACAGGTGAAGGGATTTGAAAATATCTCAAACGGGCAGGAGGACGGCGCAAAAGAAATCAAGCTGGTCATCGACCGCGATAAGGCGATGCGCCGGGGGCTTACGGTCGCGCAGATCTACAGCGCGCTTGCCGCGCGGCTGACGACGGAAAAGGATTCTGTGACAATGACGGTCGGCGATACGGAAATGGTCGTGCAGATCGTAGATGAAACGAACCTGCCGGATAAGGAAAACCTGCTTGATATGGAACTGGATGGCACGACGACGGACAGCGAGGGCAACAGCGTGACGAAGACGTATCCGCTCAGCGATTTTGCCGCATTGGAGGAGGGCAGGAGCCTTGCTTCCATATCAAGGGAGAACCAGTCGCATTACATTACGGTGACGGCGGATACGATGGAAGGGTATAATACGACGCTTCTGACAAGGGAATTAAATAAACTTTTAAAGAATCTGGAGCTGCCGGACGGCTATACGGTGGACGTCAGCGGCGAGAGTGAGCAGGTGGAGGATATGGTGTCGCAGATGCTGCAGCTGATGGCGCTTGGCTTTTTGCTGATTTACCTGATCATGGTCGCGCAGTTCCAGAGCCTGCTGTCCCCGTTTATCGTGCTGTTTACGATACCGCTTGCGTTTACGGGCGGCCTGCTCGGCCTGCTGGCGTTCGGCGAGCAGCTGTCGATGATGAGCCTGCTTGGGTTTACGATCCTGATGGGTACGGTTGTAAATAACGGCATCGTGTTTGTCGATTATGTAAACCAGCTGCGCATCGGCGGGCTTGACCGCAGGAATGCGCTGATCGCAACCGGCAAAACGAGGATGCGCCCGATCCTTATGACGGCGCTTACGACGATCCTGTCCATGAGCATGATGATCTTCAGCCAGGAAGCGGGGAACGCGATGGGGCGCGGCATGGCGATCGTCGTTGTGGGCGGCCTTTTGTATGCGACGCTGATGACGCTGTTTATCATTCCGGTCATGTACGATATCTTTTACCGGAAACCGCCGCACCAGGTTGACGTCGGGGACGACGATATGGACGATATTTTAGATGAGGCGAGCGAATATATGGAGCAGATGATGTGATGACAGATTTGGAGGTAGGAAATGGTTAAGGTTGTAAAATTTGGAGGCAGTTCACTGGCAAGCGCGGAGCAGTTCCGCAAGGTCGGCGATATTATCCGCGCGGATGCAAAGCGGCGCTATGTCGTGCCGAGCGCGCCGGGAAAGCGCCATAAAAACGATACGAAGGTTACGGATATGCTGTATTCCTGCTACGCGCTTGCGGAAGCGGGAGACGAGGAAAATATGAAGCCCGCACTGCGCAAGATCCGCGCGCGGTATAATGAGATCATGAACGGGCTGAAATTAAAAATGACGCTCGATGACGAGTTTAAGATCATTGAGGAAAATTTTCGGAAGAAAGCCGGGATAGATTATGCGGCGTCCCGCGGCGAATATTTAAACGGCATTATTATGGCGAATTATCTGGGCTTTGATTTTATCGACGCGGCGGAGGTGATCCGGTTTGACAGGAACGGGGATTTTGATGCGGAGACGACGAATCAGATCCTGCGCGAACGCCTGAAAAAAAGTGAGCGCGCCGTAATCCCGGGATTTTACGGGGCAAAGGAAAATGGCGCGGTCGTCACGTTTTCGCGCGGCGGCTCGGACATTACGGGCTCGATCGTGGCAAAGGCGTGTAAAGCGGATCTGTACGAAAACTGGACGGACGTATCGGGCTTTTTGATCGCGGATCCGCGCATTATCAAGGATCCAAAGGGCATTAAGGTCATTACGTATAAGGAGCTGCGCGAGCTGTCCTATATGGGCGCGACGGTGCTGCACGAGGACGCGATCTTCCCGGTGCGCAAGGAGGGCATTCCGATCAATATTAAAAATACGAACGCGCCGGAGGACCATGGCACCTATATCGTGGAAAGCACCTGCCAGAAGCCGGAGTATACGATTACGGGCATCGCCGGCAAAAAGGGCTTTGTCGCGGTCAATATTGAAAAGGACATGATGAACTCGGAGATCGGGTTTGGCAGGAAGGTACTGGCGGCGTTTGAGGAAAATGACATTTCGTTCGAGCATACGCCGTCCGGCATTGACACCTTTACGGTTTTTGTCCATCAGGAAGAGTTTGAGGGGAAAGAGCAGAGCGTCCTGTCCGCGCTGCACCGTCTGGCGGAGCCGGACAGCATCGACCTCGAAGCGGATCTGGCGCTGATCGCGGTTGTCGGACGCGGCATGAAGAGCACGCGCGGTACGGCGGGCAGGATCTTTTCCGCATTGGCGCATGCAAACGTCAATGTCAAGATGATCGACCAGGGCTCTTCGGAACTGAATATCATTATCGGCGTGCATAACGATGATTTTGAAAATGCGATCAAAGCCATTTATGATATTTTTGTAGAAACGCAGCTGTAAGTCTGTTTTGTGGAAAGGGGATCATGATTATGTGGAGCAGACAGGAGTTAAAGGCGGATTCCAGAAATCTCTTGAGCCTGAATTACTGGCCGTTTGTGCTGGTGGCTTTTATTTACGGGCTTGTTGCCGGCGGAGGCGGATATATGGGTGGCGGCGGCACATGGCGGTATGCGGAGCATACGATGGACGACGGGGGCTATTCGCATATGCCGAATGCCCATCATGACAGGTTTCTGATGGGTTTTCTGGGCCTCGCCCTGATCGCTGTTTTGATCGGCGCGGTCGGCGCCCTGGCGCTTTCGATCTTTGTATTCCACCCGATTCAGGTGGGCTGTATCCGCTATATGACGATGGCGCGGGAGGTAAAGCCGCAGTTTGGCGAGATGGTATTTGCGTTTAAGAACTGTTATGGGAATATCGTAAAGACGATGTTTTTAAAAAACCTGTATACCGCGCTGTGGTCGCTGCTTTTTGTCATACCGGGCATTGTCAAGGCTTATGAATATGCGATGGTGCCGTTTCTGATCGCGGAATATCCGGACATGGAATCTTCCGAGGCGTTCCGTATCAGCAGGGAAATGATGATGGGCGATAAATGGAACGCGTTTGTGCTGGATTTGTCGTTCCTCGGCTGGAATTTCCTGGGCGCGATCACACTCGGCATTGTAAATCTGTTTTATGCGCGCCCGTACCAGCTTCTGACGATGGCGGGACTGTATCTGCGGCTGAAGGGCAAGAGCGCGGCTTTTGCGTATGTCCCAAATGGCGGAAGCGGAAATTATAAAGAAAATCCATTTTAAGAAGAGGATACGATTTTGAAGCGCCAGATTGGCGCTTCAAATTGCTGAACGAGGAATTGTAGAAAACGGTTGAAATGTGACGTTGGAAATGGTATATTGGACGTGGCGAAAGCCATAGGAAAGCGTCCATGACAGGGTGGGTAGCCTCCCCGCTTAATGACCGGCTTGCCGGAATACATAGGAAGGGAGGTGGCGTTATATGACAGCTTTTGAAATCATTTCGATTTTTATCGGCATATTAACTTTGTTATGTGCCTTTGGCAGTCTAATTGTAGCGTTGCTTGCCTTTCTCCAGAAGAGAAAGAAAAAGCGCAAAAAATAAGCCCCTCTGTCTGCCAACAGAGGGGCGGTGTCCTTAAGGACATAAAACCCAATTGGAGGCATCCACTTTTGGGGTGGACGCTTTCCTTTTCTGAGAACATTATACCACATGTTCCACATACATTCAACAAAAATTCTTTAAAAAGTTTAAACTCAGTTGATTCTTGCTTTGATATATTCTTCGAGGATATCGCCTGTTTTTTCCAGGCCAAGCTTGCTGCTGTTGATGCACAGGTCGTAATGCCTGGAGTCGCCCCATTTGAAATCGGAATGCCTGTCGTGGTAGCGTTTCCTTTTTTTGTCATGGCGCTTGATTTTTTCAGCGGCTTCGGATTTTGTCAGATGGTAAATCTCCTCGATCCGCTTCTGTTTGCTGGCTTTATCGCCGGTGATAAAGATATTGATCAGGCCGTCAAACCTGCGCAGCACCGTCTCCGCGCAGCGTCCGACGACGACGAACGACTCGCCGCTTTCCGCTTTTTCGCGGATAAAATCAAACTGCATATCGGCGACGATCTCTTCCATCGAATTTGAGTGGACGCCCACGCGCCTTGTCAGCATTTTATTTCTCGGCTTTTCATCGTATTCCTCTAAGACGTCTACGTGGATGTTCTTTTCATTGGCGATCTCGTCGAGCATACTTCTATCGTACAGCTTCAAGCCAAAATCTTTTGCGATCTTTTCTGCGATCACATGTCCGCCGCTCCCGTATTCGCGGCTGACCGTAATCAGGATTTGTTTTTCCATTGCCCGTCTCCTTTCTTTAACAGTAGCGTATAAAGATCATCAGCATCGATATTGCAACTACAAGGATTGTTGCAGGGGCGGAAGCTTTGCAGTACCTGCCCCAGCCGATCGGATAACCGTTTTTCGCTGCAACAGATGTGCCGACGACGTTTGCGGATGCGCCGATCGGCGTTGCGCTCCCGCCGATGTCGGTTCCCATGGAAAGCGCCCATGCAAGCGTTTCAAGGCTGACGCCCTGTGAAGCGGCAAGGCTGTTGATGACCGGAACCATCGTTGCGGCAAACGGGATATTATCCACAAATGCGCTTGCGATCGCGGAAATCCAGATAATGATCGCAACCATCAGCTTTAAGTTGCCATGGCTCACCTGGCCGATAAAGTTTGCGATGATCTCTAAAATGCCGGTCTGTTCGAGCCCGCCGACTACCATAAATAAGCCGACGAAAAATAACAGCGTCTTATAATCTACTTTCTTTAATAATTCCAGCGCGTATTTCCATGAAGTAAGCAAGGTGACGATCGCAATGACCGTACCGATAAATGCAACCGTAAGCCCTGTCTGCGCATGGGAGACGAGCATGACAACGGCGCAGGCAAAAATAACGCAGCTGGTTATAAATTCTGTCCTGCTCTTGATCGCGTCCTTTGGATCCGGCATATTTGCCGGATTGATATTTGCGTTCGTACTTGTTAATTCCTTACGGAATACAAGGTAAAAATAAATCACGACGACGATCAGGCTGACTAAGGCGATGAGCCCTGTGTTTGTCAAAAAGTCGGCAAAAGAATAGCCGAGCGACGTCCCGATGATAATGTTTGGCGGGTCGCCGCACATGGTAGCCGAGCCGCCGAGGTTCGCGCAGAAGATCTCGGATAATATCATCGGGATCGGATTAAATTTTAACAGCTTTGCCAGCTCTACCGTAACCGCCGCCAGAAACAGGATTACTGTAATACTGTCGATGAACATGGCAAGAATGGATGACATGATCATGAACGCGATAAAAAGCGGCACAGGTTTATAGTTTACCAGTTTTGCCAGCCTCATGCATAACCACTGGAAAAATCCCGCTTTTGCCATGCCTTCTACCATAACCATCATGCCGGCGATAAAGATGATGGTGGACCAGTTGATGCCTGCGGAAGTCTCGGCGGATTCGCCGGCCGCATACCAGAAACCAACGGTAAAAATGCTGCGCAGGTTCAGAGTTTCAATGATGGCGTCAACGTCACGCATTGCGATCCCAAAAACCAGCACGAGTGTCAGTACGCCGCATGCAAGCGTCACATAATGGCGCTCGATCTTGTCGAGTACGATCATGACGAACATTGCAACGAAAATAATGACAGCTAAAATTTGTGCAATTGACATTTTTTATGCCCTCCTCTGAAATATTTATGTAAATCCGTAAAAAAGTTTAGCACGATTCCAAAAAAAGTCAAGGGAGCGGTAACTATTAAATTTGTTAAAAAAATTATCGAATCATGCTATACAAATTAGGAAAAATATACTAAAATATATGTATAAGCAGTAATATGCATTACAGTGAATGGGGGGATTGTTATGTTAAATCCGGATGTAAGGCTCAGCGTTTACTTACAGTATTATGAGAAGGAGATCAACCTGACGCGGATCATGAAGCGGGCGCTGGACGATTACCTGTCCAAATATGAAGAACCGGCGCGGGATATCGCTGTTTATGTCAAAACAGAGGACAGTAAAGCATATTACGTCGTAAATCACAGGATTGAGAGTTATGTGATGCTGTGGGACTCAAATGATAACGAACAGGACTGGGAACTGGACACAATGGAACCGCTCTGGAAACAGGGGATCAACCGGAAACTGGTGTTTGAGTACCGGGGGCAGCAGTGCGACGGAGATGCGATCGTGGAACGCGCCATTGAGAAGTTTGTAAAGATCCATACGGCAAAAGAGCTGAAGGAAGTGGAGATCTACGTCCGCCAGGAGGACGGGGCTGCCTATTATGTGATCAATGGCAGATACGCGGGGTCTGTGCCTATGGCATAGCTATAAAGATGCATGGAAGATGCATTTAATTATAGAAAGTAACGACACAGTCAGTGGACAGTTACGGACAAAAAATGAAATAGGAGATTGAAAGAATGGCTTGGTATGACAGCGCAGTATTTTATCACATCTATCCGCTCGGGCTTTGCGGATGTGAGCATGAGAATAACGGAAAGGAGACTTCGCATTTCGATAAATTGACGGAATGGGCGGAACATGCAAAAAAGATCGGTTGCAACGCGATTTATATCGGGCCGCTTTTTGAATCGGGCACACATGGGTATGACACCATTGATTACCGCAGGGTTGACCGCAGGCTTGGGACGAACGGGGAATTTCGGGCATGGGTGAAGAAGTGCCATGATATGGATATGCATGTGATTGTGGACGGCGTATTCAACCATGTCGGGCGTGATTTTTTTGCATTTTTGGACTTAAAGGAAAAACGCGAAAGCTCGCCGTATAAAGACTGGTTTTTGAATGTCAATTTCTGGGGCAACAATGAATACAACGACGGTTTCTGCTACGAGAACTGGGGCGGGCACAACCTGCTCGTGAAATTAAACCAGCGCAACCCGCAGGTAAAGGATTATCATTTTGAGACAGTGCGTTACTGGGTGGACGAATTTGATATAGACGGCATCCGGCTGGACGCGGCGGACGTGCTGGATTTTGATTTCATGAAAGACCTGCGGAATGTGGCCAATGACGTAAAGCCGGAATTCTGGCTGATGGGCGAGGTTATCCATGGGGATTACGGCCGGTGGGTGAACCCGCAGACGCTGCATTGCGTGACGAATTACGAACTGCACAAAGGGCTGTTTTCGGGGCATAACGACCACAACTATTTTGAGATCGCGCACACGATACGCAGGCTGAACGACCTCTGCAGAGGGGAAAAGCTGTACACGTTTGTGGACAACCATGATGTGGCGCGCATCTATAATAAGCTGAACAATAAAGAGCATTTGTATCCGGTGACCGTACTGCTGTATACGATCTACGGCATTCCGTCCGTATATTACGGATCCGAATTTTCGATTGAAGGGGAAAAGCAGCGCGGCTCGGACTGGAACCTCCGTCCGGATCTCAGCCTTGCGGATTATGAGGATATGTATGAAAAGGACGAGATCACGCATCTGCACTGCCTGCTCGGACGCGCGAAGCAGCAGTTCGCGGAATTAAACGAAGGGCGTTATCAGGAGATGCTGCTGACAAACCGCCAGTTTGCGGTAGGCAGGATCATGGAAACATCTTCCATGGTAGCGCTTGTTAATAATGATGATCAGCCGTTCCATGTGGAGTTTCCGGTCAATGGCGCCAAAGCGGTCAATATTCTGGATGCGAAGATCGACTGGGAGGCGGATACAAAGGAGAGCCTGATCCTTACGGACTGTGAAGAACTGACGGTCAGCGGCGGGAAATTGAGTGTGGATATTCCGGCGAATAAGGGCATTCTTGCGTGGGTGACGCAGGA
The DNA here is from genome assembly GCA_947625875.1 of uncultured Lachnospiraceae bacterium. Lineage (GTDB taxonomy): Bacteria > Bacillota > Clostridia > Lachnospirales > Lachnospiraceae > Eubacterium_J. Next base: position 17,816 of record CANQQG010000041.1, read on the forward strand.
GTAATAGAAAAAAGCGGGCTTGCCCGCTTTTTTTAACACTGGAAACTCTTTTTCCGCACGACCGTTTCGTATGCGGAGCAGACTTTATCGGCGAAACAGACGATCGCCGCTGCGCGGCATTTTGGAACGGAAAAAAGCGTCAGGGGCCACATATGGCTTTGGATGATGTTTTGCTCCGCAGGAGTCAGGTCATAGCGCTCCTTTGCATTTTCAAGCGCGATGCCCGGATGATGGATGCCGTGCAGCCTGCCGAAATAACCGTTTTCATGCCAGTCATACAGATAAAAATCGTGCAGGAATGCGCCGCGCACCAGCTCCGCCTCGGACGCGCCCAGATGGAAGCGGCGGTTTAATAAAAAGCTCAGCCGCACGACGCTGATTACATGGTCGTAGGTGGATATTTCGCCGTGCTGGACATATTGTTTCATCCGCGCGGCTTCTTCGGTAACCGGGAGATCGCGCAGCAGCTTTCTGATCTCGCGGGATTCTTTCTCGGTTAATCTCATGGCGGCAGGTTCCTTTCTTTTTTGCTGTAATTTTTTCCGTATCTTCTGCGGCTACGCCTCTTTGTGCGCGCGGTGGCGGAGCATATGTTTCATTTTTCCGCCAAGCTCGCTGTAGCCCATGCGGAACGTTGCAGAGGAGCGCACCGCGTGTGTCTGCATGAGGCCCATCGTGGAAAGTGTTTTTTCCAGTTCCTCTTTTGTGCGCCGCTCTTTATAATCTTCCAGCGATATCCTTTCCCGGCGCGCGCCGGAACCCGCGGAAATGCTCTGTTTTGCGTTCTCGATAAATGCTTCGTAGCGCTCGGAGATCTGCAGGTTGACGGCGTCCATGGTAGCGGCGAGCTTTACGTTGATCTGGGCAAGCGAGTCGGCGGTCAGCGCACAGTCGGCCGCGAATACCGCCATAAACAGGAGCGCGATCGGTTCCTGCCAATATAAGGGAATCGGGTTGGTCAGTTTTTCCATATAAGGGTGGAGGCCATACAGCACGATCAGCCCCGCCACGCCAAAGCCAAGCGTACATGGCAGGCAGATGCGCCCCCTGATATTGAACGGGAGGTCGCTGTAATCCCACCAGACGGCATGGAACAGCCGCTCTGTCGTATAAGAGGTGACGTATTCAATTACGGCGGATCCGGCCATGCAGGAGAAAAATACCGCGCCCGCATTCGGCATGGATGAGCAGAGCAGCACGTCAAGCACCGCGCCGACGCCATAGATCGGGCAGTACGGGCCGAGCAGCATGCCGCGGTTATCCCATTTTAAGGATTTGACGCTGCAGTAGATCGTTTCATAGATCCAGCCTAAAATACTGTATAAAATAAACCATATGAAAATTGTGGTGATATGCATTTGTAAAACCTCCTGTGGCGTTTGCCTTTATCCTGAAAACAGTATGCGGTTATTATAATCCAAAAATGCAGATGTGGCAAGTTAATCATATCCGCTGTCCCGAAAAACGGTTTTTGGGGTTTCTGTCTGTCTGCGCGGCCTATGCGGCGGGTTTTGCCTTTTCAGGGGCTTGCAGACTTTTTGAAGATAAAATATAATAGTCAGCAGAGGATAAAGAAATTGGAGGATGAGAGCATGAAAATCGGTTTTATCGGGTGTGGAAATATGGGAACCGCTATGATAAAGGGTATTTTGGCGGCGGATGAAAAAAGAGAGCATACGCTGATCGCATCGGCAAAGAGCGCGGCGTCAAAGGAGCGGATCGTGCGGGAGACGGGGATTGTGTGCGCGGCGTCGAATCAGGAGCTTGCGGCGTCCGCAGATCTGGTTTTTCTGGCGGTGAAGCCGCAGTATTACGAAGAAGTGATAAAAGAGATCCGCCCCGCAGTAAGGGACGGGCAGATCTTTGTGTCGGTCGCGCCGGGGAAAACGCTCGAATGGCTGGAGGGGCAGTTCGGGCGGCCGGTGAAGCTCGTGCGCACCATGCCGAATACGCCCGCGATGGTAAAAGAAGGCATGACGGCGTATTGCGTGAATCAGCAGGTGACAGAGGAAGAAAAACGGGCAGTTGCGGGGCTTTTGGGATGTTTCGGGAAAGCGGAAGAGGTCGCGGAGCATCTGATGGACGTCGTGACGGCGGTCAGCGGCAGTTCCCCGGCGTATGTGTTTATCTTTATCGAGGCAATGGCGGACGCGGCTGTCGCGGGCGGGATGCCGCGCGCGCAGGCGTATAAATTCGCGGCGCAGGCAGTGTATGGCAGCGCAAAAATGGTATTGCAGACCGGGCTGCATCCGGGCATATTAAAGGACATGGTCTGCTCGCCGGGCGGGACGACGATCGAAGCGGTGCGCGTGCTGGAAGAAAAAGGGCTGCGCAGCAGCGTGATCGAGGCGATGGGGGCGTGTATCCGGAAATCGCGCTGACGTTTTGCCGAAACTCTTTTCAAATTGAAAAATATCAGGTATAATATAAGAACACTTAGGGCACATCTGGGATTTGGAGGGAAGGACATGTTTGATTATAAACAGTATCAGAGAAACTATTTTATGCCGCCGGAGGAGTGCATGGACTGGACAAAAAAGGAATACGTAGACCATGCGCCGATCTGGTGCAGCGTGGATCTGCGCGACGGCAACCAGGCGCTGATCGAGCCGATGGGTTTAGACGAAAAGCTGGAATTTTTTACGCTGCTTGTGGAGCTTGGGTTTAAGGAGATCGAGGTCGGTTTCCCGGCGGCTTCCGAGACGGAGTATCAGTTCCTGCGCACTTTGATAGATAAAAATATGATCCCGCAGGACGTGACGATACAGGTTCTGACACAGGCGAGGGAGCATATTATCCGCAGGACGTTTGAGGCGGTAAAGGGCGCGCCGAATGTCATTGTGCATGTATATAATCCCACTTCGCTGGCGCAGCGCGAGCAGGTGTTCCGCAAGGATAAGGACGAGATACGCAAGATTGCGGTAGACGGCGCGAAGCTGTTAAAAGAGCTGGCTGCCGGGGCGGAAGGGAATATTTATTTTGAGTACAGCCCGGAGAGCTTTACGGGGACAGAGGTTGATTATGCGGTGGACGTCTGCAATGACGTTTTGGATATCTGGCAGCCGACGCCGGAGCACAGGGCGTATATCAATATCCCGGCGACTGTGGAGATGTCCATGCCGCATGTGTTTGCAAGCCAAGTGGAATACGTCAGCAAGCATCTGCATAACCGCGACGCGGTGATCCTGTCGCTGCACCCGCACAACGACCGGGGCTGCGGCGTGAGCGACGCGGAGATGGGCCTGCTCGCGGGAGCGGACCGGATCGAAGGCACACTGTTTGGGAACGGGGAGCGCACCGGCAACGTGGATATTATCATACTTGCGATGAATCTGTATGCGCAGGGCGTAGACCCGAAGCTCGACCTGTCCGATATGCCGCATATCGCGGAAGTATATGAGCGCCTGACGCAGATGGATATCCATATGCGCCATCCGTACTGCGGCAAGCTGGTATTTGCGGCGTTTTCCGGCTCGCATCAGGACGCGATCGCAAAGGGCATGAAATACCGCGAGGAGAAAGATCCGGCGCACTGGACGGTGCCGTACCTTCCGATCAATCCGGAGGACGTCGGCAGGAAATACGACAGTGACGTGATCCGTATTAACAGCCAGTCCGGAAAGGGCGGCGTCGCATATGTGCTGGAGCAGAATTTCGGGTTAAAGATCCCGTATCAGATGCGGGAGGATCTGGGCTATGCGGTAAAGGACGTTTCGGATAAAGCGCACGCGGAGCTGCTGCCGAAGGAAATCTATGACATATTTATTAAGCGGTATAAAAACTATACGCCGATCTTTGACATCAAAGGCTGCCATTTCCGCCAGGAGCCGGGCAATAATATTACGGCTACCATCAATATCATTGAGCATGGGAAAAAGCATATCGCGGAAGCGGTCGGGAACGGCCGTCTGAATGCGGTGAGCAATACCTTTGCGGAATATTTCGGCAAGCCATGCGAGATCATCTGCTATGAAGAGCATTCGCTCGGCGCGAGTTCGGATGCGAGCGCGATCGCGTATGTGGGCATTAAGGGGCAGAACGGGAAGCTCTGCTTTGGCATCGGCATCGATCCGGATACGATGCGCGCGGCGATCGATGCGCTGATCGCGGCAATGAACAGAAACCTTGTGGGACACTGATTTTAAATTAAAGGAATGAAGTGTTGGAGAGATGAAAGAAACATTCAATCGTGAGGAAAATCCTGTGGTCAGGATAAAGAAAATAACCGGCTGGATGAGCGTGCTGGCGGGCAGTCTGCTGGCATTGTATGTCGGGCTCTGGGTGATGATCATAAAGCCGCTGGCGCGGCTGTATGTCGCGTATAAGTCCGGGCAGGTCAGCGTCCTGCTGGTCATCGTGACGGTCATCAAATGCTGGCTGTCACTGACTGTGGCGGGCCTGATCTGGTCGATTGGGTACATGATAAAATGTAAACTGGATTAAATGGTTTTGGAAGGTATTTGGGGTAAATACAGTAAAAACGGGTGGAGGGTATGTGTATGAATTGTTTGTCACCGTCGATTTTAGCGGCGGATTTTTCCAGGCTGGGGGAGCAGGTCGCTTTCGTGGAGCAGGCGGGCGCGCAGTATCTGCATTTTGACGTCATGGACGGGCATTTTGTGCCGAATATTTCCTTTGGGCTGCCGGTGCTGCGTTCGCTGCGCGAAGTGACGGGGCTGATGCTGGATGTGCATCTGATGATCGAACGGCCGCTGCGCTATATTGATGAGATCGCCGCCTGCGGCGCGGATATTATTACGGTGCATGCGGAGGCGTGCGCCGATCTGGACCGGGCGGTGCGCGAGATCAAGGAAAAAGGGCTGCTCGCGGGCGTGGCGCTTTGTCCGGCGACGCCGTTGGGCGTATTGGAGTATGTGCTCGCGGATGTGGACATGGTATTGGTTATGACCGTAAATCCGGGGTTTGGCGGGCAGTCGCTGATCCCGTATACGCTGGATAAGGTGCGGGATTTAAAGGCGCTGATCAATCGGCGCGGCTTAAAGACGGATATTGAGGTGGACGGCGGGATCAACGCCCTGACGCTTTCTGCGGCGCTGGAGGCCGGCGCGAATGTCATCGTGGCGGGCAGCGCGGTGTTCCGCGGGGATATTGCGGAAAATACAAAGAGCCTGCTTGCGCAGATGAAGGCGCGGGAAAAATAGGCGGCTCACCGGAACTGGTTTGCGTCCGCTTCATAAACGTAATCAATGGCTTCGAGTTTTTCTTTTATCTGTGTCTCATTGAAAGAAAGCGCGCGGCAGAGTTCTGTCAGGGAAGGGTAGTTATCCCTTAACTGCGTGTTGATGTAGCTTAACAGCATGACGGGATCGTCCGGTATATTCTGCATGGCATAAGACCTCCTGTGTTTGTTTTTTCTATCATAAACGATTTTTCAGATGGTTTTGTGAATTTTTTACAAAAAAATTATAAAAAAATATAAATATTTAATAAAAATTAAAATTGACAGGGAGGGAAACTCCTGTTATACTAACGTACATAAAGCAAAGGCGCTGGGAGATAATCCGCAGCGCCTTTTTTTGCGAGCGGGGAATCCCCGCCGCCTTATAAATACAATGATGGAGCCACAAAGCTGTGGAGTACGCCACCATTGTATTTTTTTTACAAAATTTTATCTCTAAAGGGAGGAAAAGAATATGACTTATGTATCAGTTGACGTCTTGTGGACATTGCTTGGAGCTGCCATGGTATTTTTCATGCAGGCGGGCTTTTCGCTTTGCGAAGCGGGACTGACAAGGGCAAAAAACACAGGTAACATTTTGATGAAGAACCTTATGGACTTCTGCATCGGCACGCCGGCGTTCTGGTTGGTTGGGTTCGGCATTATGTTTGGCGGTTCCGGCGCGCTGATCGGCGGTTTCGATCCGTTTATCCTCGGTTCCTATGATTTCGGCACGCTTCCGAAATGGTGCTATGTGATCTTCCAGACCGTTTTCTGCGCGACAGCGGCGACGATCGTTTCCGGTTCCATGGCGGAGCGCACAAAATTCAGCTCCTACTGTGTATACAGTGCGCTGATCTCCCTGATCGTGTATCCGATCTCCGGTCACTGGGTATGGGGCGGCGGCTGGCTGTCACAGCTTGGCTTCCATGATTTTGCAGGCTCCTGCGCAGTCCATATGGTGGGCGGCATCGCGGCCTGCATCGGGGCAGCGACATTAGGGCCTCGTATTGGCAAATATGATAAAGAAGGAAAGCCGAAGGCGATCCCGGGGCATAACCTGACAGCCGTAGCGCTCGGCGTGTTTATCCTCTGGTTCTGCTGGTTTGGTTTCAACGGCTGCTCGACCGTATCCATGAGCAGCGATGAAGCGATGATGTCCGCTTCTTTGATTTTTATGAACACGAACCTTGCGGCGGCGGTCGCAACGTGTGTGGTATTATGCGTGACATGGATCCGTTATAAGAAACCGGATGTTTCCATGACGCTGAATGGCTCTCTGGCAGGGCTGGTTGCGATTACGGCAGGCTGCGATGTGGTCGATCCGTTCGGCGCATTTTTCATCGGCCTGATCGCCGGGTTCCTTGTAGTATTTTCTGTGGAATTTTTTGACAAGGTGGCAAAAATCGACGATCCGGTCGGCGCGATTTCGGTACATGGCGCGTGTGGTATGTTTGGTACGATCGCGACAGGTTTGTTTGCGACAGACGGCGGTCTGTTCTATGGCGGCGGATTCAAGTTTTTGGGCACACAGATCCTCGGCGTGCTTGCGGTTGCCGCGTGGGTGGCTGTCATGATGACGATCATCTTCCAGCTGATCAAGCATACGATCGGGCTGCGCGTGGAACCGGAAATTGAGATCGACGGCCTTGACCTGCATGAGCATGGCCTTGCAAGCGCATATTCCGGCTTTGCGATCAATGATGTATCCGGTACGATGGATATCAATGAAAACACAGACCTCGGCGAGGACAATCCGGAACTTGCCTCTGCCGCACAGCTTGACGCAGCGGTTCCGGTTACCGGAAATGCCGGGCTTTTGGAAACAGGCATGTACAAAGTGGCGATTATTGCAAAGCTCTCGCGCTTTGATAAATTAAAGAAAGCGTTAAACGACCTGGGCGTGACGGGCATGACCGTAACGCAGGTTATGGGCTGCGGTATCCAGAAGGGCGCCGGCGAGTATTATCGTGGCGTTGAGATGGATGCGACATTGCTGCCGAAGATTAAAGTGGAAGTTGTCGTGAATAAGATTCCGGTTGACGATGTGGTCAGCACGGTGAAAAAAGCGCTCTACACCGGCCATATTGGCGACGGCAAGATCTTTGTATTTAATGTGGCAAGAGTTGTCAAAGTCCGTACAGGCGAGGAAAACAGCCGGGCTTTGCAGGATGTTGAATAATAAAAACAGAAAAACTGCTGTGGGAAATTCCACAGCGGTTTTTTTGCGCACAGGCGCGGAGAAAAAAATATGCGGCAAAAAAAATTTTTGCGCGCAACCTCCCTTCTGCAAAATGCGTCTTTATATACAAAGGCTCATAACTTCTCGGAATCTCAATGAATGAGATTCCAACTGAAATTTGACAACTGAATATCGTGCAGGAAAAGAAATTTA
>CANQQG010000042.1 GCA_947625875.1 uncultured Lachnospiraceae bacterium
AAATATCATTTATTGAAAAACGAAAAAACGTCCGACAGCAGCTTTTATGTTTTCCCTAAAGTTAGTGCGTATGGGGCGATCCACCGGGCAGCCGGGCCGGAGCTTTTGGAGGAATGCCGCGCGCTGCACGGGTGCGCGACCGGAGAGGCGAAGATCACAAAAGGATACCGTTTGAAAGCAGGGTATGTGATCCATACGCCCGGCCCGCAGTATTTTGGACGGAAAGAGGAAAAGACGCTTTTGGAAAACTGCTACCGGAATTCCCTGAAGCTGGCGAAAGAGCATAAGATCCACAGCATTGCGTTTCCGGCGATTTCGACAGGGATTTACGGGTATCCGTTTGAAGAGGCCGCCGGGGCGGCAGTGACGGCGGTGAAAGAGTGGCTGGCGGCAAATGCCGATTATGATATGCAGGTGATTTTTATCTTTTTGAGTAAAAAGGAAGCGCAGTTTTATAAAACCCTGCTTGCGCAGCCACAGCGGGAAGAATCATGAGGCGCGGAGGAAAGGAATCAAAAAATGGCGGAAAACAAAGGAAAAAGGCTGGCGGGTTATGTGCCGGATTATGTCGTGTTTGACCTGGAAACGACGGGAACGAGCTGGATAAACGATGCGATCATTGAGATCTCTGCAATCCGCATAAACGGAAAGCGCGTAAAAGAAACCTTTTCCACGCTGGTCAATCCGGGACGCGCGATTCCCCGTGGCGCGACAGCCGTAAACGGCATAACCGATGAGATGGTTGCAGATGCGCCGCGCATACAGGAAGCGCTTCCGGAATTTCTGGCGTTTATCGGCAATGAGACGCTCGTGGGGCACAATATCCAGTCCTTTGACCTGAAATTTGTCTATCAGGCGGCGGAACAGTTTTTGGGGAGGACGGTGCAAAATGATTATATCGACACGCTTTACATGGCGCGCAGGTGCCTGCCGCAGCTTGCGCATCACAGGCTGACGGATCTGGCGGCTTATTTCCGGATCAGCAGCGAAGGCGCGCACCGCGCGCTGAACGACTGTCAGATGAACTGGCAGTGTTACGAGAAAATGGGTGAATTACTGGCGGAAGTGAAAATTGAGATATGCCCGAGATGCGGCGGAGAGCTGGTGCAGCGCAACGGGAGATTCGGCGCGTTCTGGGGCTGCGGGAATTATCCTTCCTGCCGGTTTACAAAAAATATATAAAAGAAAAGGAGAAAGAAACAGGATGGAAAAAATAGCAAGCTTTACGATCGACCACATAAAACTGCAGCCGGGCGTTTATGTTTCGCGGAAAGATGCAGTGGGAGACAGCGTTGTCACGACGTTTGACCTGCGCATGACGTCGCCGAACGAGGAGCCGGTCATGAATACGGCGGAGGTTCATACGATTGAACATCTGGGGGCGACCTATTTAAGGAATGATCCGGCCTATAAGGATAAAACGATTTATTTCGGGCCAATGGGCTGCCGCACAGGATTTTATCTTCTGCTGGCGGGAGATTATGAGTCAAAAGATATCGTGCCTCTGATAACGGCCATGTTTGAGTTTATACGGGATTATAAAGATGAAGTGCCGGGGGCAAGCCCGAAGGACTGCGGCAACTATCTGGATATGAACCTCGGCATGGCGAATTATCTTGCAAAGAAATATCTGGACGAGGTGTTGTACGGCATTGGCGAGGAAAGGCTGGTCTATCCGCAGTGAGCGCGGCGGTGAAACCGTTATGAGATCCGGAAAACAGAAAGGGGAATCGTATGAATAAAATAGGGATTATCGGCGCAATGGAAACAGAGGTTACGGTGTTAAAAGAGACGATGCGGGTTGACCGCGTTGTGACAAAGGCGGGCATGAATTTTTATGAGGGAATGCTTAAGGGAACGCCTGCGGTCGTCGTGCGCAGCGGCATCGGGAAAGTCAATGCGGCGATGTGCGTACAGATCCTGGCGGATTTATTTGAAGTGACGCATATTATCAATACAGGCATTGCGGGTTCGCTGAATGCGGATCTGGATATCGGGGAGATCCTTATTTCCGAAAAAGCGATCCAGCATGACATGGACGTCACGATTTTCGGCTATGCGCCCGGTCAGGTGCCGGGGTTTGACAGCCGCGAATTTAAAGCGGATACGGCGATGGCGGATGCCGCGGTTGCAGCCTGCAGGCGGGTAAATCCGGATATCAATGTAGTGAAGGGCTGCGTTGTAAGCGGTGACCAGTTCATTTCCAGCGCGGAAGTAAAGGAGCGCCTGATAAAGGAATTTCATGGCGACTGCGCGGAAATGGAGGGGGCTTCCATTGCGCAGGCGGCGACGCTGAACGGGCTTCCGTTTGTCGTTATTCGGGCGATCTCCGATAAAGCGGACGGTTCCGCGGAAATGGATTATCCGACGTTTGAAAACCAGGCGGCGGAGCATTGCGCGAAGATGGTGTTGGAGCTGGCAGGTTCATTTTAACGCAGTAGGTTTTTGGGGGAGGTGGGAAAGATGGCAAAAAGCGCGACAAAGGATATGACGCAGGGGTCGCCGATGAAGCTGATCTTTGCCTTCTTTGTGCCGTTGCTGCTCGGTATGCTGTTCCAGCAGTTTTACAGCATGATGGATACGATCATTGTGGGAAAATTTCTGGGCGTCAGCGCGCTGGCGTCTGTCGGCTCGACCGGTTCTGTCAACTTTATGATCATCGGTTTCTGCATGGGCGTGTGCAATGGCTTTGCCATTCCGGTCGCGCAGCGGTTTGGCGCAAAGGATGAGCATAATCTGCGCAAATATGTGGCAAACAGCGTCTGGCTGGCGGTTGCGTTCGCGGCGGTGATGACGGTTGCGGTCTGCCTGCTCTGCTCGCGGATTTTGACGTGGATGAATACGCCGCAGGACATTATGCAGGGCGCGTATGATTATATTTTTGTGATTTTTATGGGGATACCGGTCATCTATCTGTACAATCTGTTATCCGGCATTATCCGCTCGCTGGGCGACAGCAGGAGCCCGCTGATCTTCCTTGTGATATCGTCGCTGCTGAATATCGCGCTGGATCTGATATTTATTCTGGCATTTCACTTCGGCATAGCGGGCGCGGCGTGGGCGACGGTCATTTCGCAGGGCGTCTCCGGCGTACTGTGCCTGCTGTATATGAAGAAAAAATATGAGATACTCAAGATCCAGAAAGACGAATGGGCGATTGATGCAAACTGCATGAAGCATCTGTGCAATATGGGCATCCCGATGGGGCTGCAGTATTCGATCACAGCGATCGGGAGTGTCATCTTGCAGACGGCGGTAAACTCGCTCGGCTCAACGGCGGTCGCGTCCGTTACGGCGGCGAACAAAGTCGGTATGTTTTTCTGCTGCCCGTTTGACGCGATGGGATCTACGATGTCCACCTATGCGGGGCAGAACCTCGGCGCGGGCGAATTAAAGCGCGTCACAAAGGGGATGCTCTCCTGCAGCCTGCTCGGGCTCGGCTATTCGCTGCTGGCGTTTGTCGTGCTGTTTCTTTTCGGCTCGCACATCGCGCTGTTATTTATGGATGCGGACGAAGTGGAGATCCTCGGGAATGTGCAGCTCATGCTGAATATCAGCAGCGCGTTTTATTTCCCGCTCGCGCTTGTAAATATCGTGCGGTTTACGATCCAGGGGCTTGGGTACAGCAAGCTCGCGATCCTCGCGGGCGTATGCGAGATGGTGGCAAGGGCGCTGGTCGGGCTGTTTTTCGTGCCCGCGCTCGGATATCTGGGGGCGTGTTTTGCAAGCCCGGTCGCATGGATCTTTGCCGATGCGTTTCTGATTCCGGCGTATATTTTTGTCATACGGGCGCTGCAGCGGAAAAAAGAGGAAATAAATGTAAAAACGGCTTAATTATTTTAAGGCGCAGGCCGATAAAAAGAGTAAGCGGAGATTCTATGGCTATACGGCATTGATGACTTGGGGTGCAAAGGGAATTGCATGATCATGGCATCTGCAGGCGGTGCGCTGGCGCGCCGCACATAGAACCATGAAACATTACAGGCAAACGGGAGACAGTCTTCCGGATCAGGACATGGAGGGTGAAGAAAATGAGTAGTATAGCGGGCATTAATACGACGACGGAAGCGTATGCTGCATATAATGCTTCTGCGGCAAAGACGGAGGAGAAGAAAGAGAGCGGCAAAGAAAGCTCGGAAACAGCCGGATCGTCAGGCGCTGTTTATGAAAAATCAGAGTCGGAAAATGATTCCAAGACGCCATATACGGTGAATAAGATGAGCGCGGAAGAGCGCGCATCGCTTGTCGAGAAGCTGAAACAGGAGCAGGCGAACCGAGAGTCACAGCTTTTGGACATCGTAAAGCAGATGATGACCAAACAGGCGCAGACGTACGGCAATGCGAACAGCATCTGGCAGTTCCTGGCAAAGGGCAATTTTACCGTAGATGCGGAGACGAAGCTGCAGGCGCAGAAAGACATCGCAGAGGACGGCTATTACGGCGTATCCAAGACGGCGCAGCGCATTTTTGATTTTGCGAGCGCATTGGCCGGGGACGACGTTGACAAGATGAAGAAAATGCAGGAAGCGTTTGAAAAAGGCTTTAAGCAGGCGGAAGATATCTGGGGCGGCGAGGGCAAGCTGCCGTCGATTTCCTATGATACGCATGATAAGGTAAACAAGATGTTTGAGGATTATTACAGTTCAAAGGAAAAGATAACAGAAGATACGGCAGCTGCAGATGCGCAGTAGCAGTAAATAAAAACCGCTGCGGAACCGATGATTGGTTCCGCAGCGGTTTTTTCGCGCGCCGCATTTTGAAATTTTCTCAAGGGTTTTAAATTGTCCCTGTCTATGCTATAATAAAAATGTTTAACGAAATTTTTCATATTATTTACAGGAACCAGACAGAGAAAAAGCAAAACAGGGAGCGGGTGGGGCAGATGAAAAACAAAACGACACGTTTTTTGATCATAAGCGGCGTATTTATGGTCGTGCTGTGCGTGGTGATCTTTACCGCGCAGGCGGTTCATATGAATAAGAGGAGCGCGGAGGCGATCAGCGAGCTGGGCGATATCTACATATCGGGCATGAGCGAGCAGGCGGCGCGGCATTTTGGCACGACGATAGAGCTGCGGATGTCGCAGGTGTCGGCGATTGTGGACTCCGTGCCGGCAAAGGGCGGCGTGGAGTCGTCCATGCGGCTTACGCTGACTTACAATGCAAGGGCGCGGGGGTTTGAATACCTTGCGCTGTATTCGGACGACGGCACACTTGAAATGTTGTACGGCAGCCAGCTGATGATCAATGATCCCGCCGGCTTTTTGGCGTCGCTTACGCGCGGCGAGCAGAAAATGTCCGTGGGGCAGGACAGGGACGGCAGGGAGGCGATCCTGATGGGGATCCCCGCCGCATACCCGATGACGGGCGGAAAAGAGAGCATTGCGCTTGTCGCCGGGCTTCCGACCGGATATATTACGGACACGCTTTCGCTGGATATCGGCGATTCGCTGATCTATTACGTCATCATAAAACGCGATGGGAGCTTTATATTGCGCGATGACCAGATCGAAGAGGCGGATTATTTTGCGCGCGCGCGCAGGCGTTATGACAGCGTGGGGGACAAGACGCCGGAGCAGTTCATAACAGAGCTTGGGGCGGCAATGCAGGAGGGCAGGAATTACAGCAGCGAGTTTTCGATCGACGGCGAAAGGCGGTTTTTATATTGTACAGGCCTGCCCTATTCGGACTGGTTCATGATTATGTTCCTGCCTTACGGAAGGCTGGATAAGACGGTCGATACGCTCGGGGCGCAGTGGACGCGGACGGCGGTGGGCGGCTGCGGGGTGATACTGTTTATGCTGCTGCTCGTATTCATGCGGTATTTTTATCTGACAAGGCGCCAGATGCAGGAGCTTGACGCGGCACGCAAGTTTGCGGAGCAGACGAGCAGGGCGAAAAGCGAATTTTTGTCCAATATGAGCCACGATATCCGGACGCCGATGAACGGCATCGTGGGAATGACCGCCATTGCGAATGCAAATATAGAGAATGTCCCGCAGGTTAAAAACTGCCTGAAAAAGATCGAGCTTTCAAGCAAACACCTGCTCGGGCTGATCAACGACATACTGGATATGTCAAAGATTGAGAGCGGGAAGCTGACGCTGAACTTTGAACAGGTGTCCCTGCAGGATACGGTGCAGAATATCGTCGACATGGTGCAGCCTCAGATCCGGGCGAAGAACCAGTCGTTTGACGCCTATGTGCGCGACGGCATAGCGGACAACGTATACTGTGACAGTGTGCGCTTAAACCAGGTCATACTGAACCTTGTCGGAAATGCGGTGAAATTTACGCCGAACGAGGGAAAGATCCAGATCGCGCTCTACGAAGAGGATTCGCCGTTGGGCGCGTCCCATGTGCGCGTTCATCTGCGCGTCCGGGACAACGGCATCGGGATGTCGCCGGAGTTTAAAGAAAAGATCTTTGAGTCGTTTATGCGGGAGGACAATGCGAGGGTGCAGAAGACCGAAGGCTCGGGGCTTGGCATGGCGATCACAAAATATATCGTCGATGTGATGAAAGGGACGATCGAGGTGGAGAGCGAGCAGGGGAAAGGCACGGAATTCCATGTGACGCTCGATCTCGAAAAAGCCCCCGCGAGCGAATCGGAGATGCGCCTGCCGGAATGGGAAGCGCTGGTGGCGGACGACGACGAGCTTTTGTGTGAGAGCACCGTCGCCGGGCTGGAAGCGCTCGGCGTAAAGGCCGTCTGGGTGCTGAGCGGTGAGCGCGCGGTTGAGCTGGCAAGGGAACGCAAGGCGGAAGGCAGGGAGTTTGACGTTGTGATCCTCGACTGGAAGCTGCCGGACAAAAATGGCATTGAAACGGCAAAAGAACTCAGGAAGTTCTGCAAAAAGGAGACGCCGATTATCCTTACTTCCGCTTATGACGTGGGAAAGTATGAGGACGAGATACAGGCGGCGGGCATCGACAATTTTCTGGAAAAGCCGCTGCTGCGTTCCAACCTGTATTACTGCCTGAAACAATACGATAAAAAGGAGCGCATGGACGGGCAGCCGGCCGAGGAGAAAACGATCGACTACAACGGGATACGGCTGCTCATCGCAGAGGACAATGACCTGAACTGGGAGATTGCGCAGGAGCTGATATCTGCGCTTGGCGCAGAGGTGGAGCGCGCCGAAAACGGAAAAGTGTGCGTGGAGAAATTTGAACAGTCGCAGAGCGGTTATTATGATGCGATCATCATGGATATCCGAATGCCGGTCATGACCGGTTATGAGGCGACAAAGGCAATTCGGGCGCTGGAGCGCGGGGACGCGCAGGAAATCCCGATCATAGCCATGAGCGCCGACGCGTTTTCTGATGATGTGGAGCGTTCGCTGGCAAGCGGCATGAACGCGCATGTGGCAAAGCCGATTGATATGGGAGAGCTTACAAAACAGCTTGGGAAGTACATTGGATAAATGTCTGAAATGTGAAAGGAGGACGGAACGATGAAAAAAAGAATCGCGGCGTTGGTTCTGGCAGTTGGGCTGTCGCTTGGGCTTGCAGCCTGCGGGGGCGGCGAAAAGACCGTCGATGAAACGGTAGAAAAAAAAGAGGTGGAGATCTCCCTCTGGACGTATCCGGTAGGGAACTGGGGGAATCCGAGTACGGTGGCGGGGCTGCTTACGGATTTTAACCAGAAATACCCCGATATCCATGTGTCCGTGGATTACCTGACTTATGAAGAGGGCGATGCGAAAATAAACGAGGCGATTGAAAACGGCGCGGCGCCGGATCTCGTTTTTGAGGGCCCGGAGCGCCTTGTGGCGGATTGGGGCAGCAGAGGGGTAATGGCGGATCTGACGGACATATGGGAGACAGAGGGCGCGGCGGACGGGATTTATGAAAACGTGCGCGCGGCATGCAGGCACAGCAGCGGGGCGTATTACGAATTTCCGCTGTGCATGACAGCGCACTGCATGGCGATCAATTATGATATGTTTGAGGAGGCGGGCGCCCTGCAGTATCTTGACGAAGAAAACCGCACATGGACTACGGAGGGCTTTGTAAAGGCGGTCGAGGCGCTTACCGCACACGGACAAAAGGAAGTCGGCATCGTCTATTGCGGCGGGCAGGGCGGCGACCAGGGGACGCGCGCGCTGGTCACAAATCTCTATGGCGGCGCGTTCACGGATCCGGAACACACGGAATATACGGTAAATAACCCTCAAAATGTAAAAGCGCTTGAACTGCTTCGGGATATGGACGGCATAGCATTTGCGCCGGAGCTTGTGGGCGGCGATGAGATTGAGCGGTTTGTAAACGGCGAGCTTGCGATGGCGTTTTGCTGGAACGCGTCTATGGAGCTTACGCAGACGCTGAACAATCCGAACCTGAATTTTGAGATCATGCCGATGAACTTCCCGACAGACAGCGGCGAGCCAAAGCTGCAGGGCGGCATCTGGGGGTTTGGCATATTTGACAATGGCGATGAGGCGAAGCGCGAAGCGGCGGAGACATTTATCAGATTCATGACGTCGGATGATACGGAATACAGCAGGGCGGTGATCGCGGCGGCGCAGTTTCCGGCGCGGGAAGATGACAGCATATACGCAAATGATGAGTTTATGAACGAGTACAGTATGTTTATGCATTATATGGGCGATTATTACCAGGTCACGCCGAACTGGGCGAATGCGCGCACGGCGTGGTGGAATATGCTCCAGGACGTGGGAAACGGCGGCGATGTCGGGGCCGCGCTTGCGGGCTTTGACACGGAGGCGAACCAGGGCGCCGGGGGCGGTGAAAAATAATTCCTATTAAATTTGGGAAAGGATATTTAGAGCAGGAAGAAATTCTTCGTTAGAGGAATTTCTTCCTGCTCAATTTTAATTGTCCTCAATTCCTTTTTGCGTGTCGTCGATAAGTGTGCCAATGATCTGGTTTGCTTTCTCATAGTCTTGCGCATTCAGGGCCTCCTTAATGTCTTTGAGATCCTGCAGCAGCCTGCGTAAATAACTTTTAAATACACTCATAACGTTTTTCTCCTTTTTTCTGTATGCTGTGTCTACAAGATATATCTATTCTATCAAAATACGTTTCATATGTAAATATATGTTCGGCACTTTCCCAAAACGATTAATTTAACTAAAAAAGCAAAAGTAAATTCCCTTTCAAATCTTTAGAAAAGAAACAGGCAAAAAAATTATGCCTAAAATAAGACTGCCAAATTTGTATATTTCTAACAAAATTTACAATTGCGTCAAAAATAAGCGATAAACAACAATAATAATTGATGATTAATTTAATTTAACGTGTATAATAAAGTTAAGTTAAATGAAACACATTTAACAAAAATAAAAACTTTAAATTTTAAGGAGGAAATGTATTATGAAAAGGAAGAAACTCTTAGCAGCAGGACTGTGTGTGGTAATGACAGTGTCCCTGGCCGCGTGCGGGGGCAGCGCAGACAGCGGAAACAATTCCGACAGCGGCGACAATGCGGCAGGCGGCAATACTAATACTGCGGCAGGCGGAGACGACGCGGGGACGGCGGCTGCGGATGCGGATGAGGGCGAAGGCGGAGACGACAGCGCGGCAGGCGATGGCATGATCCTGTATCCGGACATCAAGCTCGGCGAGGATCTGACCGATCTGGAAGCGACGATCTCTGTATATAACCACAGGACAGATATGCAGTCAGAGGACTATCCGGGCAAGACATGGGATCAGTACATAGCGGACTTCAACAAAGATTACCCGAATATCAAAGTGGAAGTGGAGACGGCGACAGACTATGCAGAGTCCTCGCTGCTGCGCTTACAGAGCGGCGAATGGGGCGACATCATGATGATACCGGCGGTCGACGCGGCGGAGCTTTCCACCTATTTCCTGCCATACGGCGATATCGCGACCATGGAACAGCAGGTGCGTTTCCCGAGCCAGTGGGCATATAAGGATACCGTATACGGCGTGGCTTCCACAGGAAATGCGCAGGGCATCGTTTATAACAAGAAGGTATTTGAAGAGGCGGGCGTCACCGAGCTTCCGAAAACGCCGGATGAGTTTATCGCAGCGTTAAAAGCGATCAAAGACCACTTTGGCGATGACGTAATTCCGCTTTACACGAACTATGCGGCGGGCTGGACGATGGGCGCATGGGACGCGTATATCGGCGGTTCAGCGACCGGCAATGCAGACTTTATGAACGTCGAATTTGCGCACACGAAAAATCCGTTCAGCGATCCGGGCGACGGCACAGGCGCATACAACGTATATAAGGTTCTCTATGACGCAGTTGCGGGCGGCTATACCGAAGACGACTATACGACGACAGACTGGGAAGGCTGCAAGGGCATGATCAATAACGGACAGATCGGCTGCATGGTGCTTGGCTCCTGGGCATTTGCACAGATGAGAGATGCGGGCGACAACGGCGACGATATCGGCTATATGTCCTTCCCGATCACAGTGGACGGCAAGCAGTACGCTTCCGCAGGCCCGGACTATAACTGGGGCATTAACGTAAATTCCAGTGAGACGAACCAGCAGGCGTCCCTGATCTTTGTAAAATGGATGACGGAAAAATCAGGCTTTTCTTACAACGAAGGCGGTATCCCGATCGCGGCAAATGACGACAACTATCCGGATCTGTATTCAGCGTTTGAGGGCATTGAATTTGTATCCGACGCGCCGGCGCAGAGCGGCGAAGAAGATCTGCTGACGACATTGAATGCAGACTCTGAGCTGAACTTTAACGCGGGCGGGGACTCCAAAGTGCAGGCGATCGTAGAGCATGCGGCAAACGGCGACATGACCTTTGACGAGATCATGGACGAGTGGAATGCGGCATGGACGGACGCGCAGGAAACAAATGGGGTAACGGTTTCTGAATAAACCGCATGGCGTTATGCGGCAGCCCGGCCGGCCGGAATGGGCGCAGGCCGGGCCGCTGTGGTTTGATGATCAAAAATGCAGGAGGAGAGAATATGGAAAAACAGCCATCGAAACTGAAAAAATGGTTGAAGAGCAGAAAAGGGCAGCAGGCGGTCGTCATTGTCACATTCAGCATTATTCCGCTGCTGCTGTTATTTACCTTTACCTACCTGCCGTTTGCAGAAATGGTGAAGTTCAGCTTTTACAAAATGAAATATGCGACGCCGCCGGAAAACCGCGTGTTTGTGGGGTGGAAAAACTATATTGACGTATTTAAAAGAGATGACTGCTTCTCGGCGCTGAAATTAAGCCTTTATTATATCGGCGGCGCATTGTTCCAGCTTGCGCTCGCGCTGTACCTGGCGACGATTTTGAGCTTTAAGACGAAGGGCGGGAATATCTTTAAAGGCTTTATGTTCTTCCCGTACCTGATCAGCGGGATTGCCATTGGCTTTATCTTTAAATTCTTTTACACAAGAGGATTTGTGTTTGATACCGTCCTTCAGTGGTGCGGCTTCAAGCTGGATAACCTTCCGTACTGGCTGAAGGATCAGCGCATCAACAATATTTCCCTTGTGGCGACGTCCGTCTGGCGGTATTTCGGGCAGAACATGGTGCTTTTTATCGGCGCGATCATGTCGGTGGACCGGGAAATGTACGAGGCGGCGGATCTGGACGGCGCGAATAAGTTTCAGCAGTTTATTTACATTATCCTGCCGAGCATAAAGACGATCGTTACGTTAAATGTCATCATGTCGATCACAGGCTCTCTGAGCGCATTCGAGCCGCCATACGTTATCACGAGCGGCGCAAACGGAACAGGCACCTATTTCGTCATTATGAACGAGATCGCGCACGTCAGCCAGAAAGTCGGCCTTGCATCTGCCATGGCGGTTGTCCTGCTGGTATTGATCTTTATTTGCACGATCTTACAGCAGCTGTTCTTTAAGTATATCTTTAAGAATGCGGACGAGGAAAATGAGGTTAAGCGCAAACCGCGCGTTGCAAAACAGTAAAGGGGTGATACAGGAATGAAAATGAAAACAAAAAAACATTATACGCCGGGGGCAATCGTGTGGATTATCGTAAAGTATGTTTCACTGGTATTCTTTTCGCTGGTTGCGGTCATTCCGCTTGTTTCCTGCGTCATTACTTCATTAAAGAGCGATGAGGAATATGCGTCCACCAACGTTATGACGCTGCCTTCCAAACTTGAATTTGCAAACTTTGCGCGCGCGTTCCAGACTGCGGACATGGGCAGGGCGTTTATCAACTCGTTGATCGTGCTCATCGTCGTGCTGTTCGGTGCGGTTTTGATCGGCACACAGATCGCCTATGTATTAAACCGCTTCCGCTTTACGGGCAACGCGCTCGTGCGCAACCTGTTTTTGTTTGCCAGCCTGCTGCCGGGCGTCGCCATGCAGGTATCGGTTTACAACATCATGACGACGCTGGGGTTCATCAACCATCTGTACGGTTATATCATCATGATGATGGGTACGGATATTATTTCGATCTATATTTTTATCCAGTTTATGGAAAATATACCAAATTCGCTCGATGAATCCGCGATCATTGACGGCTGTTCGTATTTTGGCATTTACTGGAAGATTATCCTGCCGCTCTTAAAGCCGGCGATTGTGACGAGCGTGATCTTAAAGGGCGTCGGCACGTACAACGAATATTACGCGGCGAGCCTGTACCTGCAGTCAAAGAAGCTGCAGACCGTAGCGATCTCCCTGTATACGTTCACAGGCCCTCTGGGGAGCAGGTACAACATGATCTGCGCGGGCGTGCTGATCTCGCTGTTCCCGGCGCTGGTCGTATTTATCCTGTGCCAGAAGCAGATTTACAGCGGCATTACATCAGGCGCAGTAAAAGGTTAGGAGACTTTATTTTATGAGCATGGTAAAAGAAGTAAAACAACATCTTGAAGAGACGATCATTCCGTTCTGGAAAAATCTGCGGGATGATGAGAACGGCGGTTATTACGGTTATGTGGATTACGATCTGAAAACTGACCGGAAGGCGGAAAAGGGCTGTATCTTAAACAGCCGGATCACATGGTTTTTTTCCAATGCGTATACGCTGTTAAAGGACGAGAGCCTTTTGGAAGAAGCAGGGCATGGATACGCCTTTTTGAAAGACCATTGCCTGGATAAAGAAAACGGCGGCGTGTACTGGTCGGTAACGTATGACGGCGCGCCGCTGGATACGACGAAGCACACGTATAACCAGGCGTTTTCCATCTATGCGCTGGCTTCCTATTATGAGGCGTCGAAAGACGCGGAGGCCCTCGCGCTTGCAAAAGAGCTGTTTCAGGTGATCGAGACGCGCTGCATGGACCGGTCGGGCTATCTGGAAGCGTTTGATGAGACCTTCCGCCCGATCAGCAATGAAAAGCTGTCGGAAAACGGCGTGATCGCGGCAAAGACGATGAATACGCTGCTGCATGTGTTTGAGGCGTATACAGAGCTGTACCGGGTTGCGGGCGGGGATGATGTGAAAAAACGGCTGCAGTGGATCCTGGATACGTTTGCGGAAAAAATCTATAACCCGAACCTGCGCAGGCAGGAAGTCTTTTTTGACGCGGCGTACCACAGCCTGATCGACCTGCATTCCTACGGGCATGACATCGAAACGGCGTGGCTGTTAAACCGGGGCATTGACATTCTGGGCGATGAGAAATATACGGAAAAGATCAGCCCGATCATAGACGCGCTGACGGAGGAGATCTACAATACCGCTTTTAACGGCGCGTCGCTTGCGAATGAGTGTGAGAACGGCGTCGTCAACTCGCACCGGATCTGGTGGGTGCAGGCGGAGACGGTCGTAGGCTTTTTAAACGGCTATCAGAGGAACCCGCAGCGGACGGATTATCTGGAAGCGGCGGGAAATGCGTGGGCGTTTATCCGCGACTGTCTGGTGGATAAGCGTCCCGGCTCGGAATGGCATTGGGAGACGTATGAGGACGGCACGCCCGTTGCGGGCAGGCCGATCGTCGAGCCCTGGAAATGTCCTTACCATAACGGGAGGATGTGCATGGAAGTGATAAGGAGGGGCATTGATGTTGCATAGCAGATATTATATAGAATCAGAAAAACAGGAGCGGCTGCTGCAGCGGAAAAATGAAAAGACGGAGGACTATAACGGCATTTACGACCGTTACCGGTATCCGGTTCTGACAAGGGAAATGGTTCCGCTGAGCTGGCGGTATGACTTAAACCCGCAGACCAACCCGTTTTTTGAGGAGCGGCTGGGCGTAAACGCCGTACTGAACGCGGGCGCGATCGAATTAAACGGGAAATTTTACCTTGTCGCGCGCATTGAGGGCAACGACCGCAAATCGTTCTTTGGCGTGGCGGAGAGCGACACCGGCATTGACGGCTTCCGTTTCTGGGATTATCCGCTCCTTCTGGAAGACGCCTGTCCGGAGGAGGTCAATGTATATGATATGCGCCTGACGAAGCATGAGGACGGCTATATTTACGGCGTGTTCTGCTCGGAGAGCAAGGATAATTCCGTCAGCGACCTGTCCGCGGCAGTCGCGGCGGCGGGCATCGTGCGCACAAAGGATTTGAAGCGCTGGGAGCGGCTGGATAATTTAAAGACGCTCCACTCCCCGCAGCAGCGCAACGTGACGCTCCACCCGGAGTTTATTGACGGCAAATATGCGTTTTACACAAGGCCGATGGACGATTTTATCGAGACGGGCTCCGGCGGCGGCATCGGGTTCGGCCTGTGCGACGACATCGCCCACGCGGTCATTGACGAGGAGCGCATGACGAGCCTGCGGAAATACCATACGATCACAGAGGCGAAAAACGGCGCGGGCGCGCCGCCGATCAAGACGGAAAAGGGCTGGATCCATATTGCGCATGGCGTGCGCAATACGGCGGCGGGGCTGCGGTATGTCATCTATGCGTTCGCGACAGATCTGCGCGATCCGTCAAAAGTCATCGCGGAGCCGTCCGGCCTGCTGATTGCGCCGCATGGCATGGAGCGCGTTGGTGATGTGTCGAATGTCGTGTTTACCAACGGCGCGATCGCGCGGGAAAACGGCGACGTTTACATTTATTATGCGTCGTCCGATACGAGGATGCACGTTGCGACGACGACGGTGGAGCGGCTTGTGGATTATGTGTTCCACACGCCTTCCGATCCGGGGCGTTCGGTGGAATGCGTTGCGCAGCGGTGCGAGCTGATTCGCAAAAATATGGAATATTTACAGCAATAAATGAAAAAAAGGAGAAAACAGCATGGGAAAATATAAAATGATCGCCCCGGCCGTACCGAACGTGCCGTGGCAGGAAAAACCGGAAGGCTTGAAGGGCGCGCCGATCTGGCGTTATGATGAAAACCCGATCATCGGGCGCAATCCGACAGAGGGCGTTGCAAGGATCTTTAACAGCGCGGTCGTCCCGTATGAAGGCAAATTCATCGGCGTATTCCGCGGGGAGCAGACAAACGGAATCCCGTACATTTACCTGGGCAGGAGCGAGGACGCGATACACTGGGAATTTGACAGGGAAAAAATCCCGTTTACCGATGAGGACGGCAATCCGTTTATGCCGGTCTACGCTTACGATCCGCGTCTGGTAAAGGTAGAGGATGTCTATTATATCATCTGGTGCCAGGATTTTTACGGCGCGGCGATCGGCATGGCAAAGACGACGGATTTTAAGACGTTTGTGAGAGTGGAGAATCCGTTCCTGCCGTTTAACCGGAACGCGGTTTTGTTCCCGCGCAGGATCAACGGGAAATTCATGATGCTCTCCCGTCCGTCGGACAGCGGGCATACGCCGTTTGGCGATATTTTCATCAGTGAGAGCCCGGATCTTGTCTACTGGGGCAGGCACCGCCATGTCATGGGCAAGAACCCGGAGTGGTGGGAGTCCTTAAAGATCGGCGGCGGCGCGGCCCCGATTGAGACGAGCGAGGGCTGGCTGCTGTTCTACCATGGCGTGACAGGCACTTGCAACGGCTATGTTTATTCGATCGGCGGCGCGATACTGGATATTGATGAGCCGTCAAAAGTAAAATACCGCTGCGAGAACTTCCTGCTCACGCCGGAGGAATGGTATGAGGAGCGCGGCTTTGTGCAGAATGTGTGCTTCCCATGCGCGACGCTCCATGATTCGGAAAGCGGCAGGATTGCGGTATATTACGGCGCGGCGGACAGCTATGTGGGGCTTGCGTTTACGACGCTGGACGAGATCATAGACTATATCAAGGATAACAGTGTGGTGCGCGAAGCGGATACCGAACTGGGGATACGTTGAGAGGGCGAAAATGTTTGATAAGGATTTTGTTTTTGGCGTGGCGGACAGCGCGTACCAGGTCGAGGGCAGGGACGCGGCGGACGGCATGGGAGACTGCATCTGGGACGCGTTCTGCGCGGAAGGCCGCACAGCGGACGGCTCGGACGCTTCCGTTGCGTGTGACCGCATCCACCGGTACAGAGAGGATATCCGCCTGATGCATTATCTGGGGATCCGGCATTACCGGTTTTCGTTAAACTGGTGCCGGATACTTCCGGAGGGGACGGGACGGGTGAATGAAAAGGGGATCGCCTTTTACCGCGATATGATACAGACGATGCTCGATAACGGCATTACGCCGTACCTGACGCTGTTCCATTGGGAATATCCGCAGGCGCTGCAGAATCAGGGCGGCTGGCTGAATGAACATTCCGGGGAATGGTTTGCGGAGTACGCAAAGGTCGTGGCGGAGAATTTTTCGGATTTATGCGAATATTTCATCACGTTTAACGAGCCGCAGTGCTTCTGCGGGCTGGGAAATTTATCCGGCCTTCAGGCGCCGGGCTACCGCCTGCCGTACCGGGAGACGTTCCGGCTCGTGCATAATGTATTAAAGGCGCACGGCATGGCGGTTAAGGCGCTGCGCAGGTATGCGCGCCGTCCGATTAAAATAGGCTATGCGCCGACCTGCGGCGTGGCGATTCCGGAGAGCGGCGCGCCGGAGGATATTGCGGCGGCGAAAGAGGTTTATTTTGGCTTTTATAATGAGATGGACAACTGGACGTGGAACGTGTCGTGGTTTTCCGATCCGGTATTTCTGGGGCATTATCCGAAAGAGGGGCTGGAAAAATTCGCGCCATACCTGCCGGCGTTTACGGAGGCGGATATGGAGCTGATTCATCAGCCGCTTGATTTTATGGGGCAGAATATCTACAACGGCTATCCGGTGCACTGCGGGGCGGACGGCAGGCCGGCGTTTGGAAGCCGCAAGGCGGGCTACGCGAAGACGGCGGCAAACTGGCCGGTCACGCCGGAATGCCTGTACTGGGGAGCGAAGTTTTTGTATGAGCGCTACGGGACGCCCCTCTATATTACGGAAAACGGAATGTCGTGCCATGACCTGACGTCGGCGGACGGCAGGGTGCATGATCCGGCGCGCATCGCTTTTTTGGACAGTTATCTGGGACAGGCGCAAAGAGCGGCGGACGAGGGCGCAGACCTGCGCGGATATTTCCTGTGGACGTTTCTGGATAATTTTGAGTGGGAAAAGGGCTATCGGGAGCGGTTCGGCCTTGTCTACGTAGATTTCCAGACGCAGAAGCGCATTGTGAAAGATTCCGCGTACTGGTACCAGAAGGTCATAGAATCCAACGGGGCGTCGCTCTCCTGCAACCGCCCAAAACGCCCGATCATTTACTTAAAGCCGGTCTTAAAGGAGATGATCTGGGGCGGGAGCAGGCTGAAAAGCGATTTCGGCTATGCGATACCGGGCGAAGATACGGGCGAATGCTGGGGCATTTCCGCGCATCCGAACGGCGATGATACGGTAGAGGAGGATATTTTTGCGGGCATGACGCTCTCTCAGCTCTGGAAGGAACAACCGTATTTATTTGGCAATCTGGATATGGACCGCTTCCCGCTTCTGATAAAAATTATTGACGCAAAGGATAACCTGAGCATTCAGGTGCATCCGGACGACGCTTACGCAAAGGCGCATGAAAACGGCTCGCTCGGCAAGACGGAATGCTGGTACATCATTGACTGCCCGCAGGGCGCGGAGCTGGTCATCGGGCATCATGCCAGGACGCGGGAGGAGCTGGAGGCAATGATACGCGAAGGAAGGTGGGACGATTTTATCCGCCGCATTCCGATACGGAAAGGCGATTTTATCCAGATCGATCCCGGTACGGTCCATGCGATCACAAAGGGCTGCCTGATCCTGGAAACGCAGCAGAACAGCGACATTACGTACCGCGTGTATGATTACGGCCGCCTGACGGACGGGAAGCCGCGGGAGCTGCACATAGAAAAGAGCATCGACGTCATCACCGTCCCGGCAAAAAGCGTGGAGTACAGCGTAAAGCATCTGGACGGGCTGGCGGAAAATGTGTGGCATGAGCTGATCTGCTGCGATTATTACCGGGTATTTAAGCTGAACCTGAACGGGACGCTGTCATTTGTGCAGACGCATCCGTTTCTGAATATGAGCGTGATCGAAGGGAGCGGGATCATCAACGGGCAGGCGGTAAAAAAAGGCGACCATTTTATCCTTCCCGCAGAATACGGGGAGGCGCTCCTGCAGGGAGAAATGGAGCTGATCGCTTCGTCGGTGAATGTGTAGCGCCGTTTGCGCAGGCGGATATGGAGGATAAGAGTACAGACGGGAGAATGAAATATGGGGAAAACAGGAAAAGGCAATTTTTTGAAGAGCATACGCGGGAAGATCTGCCTGATGGGGGCGACGGCGATTCTGGCGATGGGCGCTTTGGGCGTGACGGGCATTGTCTCCCTGAATAAAAATAACGCCAACAATGAAGTGCTTTCCCGGATGAACCGGATTAATTTATACCAGTATGAAAACAAAAGCCTGGATACGTCTTATTTATATTTTCTGGAGCAGTCTTATCTGGAGCAGATCGTTTCCAATCTGGATGAAATGCAGGCGGATACTGCGTCCGCGAAAGAATCCGCCGCGTCGGGCTATCAGGATGAGCTGGATGAAATGAGCCGGACGGTGGCGTCCTGCCGGGATAATTATGCGACGATTCTGGACGAGAGCGCGGCGCGCGGCTTTGTGCCGGAAAGCGGGGGCTACGCGCAGCTCTTAGCGATGGATGAGCAGTTGTCCGGGGGATTTCAGACGGTTGCGGACGACCGCTCGTGGCTGGACGGCACATGGCTGGAGGTCGGCGCGGATACGCAGAAGGCGCGTATCGGCGGGAAGACGTATGCGAAGTACACCTATACAAACCCGCTCCCGGCGGCGGGGAAGCGGGACGATCTGCTCGTCCGTATCGGCGCAACGGCGGTCAGTTATGAGGGGAATATCCTCGTTGGCAATATTCGCCTGTCTTCCGGCGGCGCGGATACGCCGTATGATCTGGCGAAGCTGGACGAGGCCGCGCTTTCGGAGTCTTACGGCGTCGCCATGCGCTCGATGGGGCTTACAGATGTGGACGGGGAGCGCATGATTTCCGCCGACGCGCTTTTTCAGCGGGAAAACCAGAGCTGGGAAGAGGTCACGCTGCGGATGCCGCTGTCAGGGTATGAGATACAGGATTATGATCAGATCTCTTTTGACGTGTATTTTGAAGAGGGTACCTTTGAGGAGCTTACGGTGACATATGCGATCGCGGAAAAATATGATTTTAAGGCCGCGCTTGAAAAGCTCGACAGCGATTTTGCGTCATACAGCAAGCATGTGGTCGAGGGACAGGACGTGACGGCGGAGGAAGAGGCGCTTATGGCGCTGTTTGCGGAGATCGCGACAAATCTGGACGCTTATGTCAGCGACGCGGATCTGCGGTCGGAGCTGTCGGGGCTTATAGAGCAGAAGCAGGCGGCGTTTGCGGAGATGGCGCAGAAAGACCATACGATCTACGAGCTGAAGCAGGAGAACATCGCGCTGTCCGACCGCCTGACGGAGCTTACCGGCAGTGTGCGGGAGCAGGTGGAGGCGGATACGGCCGGTTCCCAGGCGGAAATGATACGCATCATCGCGCTTGTTTTTGCGGCGGGCCTTGCGGCGCTGCTTCTGCTTACGGTCATTATCAGCCGCACGATGAACCGCAGCCTGCGGATTTTCCGCAATACGCTGTCAGAGATGACGGAAGGAAACCTGTCTGTGCGCGCGGGCGTGAAAGGGAATGACGAGTTTGCCGTCTTCGGCGGCTTTATCAATACGTTTTTGGATAAGATTGCGGGCGTGATTCAAAATGTGCAGCAGATATCGGGCGAGGTGAAGGCTTCGGGCGAAAGCCTTGACAGCATGGCGGAGCAGAGCCGCCTGACGTCGGAAGGCATCAGCGCGGCGGTCGGCGAGATTGCAAACGGCGCGGTGACGCAGGCGGGCGAATCGGAGACGGCCGCGGGCCAGATTGAAGAGATGGGCAGGGTGTTCGGGCAGATTGTGGAAAATGTCGAGCATCTCGGCCAGATGGCGCAGGAGATGCATCATATCAGCGGCGAGTCCTCCCGCTTCATGCATGAGCTGAGCCTTACGAATGAAAAGACGGTCAGCGCATTTTCACAGGTGGCGCAGCAGACGCATACGACAAATGAATCGGTGCAGAAGATCCGCGAGGCGACAGAGCTGATCACCTCTATCGCGAGCCAGACAAATCTGCTTTCGCTGAACGCAAGCATTGAGGCGGCGCGCGCAGGGGAAGCTGGACGCGGGTTCGCCGTCGTCGCCTCGGAGATCCAGAAGCTGGCGGAGCAGTCTTCGGAGTCCGCCGAGATCATCAACCGCATTATTGAGGAGCTTTCCAAAGAGGCGGATCTGACGGTGCATATCGTGGACGAGGTATCCGGCGTCATGGAGATGCAGAAAGAAAAGATCGCGCACACGATGGATTACTTCCGGACGCTTGAGGACGGCATCAGCCAGTCCGGGCGGGAGACGGAGCAGATCAAAGAGGAGACGGGCGTATGCAGCGACGCCCGCGATAAAGTCGGCAATGTGATCGACAACCTGTTTTCGATCTCGGAGCAGAACGCCGCTTCGACGCAGGAGACGACCGCTTCCATGCTGGAGCTCAGCGAGACGATCGAGCGGCTGGCCGGCGCGGCGGGAAGCCTGAAGGAGATGGCGGTGAAGCTGGAGCGGGATCTGAATTTTTTCCGGCTGACGTAAGATAAGCGATTGATTTTATGGCGGGGAACAGCTATAATAAAACCAGTAATGGCGCCAGGCGCGGCATTAAAAGAAAAAAGAAGGTGGGCATATGCTCCTGATCATTGCAGCGGCTCCATGCAAAGCCTCTTAGGGCAGGAGTGCATGGAGCGATAAGCTGCCCGCAGGCTTTGCATACGAAAGAATAAAAATATTATTTTTTTAAGGAGCAAAGTCTATGCGTTATCTGGAAAATTATAAAACTACTTTTTGTGAGATGAAAGCGTTCCTGCTGCTTTGGGCTACGCAGGCGTTTTCCGGTCTCGGGAGCGCGATGACGGGTTATGCGCTCGTGATCTGGTCGTATACGAAAGGCGGCTCGGCGCTTATGACGTCGCTTTTGATGGTATGCACGTATACGCCGTATGTTGTATGCAGCATTTTTGCGGGCGCGCTCAGCGACCGCTGGGATAAGAAGCGGATACTGCTTGTCTGCGATTCGCTGGCGGCGGCCACAACGGTCATAACGCTGGCGTTATTGCAGAAGGATATGCTGCAGATGTGGCATTTATATCTGATCAATGCGGTGAACGGCCTGATGAATACGGTGCAGCAGCCCGCGTCCGAGATCGCGACGACAAGGCTGTTGCCAAAGAAGCATTACCAGCGGGCAGGCGGCTTGCAGTATTTTTCATCGTCATTAAACGCGATCTTAACGCCGGTTCTTGCGACGGCGGTTTTGGGGCTGGCGGGAATCCGCGCGGTGATCGCGTTTGACTTGCTGACCTTTTGCGCGGCGTTTTTTGCGCTTGTGTTTTTTATAAAAATCCCGGAAGGCGAGGCCGGGCATGAACAGAAGGAAAAGGTAACGGAGGCAATGGCGCAGGGGATCGCGTATTTAAAAAAAGAGCGCGGAATCCTGCATTTGATGTTGTTTCTCGCGGCGATCAATTTCATAAGCTCTGTTTATGAAGCGGGAGTGCCGGCGATGACGCTCTCAAGAAATGGCGGCAGCCAGCGGGCGCTTGGGCTGTTTAACATGGTTGTCGGCTGCTCCTCACTGGCGGGGAGCGTACTGGCCTCCCTGATGAAAGCGCCAAAGAGCAGGGTGCGCGTCATTTGCGACAGTATGCTGTTCAGCATGAGTTTTGAAAATTTCCTGCTTGCGTTCGGGCGCACGCCGCTTGTCTGGTACATCGGCGGCTTTTTGGGCTGGATTACGGTGCCGCTGATGAGCGCGAACCTGGACGCATTGATGCGCCTGCACATACCGGAGCAGATTCAGGGGCGCGTGTATGCAGTCCGAAATTCCGTGCAGTTTTTTACCATTCCGGCAGGGTATTTTCTGGGCGGATTTCTGGTGGACAAAGTGTTCGAGCCGGTCATGGCTGCGCAGGACGCCGGGAGCGTTCTGGTGCGGATGTTTGGCGGCGGGAAAGGATCGGGCGCGGCGTTCTGCTTTTTTGTCATTGCGTTTGCGGGCGTCTTTGTATGCCTGTATTTCCGGCATGACAGGCATATATGGGGATTGGAACGTACGTAATGGTAATTTTTGAACGGCCTGACGATGTGTCGGAATTTACCGAAAGCCTTGCACTTTGAGGCTTTCGGTTTTTTAATAGTATTGACAAAAAGCAAATCATGAGGTATGATATCAACATAAATTGCGTGCAATTTAATGGCAAAAAATATATCAGCCGGTTTATCGCCGGCGGAAACAAAACTAAGATTAAGATTAAGATAAGAAAGGATGGAAACGGTTAAAAATGAGCATTTATGATTTTACGGTAAAAGACGCAGATGGAAACGAGGTCGCTTTAAGCGAGTATGAAGGGAAGGTGCTGCTGATTAATAATTCCGCGACGGAATGCGGGTTTACGCCGCAGTATGATGATCTGCAGAATATGTATGAGATTTATGGCGACAGGGGATTTGTGATCCTGGATTTCCCGTGCAATCAGTTTGGCAACCAGGCGCCGGGGGAAATGGATGAGATTGTGAGCTTTTGCGATTCTACGTATGGCATCACATTTCCGATCTTTGAAAAGATCAAGGTGAATGGGCCGGATGCGGCTCCGCTTTATAAGTATCTGAAATCAGAAAAGGGATTTGCGGGCTTTGACCCGGAGCATGAGCTGACGCCGATGCTGGAAAATATTTTGCCGCAGATTGATCCGGATTATAAAAATAACAGCGAGATCAAGTGGAATTTTACAAAATTCCTGATCGATAAGCGGGGAAATGTGATCGAACGGTATGAGCCGACGGCAGATCTGATGGAGATCGAGCATAAGGTAGATATTTTATTAAATGAGTAAGTATTGCGGAGACGCGCAGAAGGAGTATACCGTATGGAATCCGGTAAGTATGATCATTTAAAATTGGAAAGTCAGCTTTGTTTCCCGCTCTATGTTTGTTCCAAAGAGATTATCAGAAGATACAAGCCGTATCTGGATGAACTGGATCTGACGTATACGCAGTATATTACAATGATGGTATTATGGGATAAAAAAGAAATTAACGTCAAGGAACTGGGCGCATGCCTGTTCCTTGATTCGGGGACGCTGACGCCTGTCTTAAAAAAACTGGAGGCAAAAGGCTATATTGTCCGCGCAAGGTCTGCGGAGGACGAACGGAACCTGCATATCATGATCACGGGCGCGGGGGAAAAACTGAGGGAAAGAGCCGTCAGTGTGCCGGAAAAGATGAGCCGCTGCGTGGATCTTATGCCGGAAGAGGCGGCGCAGCTGTATCAGCTTTTGTATAAAATCCTCGGACAGTTTAAAAATGATGGACATTAACAGCCGGGTTTTCCGGTTTTTCGCTCCGTCAGAGTGACAGGATTGCGGAAGCGATGCTGATTTGCAGGGCAGCGGCGCTTCTTGAAAAATGTTACTTTGGTTATTTGGGTTTTTAAATTTCTCAGAAACAAAAAGCATATGGATGGCCTCTCTGTGCCATCCGGTAGTGTAAAATAGTTTGTGTTTTTGGTAAAAAATGGCTCCTTTTTGGTAAGAATTCAGATATGACAATTCTTATCGAAAAGGAGTATTATTTATGGCAGTTGCAAAGGAACAAATTCGACAGATGATCTCTGAAAACAACATTAGCAGCGTTGCTGATGTATATGCCATTCTAAAAGACAGCTTCAAAGATATCCTGCGGGAGCTGATGGAAGCCGAATTGGATTCAACCCTCGGTTATGAAAAAATCATAAGGGAGATCTGCAGACAGACAATAAAAGAAACACCTAAATATCAGCGGGATATTTCCGGAATTGAACCGCCAGCGCCGGAAAGTCACGAAAACCAAAAGTGTATTCCCAAGTGATACGGCGCTGGAAAAAATGCCGTATCTTGCCAGTGAAAATGCAGTCAGGAAGCGGACGCAGAGACACCGGAACTGGGATCAGGCATTGAATCAACTGATTGTCTTGTATGGAGAACGGCTTACCAATTATCTGCAAAAAAGAAAAGCAGGAATGGAGAAGCTTCAAAGCTGCCCATTCCATTCCAGAGGTCGGGTGTGGGCAGAACCCACAAAAAAGCAATCAGTGAGATGATGGACAGGTTCGTAAAACAAATGTTTGATGGAGTATTTGAAGCGGTATTCCGGTCAGGCGCGAATGCTTGATTTTATCAGTTTTTCCGTATAATATAGGAGTGGAAAATATTACAAAAACAAAGTCATACCCTGACGTAAAGTTATAAATGCCAAAAAGGAATGAGCAAAAGCATGAAAAAAATATTATTGGTTGAAGATGATACGGATATTGTTTCCTCGCTCACTGTATTTATGAAAAAGGAAGGTTATTTGATTGATGGCGCAGATGGTCAGCGAACT
>CANQQG010000043.1 GCA_947625875.1 uncultured Lachnospiraceae bacterium
GTAACCACCGTACAAGGAAACGAGGCGGCGCTTGCGGAAAAGCAGGCCGCGCTCGCTGAGAACGAACGGTTTCGCGCCATGCCGGCGGAATATCAGGGTTCCGGCGGCAATTGTGGGGACGGCGGGCATAAGACTGATTGAGGCAATCCGCACAGATCGGCCCTAAACAGCCATATGGATCGGCCGTCAGATGATTGGCCGGCTGATACGGGACCGGCGTTCTGTTTGCCTATTGACAAAAGAAACCGCTCTATTTTATAATGCTGAAAGAAGCGCTGTTGGCATTTACGGCAATAGAAGATCTGCAAAGCATATTTTTATAAATCAGAGTTTGGAGGCAGTGATGAAATTTATAGACAGGCTGGAGCGAAAATTTTCAAGATATGCGGTGTCGAATCTGACGCTGTATCTGATCATGGGATATGCGATCGGATATGTATTCAGCTTTATCGCGCCGGGGATTGTGAATTATTTGACGTTAAATCCGTACCTGATCTTTCATGGGCAGGTCTGGCGGCTGATTACATGGGTATTGATCCCGCCTTCTACGGATAATATCTTCTTTTATATCATTATGATGCTGTTTTATTATTCGCTTGGCACGAACCTTGAGCGGACATGGGGGACATTCCGTTATAACGTTTATATTTTTGGCGGGATCCTTTATACGGTTATCGGCGGCATTGTGACCTGGCTCGTGATGGATCTGATCAGCGGAGGCGGCGCGGAAACAGGCGCGCTGCTGGGGATGTACGTCGGTATGTACGTGAGCACGTATTACATCTGTATGTCCATATTCCTTGCGTTTGCGGTCTGCTATCCGGATATGCATGTGATGCTGTATTTTATCATTCCGATTAAAATGAAATGGCTTGCGGTTGTATATGCCGTATTGATTTTATTTGATTTTGTGCGGACGGCATGGCCGGGCAGGATCGTGATTTTTATGTCGCTGCTGAATTTTCTCGTGTTCTTTTTTTCTACGAGGGACTTCCGCAGGTACTCTCCAAAGGAAGTTCACAGGCGGCAGGTATACCGGCAGGCGACGCAGCCAAAGCATGGCGCGGGACATGGGATCACAAAGCATAAATGCGCAGTGTGCGGCAGGACGGAACTGGACGATCCGTCGCTGGAGTTCCGGTTTTGCTCAAAATGCGCGGGAAATTATGAATACTGCCAGGAGCATCTGTTTACACATCAGCATATCAGGTAGCGGCTTATGTCCGTAAGGCTGAGGGAATGGAACAAAAACGGGTTGACTGGAAAAAATAGCTGTGTTACTCTGTTATGGGGAGTAAGGCAGCTATTTTAAAATGGAAAGATAGATGGTGGAGAGGAAGCTTGGAAATGGAACAGGAAAATACGACGTCAAGAAATTTTATAGAAATGGAAATTGATAAAGACCTTGCGGAAGGCGTTTACGATACCGTCCATACGAGGTTTCCGCCGGAACCGAACGGGTTTCTCCATATCGGTCACGCAAAATCCGTGATTTTAAATTACGGGCTTGCAAAACAGTACGGCGGGAAATTCAATATGCGTTTTGACGATACAAATCCGACCAAAGAGCGTGTGGAATTTGTGGAGTCGATCAAGCAGGATATCCGCTGGCTCGGGGCGGACTGGGAGGACCGCCTGTTTTTTGCGTCCGATTATTTCGGACAGATGTACGAGGCGGCGGTAAAGCTGATCAAAATGGGGAAGGCGTATGTGTCGGATTTAAGCGCGGAGGAGATGCGCGAATACCGCGGAACGCTGACAGAGCCGGGGAAAGACGATCCGAGCCGGGAGCGCAGCATAGAGGAAAATCTGGCGCTTTTTGAGGATATGAAAAACGGCAGATTTAAAGACGGGGAAAAGGTGCTGCGCGCCAAAATAGATATGGCGTCGCCGAATATCAATCTGCGCGATCCGGTGCTCTACCGCGTGGCGCATATGGAGCATCACAATACGGGGAATGCATGGTGTATTTATCCGATGTATGATTTTGCGCATCCGATCGAAGACGCGATTGAGGGGATCACGCATTCGATCTGTACGCTGGAATTTGCAGACCACCGGCCGTTATATGACTGGGTGGTGCACACGCTGGAATATCCGCATCCGCCGCGGCAGATTGAGTTTGCAAAATTATACCTGAAAAATGTCGTTACCGGAAAGCGTTATATCAAAAAGCTGGTGGAAGAGGGCATTGTAGACGGCTGGGACGACCCGCGGCTCGTCTCGATCTCAGGGCTGCGCAGGCGCGGCTATACGCCGGAATCCATCTGGAAATTTGTCGAACTGTGCGGGATTTCCAAGGCGAACAGCATAGCGGAGATGCCGATGCTGGAATACTGCATCCGCGAAGATTTAAAGCTGAAAAGGCCGCGCGTGATGGCGGCGGTCGATCCGGTCAAAGTCGTGATCGACAATTATCCGGAAGGGCAGACGGAATATCTGAAAGTGGAGAATAACCTGGAAAACCCTGCGCTGGGGATGCGCACGGTTCCGTTTTGCAGGGAGCTTTATATCGACGGCGCGGACTTTATGGAAGAGCCGCCGAAGAAATATTTCCGGTTGTTTCCGGGAAATGAGGTGCGCCTGATGCAGGCGTATTTTGTGAAATGCGTCAGCTATGAAAAGGACGGGGACGGCAAAGTGAGCGTGATCCACTGCACGTACGATCCGGCCTCCAAAGGGGGCAACAGCCCGGACGGCAGGAAAGTAAAGGGCACGATCCACTGGGTGGCCGCGCCGTATGCGGCAGAAGCGGAAGTGCGTCTGTTTGAAAACATCGTGGACGAGGAAAAGGGCGTGTACAATGAGGACGGCAGCCTGAACCTGAACCCGCATTCGCTGGTAAAGAAAAAATGCTTTGTAGAGCAGACGCTTGCGGAGGCAAAAGCCTATGAGAGCTTCCAGTTTGTGAGGAACGGGTTTTTCTGTGTGGACGCAAAGGATTCCACAAAAGAGCATCCGGTGTTTAACCGGATCGTCTCTTTAAAGAGTTCGTTTAAGCTTCCGGCGAATGTATAATGCAAAATCAGATCAGGAAAACAGGATAACAGCAGTCAGGAAGGCGCCGGATTGTTACGGGGCGGCGCCAGAGAAATGGAGAATTTTTAAAATGGCGGAGAAATATGATTTAGAAGAAGAAAAGAAATTTTTATTTAAGAAGAAAATTACCTGTCCAAACTGTGACAAACCGTTTGACGATATCCGGGTATTGAACAGCAAGCTGCGCAGGCTTGAATCGGACGATGACCTGCGCCCGCGTTTCCAGGGGATCGATACGCTCAAATACGGCGTGACGGCCTGCCCGAAATGCGGCTATGCGGCGGCGACGAAAAATTTTGACTCTCTGACAAAGCTGCAGCGGCAGCACATTATACAGCAGGTTTCCGCGATGTTTGTGGAGCGCGATGCGCCGGAAGGGGATACGCTGGACTACCCGGCTGCGATCGAGCGCTACAAGCTGGCGCTTGTCTGCGCGATGGCGATGGAAGTGAAACTGAGTGAGCAGGCGTATCTCTGCCTGCAGCTTACGTGGCTGATCCGCGGGTATCTGGAAATGGCGGAAGAGATTCCGGATACATTGACGCAAAAAGAAAAAGAACAGTTACAGGCGGACGCGGAGCGTTTTTACCGGAAAGCGTTTGACGGGCTTTCTACGGCGGCGACGCAGGAGGATTTCCCGATCTGCGGCATGGATTCCAGCACCTATGATTATCTTTTGGCGGTGCTGTGTTATAAGCATGGGGAGTTTGACCAGGCGGTCCGTTATTGCGGCAACATTGTCCAGACCAGGGGCGTAAATTCCAAGATAAAAGACAAAGCCCTGATGTTAAAGGACGAAGTGATCGCGGCGAAAAAAGAGGCGGGAGCGGAATAAACGATGAATGAGCTGCTGATTGATCTGGATGTCCATGCAAAGACGGCGCTCTATGAACAGATTTATGAATATATCAGGACGCATATTTCGGACGGCAGGCTTTCCTGTGGGGAGAGGCTGCCGTCTACCCGTCTGCTGGCGGCGAACCTGCAGATCAGCCGGAGTACGGTGGAGGCGGCGTATGAGCAGCTGGTCAGCGAGGGGTATCTGGAGGCGCGGCCGGGCAGCGGTTATTATGTATGCGACGTCGGGGCACTGTACGGCGTTTTTAAGGGACATGGCGCATTACCGCAGGCGGCGGGAGGCAAAAAACAGGAAGCGCGGGAGACGATCCGGTATAATTTCCTGCCGGGGCAGATAGACAGCGTCCATTTCCCGTACAGTGTCTGGCGCAGGGTGAATAAAGAAGCGATCCTTGAGATGGAGCGGGACATGGTGCAGGCGGGGCATCCGCAGGGGGAATACGCGTTTCGCAGGACGATTGCGGATTACTTATATCAGGCGCGCGGCGCCGTCTGTGCGCCGGAGCGGCTGATCGTCGGCGCGGGGAATGAGTATCTGCTGCAGCTGTTAGGCCAGGTCATAGGGCCGGGGCGGCGCGTGGCGATGGAGAGCCCGACGTACCTGCAGGCGTATGAGACGTTCCGGAATATGGGATATGAGGTGGACGCTGTGCCGATGGACGGGGACGGGATGCTCGTATCTGAGATACCGCAGGACGGCACGTGCCTTGCTTATGTCATGCCTTCCCACCAGTTCCCGCTTGGGACGGTCATGCCGTTAAAGCGGAGGCTGCAGCTTCTGGCATGGGCGGAAGAAAAGGAAGGGCGTTATATTATTGAGGACGACCATGACAGCGAGTTCCGTTACAAAGGGAAGCCGATCCCGTCCTTACAGAGCCTGGCGGGGCATGGGCGCGTCATTTATCTTGGCACATTTTCCAACAGCATCATGCCTTCGATCCGTATCAGTTATATGGCGCTGCCGCAGGAATTGATGGAAGCATATCATGAAAAATGCGGATTTTATGCGTCAACGGTTTCTAAAATACAGCAGATGGCGGTGTGCCGTTTTATGGCGGGCGGATATTTCGGGCGGCATCTGAATAAAATGCGCGGCGTGTACAAGGAAAAACGGGATCATCTCATACAGCTGCTGAGAGGGCGGAAATGGGTGAAACAGATCTATGGCGACCACGCGGGGCTGCATATCGTGGCGGAGCTTTCCTGCGCCTGTACGGAGCGGGCGCTGATCGCCTGCGCGGCGGAGGATGGGATAAAGCTGCAGGGGATGTCGGATTGTTATATTGCGGGCGCACAGGCGCATGGCGGGCGTCCCGTCCTGCTGCTGGGATTTGGAAACCTGACCGAAAAGGAACTGTCTGCGGGCGTGGAAGCGTTGGATCAATGTGTGGAAAAAGCAGAGAAGATGTGTGAAAAAATCGAATAGGAAAGAGAAATGTCCCGCCGGGCTGGCCGGCGGGACAAAACGATATTTTTTATTTCTTTTTCAGTTCCTGCATCTTCATCGCGCGGACTTTTAACGGCAGGCCGAATAAGGTGATAAAGCCTTCCGCATCATGGTGGTCATACAGCTCGCCGGTCGTAAAGCTTGCCAGTGATTCGCTGTAAAGGGAATACGGGGAGGTTGTCCCAGCTTTGATGATGTTTCCTTTGTACAGTTTGAATCTGACTTCGCCGGTCACGTATTTCTGGGTGGACGTAACGAAAGCCTGTACCGCTTCGCGCAGCGGCGTAAACCATTTCCCTTCGTACACGATCTGCGCCATTTTGTTGCCCATGTCTTTTTTTACATCCATTGTGGCGCGGTCAAGGACGAGTTCCTCTAACTGTTTATGCGCCTCCATCAGGATCGTGCCGCCGGGCGTCTCGTAAACGCCGCGGCTCTTCATGCCGACAACGCGGTTTTCAACGATATCGACAATGCCGACGCCATGTTTGCCGCCCAGGCGGTTCAGCTCGCGGATGATGTCGGCAACCTTCATTTCTTTGCCGTTGATGCTCTTTGGCACGCCCGCTTCAAAAGTCATCGTGACATATTCGCCTTCTTCCGGCGCTTTTTCCGGCGTTACGCCAAGCACCAGCAGATGGTCATAGTTTGGTTCGTTGGCCGGGTCTTCCAGTTCCAGCCCTTCATGGCTGATGTGCCACAGGTTGCGGTCGCGGCTGTAGCTGTTGTCCGCAGAAAACGGAAGGTCGATGCCATGCGCTTTGCAGTATTCGATCTCCTCTTCGCGCGACTGCATGGTCCAGCAGTCCTGGCGCCATGCGGCGATGATTTTGATATCAGGCGCGAGGGCTTTGATCGTCAGCTCAAAACGGATCTGGTCATTCCCTTTTCCGGTCGCGCCGTGGCAGATTGCGGTTGCGCCTTCTTTTCTTGCGATTTCCACAAGGCGTTTTGCGATGCCCGGCCGCGCCATAGATGTGCCGAGCAGATATTTATTTTCGTAAACAGCGCCTGCCTGTACGCATGGAATGATGTAATCTTCGCAGAATTCATCGGTAATGTCTTCGATATAGAGCTTGGAGGCGCCGGATAACTTTGCGCGCTCCTCCAGCCCGTCCAGCTCGCTTTCCTGCCCGCAGTCAACGCAGCAGCAGATAACTTCATAGTCAAAATTTTCTTTCAGCCACGGGATGATCGCTGTCGTGTCCAGCCCGCCTGAATATGCAAGGATAACTTTTTCTTTCATGTTCCCAAACCCTTTCTGTTTATAACATATGTATTTTCCGCGGGCAGTGCGCCGAACGCGGACTATAAGACATTATATACTACCCTTATGGAGAAAGCAAGCAGAGAATATACATAAAAAATGAATAAATATACAAAAATCCTGAAAAAAGTGAATAAAACACTTGTACTTTTCCCGCATTTATATTAGTATGGAGAAAGATTTTGAAAAATGAGGTGGTTTTTGATGATAAAGGCAGGAATTATCGGCGCGACGGGATATGCGGGCGCAGAGCTTGTGCGGCTGCTTACGGGCCATAAGGAAGTCGATGTCTGCTGGCTCGGGTCGCGGAGCTATATTGATAAAAAATATGCGTCTGTTTACGGGAATATGTTTCAGATCGTCGAGGGGACATGTTTTGATGATAACCTCGAGGCGCTTGTAAATGAGGCGGACGTCGTGTTTACGGCGACGCCGCAGGGATTTCTGGCGTCGCTGCTGAAAGAGGAATATCTGCAGAAGGCAAAGTTTATTGATCTGAGCGCGGATTACCGTCTAAAAGATGTGCGCGTATATGAGGCGTGGTACCATATGGAGCATAAATCCCCGCAGTTTTTAAAAGAGGCGGTTTACGGGCTGTGCGAGGTCAACCGGGAGCAGATAAAGCGCGCGCGGCTGATCGCGAATCCGGGCTGCTATACGACGTGTTCTATCCTGACGGCGTATCCGCTCGTAAAGGAAGGGCTGATCGATGCGTCCACGCTGATCATTGACGCAAAAAGCGGCACGTCAGGCGCGGGACGCGGGGCAAAAGCAGCGAACCTTTTCTGTGAGGTAAATGAAAACATGAAAGCGTATGGCGTCACGACGCACCGCCATACGCCTGAGATCGAAGAGCAGCTCGGCTATGCAGCTGGCAGTGAGATCAAAATCAGTTTTACGCCGCATCTGGCGCCGATGAACCGCGGCATCCTTGTGACGGAATATGCGTCGCTTGTCAGAAATGCGGACGGGTCGCTCCCGTCGGCGGAAACGCTGCGGAGAGCATATGAGAAATATTATGCCGACGAACCGTTTATCCGCCTGCTGGATGACGGGACGTGCCCGGAAACAAAGTGGGTGGAAACGAGCAATTATACGGATATCGGATTCCGGATCGACGAGCGCACCGGGCGCGTTGTGATGATGGGCGCGCTGGATAACCTGGTAAAAGGCGCGGCGGGGCAGGCGGTGCAGAACATGAACCTGCTGTTCGGGCGGAAAGAGACGGAAGGGCTTGCGCTCGCGCCGGTATTTCCGTAAGCGCGGGCAGGAGGATACCCGCAGATTAAATTTGGGACTGAGGAAGGAAAGGAAGAAACAGGTGCAGCAGGGGATTGGATCTAAGATACAGATACGGGAAATGCAGATTTCCGATTATGAACAGGTGCGCGCGCTCTGGATGACGATCCATGGCTTTGGGATCCGCTCGATTGATGATTCGAGGGAAGGCGTGGCGCGGTTTTTAAAGCGCAATCCGTCCACGAGCGTTGTGGCGCTTGCGGACGGGCGCGTTGTGGGCGCGATTCTTTGCGGGCACGACGGGCGGCGCGGCTGCTTTTACCATGTGTGCGTCCATGAAGATTTCCGCAAGCAGGGGATTGGGAAGGCGATGGCGGTATTCGCCATGAAAGCGCTGCAGGCGGAGCAGATCAATAAAGTGTCCCTGATCGCATTTAAGAAGAATGAAGTGGGCAACCATTTCTGGAAAAGCGTCGGGTGGACGTTCCGCGAAGATTTGAATTATTATGATTTTGTATTAAATGACGCAAATATTACAGAGTTTAACAAATAGGGAAAGAAGGGAAACCATTGGAACAACGGTTAATGGATGAATTATTAAAAAAAGCGTCTGTGCTCGTCGAGGCCCTGCCTTATATCCAGCGGTTTAACCGCCGGATCATTGTCGTAAAATACGGCGGCAGCGCGATGGTGGACGAAGCGCTGAAAAGAAGCGTGATACAGGACGTCACGCTGTTAAAGCTTGTCGGCTTTAAGCCGATCATCGTGCATGGCGGCGGTAAGGAGATCAGCAGATGGGTGGAAAAATCCGGCATGGAGCCGAAATTTATCAACGGGCTGCGCGTGACGGATGCGCCGACGATGGAGATTGCGGAGATGGTCTTAAATAAAGTCAATAAATCCCTGGTGCAGCTGGTCGAGCAGCTTGGCGTGCTCTCCGTCGGCGTCAGCGGCAAGGACGGCAATCTCTTAAAAGTGGAAAAGAAATATTCGGACGGAGCGGATATCGGGTTTGTCGGCGATGTGAAAGAAGTGAACCCGAAGATCCTGTACGATCTGCTGGAAAAGGACTTCCTGCCGATCGTTGCCCCGATCGGGATGGACGATGAATATAATACTTATAATATCAACGCAGATGATGCGGCCTGTGCGATCGCAAGGGCTGTTTCTGCGGAAAAGCTGGCGTTTTTAACGGATATAGAAGGCGTTTACAAAGATCCGCAGGATCCGTCCACGTTAATATCCGAGCTGTCGGTATCAGAGGCGAGGGAACTGATCCAAAACGGCTATATCGGCGGCGGTATGCTGCCAAAGCTGAACAACTGTATAGACGCGATCGGACATGGCGTCTCCCGCGTACATATTCTGGACGGCAGGATCGCGCACTGCCTGCTTTTGGAGATCTTTACGAATAAAGGGATCGGGACGGCGATCATTGGGGATAAGGAGATGAGATTTTATCATGAATAAACAGGAAATCATGGGCGATGCGGAACAGGCGCTGCTGCATACGTACAACCGTTATCCGGTTGTGTTTGACCATGGGGAAGGCGTTTATCTGTACGATACAGATGGGAAGGAATATCTGGATTTTGCCGCGGGCATCGCGGTCATGGCGCTTGGGTATAACCATGCGGCTTATAAAGAGGCGTTAAAGGCGCAGGCAGACAAGCTGATACATACTTCCAATCTGTTTTACCATGCGCCGGCCGCGGAAGCGGCAAAAAAAGCCCTGGCGGCGTCCGGCATGGATCGCATCTTTTTTACGAACAGCGGAACGGAAGCAATTGAGGGCGCGATCAAGGCGGCGAAAAAATATGCCTGTACGCGGGACGGCCATGCGGGGCATGAGATCATTGCCATGCGGCATTCCTTCCATGGGCGGAGCATCGGCGCATTGTCGGTGACGGGAAATAAGCATTACCAGGAGCCGTTCGAGCCGCTGATGCCGGGCGTCCGTTTTGCGGAATTTAATTCTCTGGAGAGCGTGGAAAGCCTGATCAATGAAAAAACCTGCGCTGTTATCATGGAGACCATTCAGGGCGAGGGCGGCATTTACCCGGCGTCTGATGAATTTATAAAAGGTGTGCGCGCGCTCTGTGACGAGCATGATATGCTGCTGATTTTAGACGAGATCCAGTGCGGCATGGGCAGGACCGGCGCGATGTTCGCATGGCAGAATTATGGCGTGAAGCCGGATATCATGACGGCCGCAAAGGCGCTGGGCTGCGGCGTTCCGGTCGGCGCGTTTATGATGACGGAGCGCGTTGCCCAAAAGTCGCTGGCGCCGGGCGACCATGGGACGACCTATGGCGGCAACCCGCTTGTATGCGCGGCGGTCAGCAAAGTCTTTGACATTATGGAAGAGGAACATATTACCGGACATGTGAAAAACGTTTCGGCTTATCTGGAAAAGAAGCTGGATGAACTCGTTGAAAACTATGCGTTTTTGACGGCAAGGCGCGGCATGGGGCTGATGCAGGGCGTTGTGTCGGAAAAAAGCGTCAGCGAGATTTCGGCGAAGGCGTTGGAAAAGGGGCTGGTCGTGATCACCGCAGGGGCGGATGTGCTGCGGTTTGTGCCGCCGCTGATTATAACAGAACAGCATGTGGACGAAATGGCGCAGAAGCTGTCAGAAGTATTCGATTATATGTAAAAATAAAAATGACATAATGGGCAGGGGAAAGGCTTTTCCCCTGCCCATTGTATCGCCGGGCGCGGAGCGTTATGCTTTTTTCTCCGCGTCCTGTTTGTCGATAACCTTGATGATTCCTTTTTTCCACATAATGCGGGAAGAGATAATGGCGATCGGCAGCATGAATAATATCAAAAATCCGATCATGCCAAATAAGGATCCGCCGTTTATGATGCGCACGCCGATTGACAAAACAGTGACAATGATAATGACCGGAAGCACGCCCATGACGCCGTTTTTTACGACCTTGCTGCCGGATGACGCGCTGGAGAAAAGGCCGAGCGTCAGTGAGCCGAACAGCGCCGGGATGATATAATTGGACGCTGTTTTTACAGCAGGCAGTTCGAATACCGGGCTGATCCATGCGCTGAGCAGCGCGGCCAGCGCAAGGATGACGATGGTCATGATCGAGCAGACGGCGACGCCGACGGAAGCGATCGCTTCTCCTTCCGGCGTATTCTGTTCTTTTTTCGCTATCTTCATGGCATTGACGGCGCATGGGAGCTTTAAGTTCATAATGTTTCCCGTAATAAACGTCAGATATGCCGAAGCCCCCAGGATCGGCGTGTAACTGATGGCCTCGGAGACGCCGACCGGAATGTAAATCAAAAGAATGCTGATTGTGGAAAGATTGATCACGTCTCCAAAGGCCGGTATGCAGCCGTAATACCCGAGAACGATAAACGGCAGCGCGACCATGTAGACAAGCGCCAGGAATGTCCCGAAGCGTCCCCATTTATGGCACCATTCCTGAAATGGATCTAATTCCTGCGGGGTCTGGCCCGTAGTGGTATGTTTCATAATGAATCCTCCTCCTTCACTGTTATTGGAACAGGCCCGTCCAGAATATGGATGAGACCATTCCTCCGATCATGGAAAAAGCCATGATAAATTCATTCAGCCAGCGCAGCTTCGGGTATCTGGAAGCCAGTGCGCCGAGCGCGACGGCAATGACAAGGCCGGTCAGCATGACGGCCGCCTGGATCGTATCGCCGAATAATAAAACAGGGATATATACCGCAAACAGGCACAGCATGAACGTTCCGCTCAGCACGTATTTCCATGTGCCTGCATTCTCGCTTTTATTTACGCTCATGGAGAGCTTTTTGCCAAGCGGGAGCAAAATGAAAAATCCGCTCAGCATGCCGACGCTCATAAGGATCATGACAACACCGAACTGCGCGCCCGTAGCCTGCTCCAGCATTTCCGCGCTCGTGGCGTATCCGATGGCGGAAGCGACGCTGCTTGAAATCAGGGACTCATAGGAAAGTGAGCCGATTACAGACAGTCGCCACCAGGACCAGACAACGCCTAAAATTGAGATCAGGGCAAATAGCCCTACGACGATCGACAGGCTTGGGACGATGGAAAATACAAGGCTGGATTTGATCACTTTTTTCAGATCTTCTTTTGAGACGCCAAGTTCCAGGCATCGGTTGTATGCTTTTTTTAAATAGACGAGTGAA
The DNA here is from genome assembly GCA_947625875.1 of uncultured Lachnospiraceae bacterium. GTDB lineage: Bacteria > Bacillota > Clostridia > Lachnospirales > Lachnospiraceae > Eubacterium_J. The sequence goes on from CANQQG010000043.1 coordinate 12,012, forward strand.
AACCCGACAATGTAGAGCAGCCCGATGATGACAAGGATTCGCAGCAGCGGGCTTTCGATGATTTCTTTCATAAAACAGTTCCCTCGCTTTCTGTTTTGTTTTCGCCTGCATGGTCTTCCAGCCAGCGCAGGGCTGCGTATGCGTATAAAGCGCTCCCTTCGGCAAGGGCGGCCTCGTCAAATTTTACTTTCGGGTTGTGCTGCGTATAGCAGTAGCCGTTTTGCGGGTTTCCCGCAGCCAGCGCGATCATGATGGACGGGACTTCCTGGCTGACGTAAGCAAAGTCTTCGGAGCCGGCGGTTTTTGGCGGTTTTTTTGCGCCGGAAAGGGCGTTTAATTCCCCGACGGACATCGCTTTTTGCCCGAGCAGCTCTTTTGCATAAGAGAGTGTGGCGACGGCCAGCTCTGGATCATTGGAAAGGCATGGACAGCCGCTGCCGAAAGAAACAGAAGCGGACGCGCGGAAAGCCGCGGCGGTATGCCTGGCAATCTCAGCCATTCTTGTCTTGATAAATGCGCGCACTTCTTCGTCATAGGTGCGGATCGTGCCGCCGAGTTCCACTGTGTCCGGTATGACATTCGAGGCTCCGCCGCCCTGGATGCGGCCGAATGTCAGGACTGCTTCATCAGAGAGCGCAAGCTCCCTTGTGTGGATCTCCTGCAGCGCGATGATGATATGCGCGGCTGCATTGATCGGGTCGATGCCGTTGTTTGGCATGGAGCCATGGCAGCCTTTTCCCTGGATCTGTATGGTAAAATAATCCGCTCCCGGCGCGCTGACGCCGCCGTCGCAGACGATCGCCGTACCCGCAGGCATAGGCATCCCGCCCATGACATGGATCATAAGCGCGGCGTCCACGTCCGGATGTTTCAATACGCCCGCTTCGATCATGTCGTGCGAGCCCTCAAAGATTTCTTCCGCGGACTGGAACATCAGTTTTACGGTTCCATTGATCTCCGATTCATGCGCTTTTAAGAGCTTTGCCGCGCCAAGCAGCATGGCGGTATGCATATCGTGTCCGCAGGCGTGCATTTTGCCGGGCGTCTCGGAAGGGAAATCGACGTCCGCCTCTTCCGCCATCGGCAGCGCGTCCATGTCGGCGCGGATTAAAAATACCGGGCCGTCCTTTTTGCCCCCGGCGAGGGCGGTAATGCCCGACCTGCCGCAGGCGGCCGCTTCATATCCCATAGCTTCCAGCTGTTTTTTAACATAGGCGGCGGTTACGCCGGTGTCAAAGCCGGTTTCCGGATGCCGGTGCAGGTAACGGCGGTTTTTAATGATCTCCGTTTCCAATGCGCGCGCTTCCTGTAAAAGTGTTTCTGCTTTCATAAAAAAGAACCTCCTTTGTGATTGAACTCATAAAATGAAAAAAGCGCCCGTCTGACCGAGCGCCTTGCCTGTTGTGCAAAATGGACGCGGGTAAAATATATGCGGCGAGAGCCGCCCGCATCCGGCCTGCGGGCAGGGAAAAGGCTTCACTGTCCGCTTTGGCCGTCATTGGAAGAAACGCCGTAATCTGCGGCTTCTTTTCCATCATGGGAAAGCGCAGTCAGCGTGTAGCGGACTACCTTCCCTTTTTTTAAATAACACCATGGATAACCGTCGACTGCTTCGCAGGAATATATGCCTACAAATGCCGGGGCCGCATCCGGTTCGTGCAAAAGCTCGGAGCCATGGATCTGGTATTTTACGCCGGATTCCGCATAAAAAGCATAAGCGGCGGACTGATAATCTGCAGTGTCCGTATCGGTTGTTTTAAAGGTTTCCTCTTTTAACTGGTATTCGGTGGCGAAATCAGAAGAAAGGATCTGTGTGCCGTTCATGGAAGCCAGTATATACAGGACGCCGGATATAAATACACCTGAGACGATAACGGAAAAAACAGCGAGCCCGTTATCTTTTCCCGCAAGAAATTTCCGAAAGAGCAGGACAGCGGCAATCAGAAATGTTATGGCCGCTATGGCGGTGATCCATAAATAAATGCTCATAGTGCAGATACTCCTTTGTGCATAATGTGAATTTATTATAATATATTTTTCCCGCATTGAAAAGAGTAAAGTGCATTTTTTACGATGCGGGAAGCCACCGGCCGGTGAGGTAATGTATGGTAAACATGAAAAACAGCAATACGTTGTGCGCGATCATGCAGCCCCATGCGGCGGTGAGCCCGTACCCCAAAATGCGTGTGCAGATAAATGTTCCTGCGATCCTTGCGCACCACATGCCGGTCACATTGTAGATAAACGGCGGAATGGCATTCCCGACGCCCTGCATTATGCCTTCTAACACGATCGGCACGCCGTAAAACGGCTCGGATACTGCCACCATGCGCAGGACGGTCGTCCCGAGCGCGATGACCTGCGCGTCTTTTGAGAATAAATGCATGAGCCGCGGGGCAAATAAAAATAAAAGCCCGCCCGAAATGACCATGAGCCCGACTTCCAGCGGTATGATGACTCCAGGGAACCTGCGCAGTTTCTTTTCGTCTTTTGCGCCCCGGAGATTGCCGGATAAAGTCGCGGCGGCGGTCTGCATGCCCCATCCCGGTATGTAAAAAGCGGATTCCACCGTATTGGCGATCGTATGCGCCGCCGTCGCCGTTTCCCCAAGGGCGTTTATCATGGAAGCGAACGCCACATATCCGAAAGAAGTCGCAAAACGCTGGAACATATTCGGGACGGCGATGCGCAGGCAGGGCGCCAGGACATTTTTGTCGGGGCGGAGGCGCTGCCCCGCCGGGGAGATGTCCGGATGCCGCCAGAGTATGTACGTGATGGATGCGCCTCCGAAGGTATATGCGACTGCGCTGGCGGCCGCCGCTCCTTCAATGCCAAGCCCCGCGCCCCAGACGGGAAGGGACGCGCCGGGCAGCGCCAGTTCGCGCGTCGGGTAGATCAGCATAAAATTCAGGATAATGTTTATGATATTTACAGCGACGCCGATCTTCATAGGCGTTTTCGTATCGCCGGCAGCGCGCAGGAGCGTTCCGAAAATAATGCTCGCCGTACGCGGCAGCATAGGGATATATAAAATCAGGAAATAGCGGGACGCCGCTTCCCGGATTTTTACGTCCGTCTGCATCCAGACGGGGATCGCGCCGCTTAATGATATGGCGAGGATGGTAAAAAACAGGCCGGTCAGGAACGTGACGCTTACCGCCTGCGCGGCCGCGGCTCTTGCCTGCTGTTTTTTTCCCGCGCCGATGGCCTGTGAGATACAGGCCAGAAAGCCGACGCCGATCGCGGAAACCGTACCGCCGATCAGCCAGTTGACCGTTCCGGTCGCGCCGACGGCCGCGGTCGCCTGTGTGCCGAGGGAACCTACCATCGCCGTATCGATATACTGTACGGCTGTCTGCGCGAGCTGTTCGAGCATGGTAGGCCACGCGAGGGCGATGATGATGGGGAGCATGGCGGAGAATGACGCGTCCGCTTCTGTGATGGATCGGTTATAAGCTTCTTGTTTTTTCATGGGATATGCCTTTCTGTGGTTTGGTTCACTATTTTACTATAAACGATTGGATTTTTCCAGAGGCGGATCGGCCATATGGAAATAATTGCAGTAAAAATCAGTAGCCAGCGGGTGGGTTTTCATGTAAAATAAACTTATATCAGCCGGAAGATGGATTCCGCGGGATTTTAAAGAAAAGCGGGGATTGCAGTTTGGAAAACGTATATATTTCGATTGACCTGAAATCATTTTATGCATCGGTAGAGTGCGTGGAGCGCGGGCTGGATCCGCTGACGGCAAATTTAGTGGTGGCGGATCCGGAGCGGACGGAGAAGACGATCTGCCTTGCGGTGTCGCCGTCGCTGAAGGCGTATGGGATCCCCGGACGGGCGCGCTTATTTGAAGTGCAGCAGAAATTAAAAGAAGTAAAGGCGCGTACCGGAAAAGAGGTCGAATTTTTAATTGCGCCGCCGCAGATGGCAAAATATGTCGCGGTTTCCGCGGATATTTATGAGATTTATTTAAAGTATGTTAGCCCCGAAGATATCCATGTATACAGCATTGACGAATGTTTCCTGGATGTGACGCGGTATTTAAAGCTGTACCATATGGATGCGCAGGAGCTTGCGGTCACGATCATCCGGGATGTGTTGGAGCAGACGGGAATTACGGCGACTGCGGGCATTGGCGCAAATTTATATTTAAGCAAGGTTGCCATGGACATTGTCGCAAAGCATGTAAGGCCGGATAAGAACGGGGTACGGATCGCGGGCCTTGATGAGGAGTCCTACCGCAGGCTCTTATGGCATCATAAGCCGATTACGGATTTCTGGCGGGTCGGGGGCGGCATCGCAAACCGGCTGGCGCACAGCGGGATTTATACGATGGGCGATATTGCGCGCGCGTCAATTGAAAATGAGGACGCCCTGTATCAGATGCTTGGCGTGGACGCGGAGCTTCTGATCGACCACGCGTGGGGATATGAGCCCTGCGGCCTGAAGGAGATCAAGGCGTACCGTCCGCAGACGAACAGCATCTCTTCCGGGCAGGTGTTGCAGCAGCCGTATGATTTTAAGAAAGCGCGGATCGTCGTGCGGGAAATGGCGGACTCACTGGCGCTTGACCTGATCGGCCGGCATGTGGTTACGGACAGCCTGACGCTGTATATCGGATATGACCGGTGCGTGGTCGATGCGGGGGATTACAGCGGGGAGCTGCATATCGACCGCTATGGAAGGAAAGTCCCGAAGTCGGCGCATGGGACGGCGTCCCTTCCGGAAGCGTCGAGCAGCGCGAAAAAAATAACGGCGGCGCTGCTGGAATTGTTTGACCGGATCGCGGACCGGAATCTGTTTGTCCGCCGGGTGACGCTTACGGCAAACCGTCTGGCCGAAGAAGGGTATGAGCAGTTAAGCCTGTTTTCAGATGAAACGGAGAACCAAAAGGAGCGCAAAATGCAGGAAGCGATGCTTGCGATCAGGAGGCGTTATGGAAAAAACGCGGTTTTAAAGGGGACGAACCTGCAGGAGGGAGCGACCGCCTTACAGCGCAACTGCCAGATCGGCGGGCATAAAGCATAAGGAGGCGTGCAGCCATGTTATTTCGTACCGTTGCGCCGTCTGTAAAGCCGACGCATTTATATGACGACATTATAAATATGGAGTATCCGCTGAAAACTTCGGATACGGGGAAGCATCCGCGGATGGCGTTGGAAGAGCGGGCGAAGATTTTCTGCCCGTTTGCCGCATTGCGCGGTTATGAGGAAGCGATCGCGGCGAAGCAGAGAGTGGTCGTGCCGAAGGCGGAATTATCGGAGGAGAAAAAAGAAGAGCTGGACCGCTGCCTGCGCCAGATCAAAGAGGCCCTGCGGCAGGGCGGGCATCCGGTTGTGACGGTTATTTATTTTGAGCGGGAGAAGGGCAAAGAGGCGGACGGCGTATATATAAAGTTTACGGGGAAAGCGGTGCGGCTCCAGGAATCCGCCCGCCTGCTGCAGGTGGTGGACCGGAAGCTGCGGCTGGAAGATATACGGGATTTATGGTGCGGCGAGTAGGGAGATGCGCGGCGCAGTTTTATACGTCGCGCGGTCTGTCACTGTGGCCGGCATCTTCCTCGCTTTTGTCATCGCCGCCTTTCGCCAGACGGTAGATCAGCGTGTACGCCCAGATCAGGACCGGGATTATGACTGTGCATAAGACAGACGCCTGAAATAAGGCCATGCTGTTGCGGTTGTCAAAGACTGCGCATAACAGCGTGATGATATACAGGGCGGCAAGGAAGACGGCGCCGATCAGGGCGAGGATACGTTTGATGCGTTTCATATAAAATTCCTTTCATTTTCTGATGATTTTCCGGATACATTTTTAAGCATAACATATTCTGCATGAAAAAGGAAAGGGTTTCTGTTGCCAATTTTGTCTGCATGATGCACAATAGGAATAGTGACAGTAAATATATAAAGGACCGGAAAAACTTATGAAAGACATTACGATCGCGATTACCGCGGCAAGCTACAGCGGAAACAAGGGCGCGGCGGCTATGCTGCAAAGCTCCATCAGCCAGTTGAAGGAGCATTACGGGGAACGCCTGAATATTTATTTAATGAGCGTTTACCCTTCGGAGGACCGCAGGCAGTGTCCGCATGATTTTGTGAAGATCTTGCCGGCGCAGCCGGAGCGGCTGTTATTTTTTGCGTTTCCATGCGCGGTTTTCTACCGCCTGCTGCGCTGGTGCCCGCCGGTTCGGAAGTTATTGTTAAAAAATAAGATATTAAAGGCGTATGCCGATACGGATCTGGTTGTGGACGAAGCGGGGATCTCATTTGTGGACAGCCGCGGATTGATTATGAATACGTATGCATTTGTCTGTGCGGCGGTTCCGCTCCTGATGGGCGTCCCGCTGGTAAAATATTCACAGGCCCTCGGGCCGTTCCGGAATCCGTATAACCGTTTCCTGGCAAAATGGATCCTTCCGAAAGCGGAGCTTGTGATCGCAAGGGGGCGCGCAACGTATGAAAACCTTGTCTCGATTGGCGTCACAAGAAATGCGGCGTTATGCGCAGACGGCGCGTTTACGATGCCGCGGGATGAAAAAACTGAGCGTGAGGTACGGATAAAATGCGGCAGGGCGGGATTGGAAAAAGAAAGGACGGTGGCGTTTTCCATAAGCTCTGTCGTGGAAAAAAAGTGCCGGAAACAGGGCGTGGATTACTGCCGGATTATGGCGGAGTTTGCCGTTTATCTGACGCGGCGGGGGTATCAGGTGTTTCTGTTTCCGAACGCTGCGCGCATGGCTTCCAAAAAGCCGCGGAATAATGATCTGATGGTTGGGGACGCGGTTTATGAGAATGCCCGCCGGATGGGAGCGGATGACGGGCTGATATGGGAGCGGCGGGAGATGCCGCCGGAAGAGATCCGCGCATATATCGGCAGGAGCCGCTTTCTTGTGGCGTCGCGGTTCCATGCGATGGTGTTTGCGCTGACGGAGCAGGTTCCCGTCATGCTGATCGGGTGGAGCCATAAATATCAGGAAGTGTTAGAGCAGTTTGGGCTGGGGGAATATGCGGCGGATTTTTCGGAACTGCGCGTGGATGGCCTGAAAAAACAGTTTGCCGGTTTAGAGGCGAACGAAACGCAGATACGGCAAAGAATCGCGGCGCATTTCGATGAGGTGCGGGAAAGCTCGCTGGGGAATGTGCGCCATATCACGCGGATCCTGGACGCGCGGTTAAAAACGGACGGGAAAAAACGCTGGATGAACCATGTGATCTGTCTCGACGAACCGGATGTCTATATGGGCGCGCATCTTGCATGCCGCATGGGATACGCTTCGGACGACGCCATACGCGGGCAGGCGGCAAGCGGCGGCCTGGTGACGGCGTTTTTGTGCAATCTGTTGAAAAACCATACGATTGACGGCGCCTGGGTGGTGCGGACGGCGTTTACGCCGGAAGGGAAGCTGACGTATGAGACGCACATCGCCGTAACGCCGCAGGAGGTGCGGGAATATGCGACAAGCGTTTATATGGCGATTCCGATGATGGCGCATATCGACCAGCTGCGGGCGTTTGACGGGCGGCTTGCCGTAGTCCTTACGCCATGCATGATGCGCGCATTCTGCCATATTCTGGAAAAGGACGGCGCGCTGCGGGAAAAGGTCGTGTTAAAGATCGGGCTGTTCTGCAGCGGCGCACACGCGGCGGCCGCGACGGAATTTGCCATGGAAAAATGCGGCGTGCCAACGGCGGGCGCCAGGCGGCTTTATTATCGGAAGGGGCATTGGCGCGGGACGTCGAGCGTTGTCTATGAGGATGGCGGCACGAAGGAATTTTCTTATACGAAATCCATCTGCGCTTATAAAAATGCGTACTTTTTCATAAACAGCGGGTGCCTGTCCTGCCGCGACCAGTATGCGGAATGCGCGGATATCAGCTTTGGGGACGTCTGGCTTGCGGAGATGAAAAAGGAAACGATAAAATATACCGGCTGCGTCATCCGGGATGGGCAGGCGTTTACATGGCTCGCGCGGGCGGCAGAGCAGGGTGATGTATGCATAAAGCATATGTCCGATACGCAGATGTTGAAAAGCCAGAAGCGCGCGCTGACGTTTAAATACCGGGGCGGCAGGCCGAACCACAGGCTTGCGGGACGGCTTGCGGCGTGGAACCGGCGGTTTTCCATGCGGCGTCCGAAAGCGCTGAAACGGATTCCGCTGCGATTGGTTTATTATTATATGTGTTTTATCCGGATGTTATTGAGCTGGTAAAACGGGGCGCAAAATATAAGGAAGGAACGAAGGGCGTATATGAAACAAACGATTGGAATTGGGATACAGGACTTTGAAAGAATAAGGGAACGGGATAATTTTTATGTGGATAAGACAGATTTTATTCGGGAATGGTGGGAGAGCGGAGATGATGTTACGCTGATCGCCCGGCCGAGGCGGTTTGGGAAAACCCTGAATATGAGCATGACGGAGCAGTTTTTTTCCGTAGAGTATGCCGGGCGTTCGGATTTATTTGAAGGGCTCTCTATCTGGGAAGAAGAAAAATACCGCAGCCTGCAGGGGACGTATCCGGTGATCGGGCTGACCTTTGCGGGGATAAAAGAAGATACGTATGAGAAGACTTATGAGACAATGTGCTGGATATTTGCAAGGCTGTATGTCAGATATGATTTTATCAGAAACAGCGGGAAGCTTACGGACAGCGAGCGGGATTTTTTCGGGCGCGTGGAAAACTGTGATATACGGGAGACGGAGGCGGCGGGCGCCCTGCACAGCCTGTCAGATTTTCTCGCCCGTTTTTATGGAAAAAAGGCGCTTATTTTGTTGGACGAATACGACACTCCCATGCAGGAGGCGTATGTGCATGGGTTTTGGGAGAAATTGGTTTCTTTTACGAGGAGCCTGTTTAATTTTACATTCAAGACCAACCCGTTTATGGAGCGCGGACTGATGACGGGGATTACCAGGGTGAGCCGGGAGTCGATGTTTTCGGATCTGAATAATTTAAATGTCGTGACAACGACTTCCGATGAGTATGCGCGGGCGTTTGGCTTTACGGAGCAGGAAGTGTTTGCCGCTATGGATGCATATGGTTTATCGGATCAGAAGGAAAAGGCAAAATACTGGTATGACGGCTTTACATTTGGAAAACAGACGGATATTTATAATCCCTGGTCGGTGATCAATTATCTGGACAAAAAGAAATTTGGCGCTTACTGGGCGAATACCAGCTCCAACAGCCTGGCGGGGAAGCTGATCCGGGAGGGGAGCCCGGGCGTCAAGACGGCGATGGAGGATCTTTTAAAGGGCAATTCTCTTTTTGCCCGGATAGATGAACAGATCGTGTTTGACCAGCTGGACAGGGACGAGTCTGCGATATGGAGCCTGCTTCTTGCCAGCGGGTATTTAAAAGTGGAGGATTGCAGGAACGATGAAATTACGGATCAGGCAATCTATGAGCTGAAGCTCACCAACCGGGAAGTAAAGGTCATGTTTGAGGGGCTGATACGCGGCTGGTTTGCAAAAAGCTCTTATGAATATAATTCTTTTATCCGGGCATTGCTGGCAGATGATGTGGAGGCGATGAATGCTTATATGAACCGCGTGGCGCTCCAGGCATTCAGTTTTTTTGATACGGGGAACCGCCCGTCCCAAACGGCGGAACCGGAGCGTTTTTATCATGGGTTTGTCCTGGGGCTTATGGTGGAGCTGGCCGGCCGGTATGTGATCACTTCCAACCGGGAAAGCGGGTTTGGGAGATATGACGTCATGCTGGAGCCAATGGCGGCGGGGGACAGCGCATATGTGCTGGAGTTTAAAGTGCGTAATCCGGGAAAAGAGGAGAGCCTTGCAGATACGGTGGCAGCCGCTTTAAAGCAGATCGAGGAAAAGCGGTATGAGGCGGCGCTGGAACAGAAGGGGATCCCGGCGGAAAAGATCAGGAAATATGGGTTTGCATTTGAGGGGAAGACGGCGCTGATTGGGTAGGAAAGTCGGAGATGAAAAACCGGTCAGATGTATTTTCGGGATCATTGCTGATGAATGGCGCTTGGAACCGGTATCTGCATGAGGTGGACGAGGAGTGTCACAGGGAAGTGGAACTGGCGGTAAAGCGGACTGCGGAGAAGGAAGGCGTGACGGAACAGTTGAAGAGTGAAAATCCGATGGAATGGGTTAGGAGAGTGAATGGGATTAAGGGGAGGGTGGAGGAAGTTGTGTGGAGAAAAATTGTTAATTAACTAATTTAGTTGGCTATATCCTAATGAATTTATTAAATAATATAATGTGCAGATAGTCGAAATGTGTTAATATTGTCTATATATGGTTTTATTCATATATCAGAGGAGGAACTATCATGGCAAACAGATTGGAATTAACGTGGTATGGCAAAGATGAACCGATTCGTGTTGAACCACGCCTGTTGATAGAAAATGCAGAGTTATCAAATGTTAGTAAAGATCCAGATACGGAAAATATGCTTATACATGGAGACAACTTACTTGCACTGAAAGCCTTGGAAAAGGATTATGCAGGTCAGGTCAAGTGTATTTACATAGATCCACCATTTAATACAGGTCAAGCATTTGAACATTATGATGATAATTTTGAACATTCTATATGGTTGAATCTTATGAATGAACGTTTTAAGTATTTATATCGATTGCTTGAAGCTGATGGTATGTTTTGGATTCACCTTGATGATGTTGAAGTACATTATTGTAAGGTGCTTCTTGATGAAATATTTACAAGGCGTAATTTTGTGGCTCATATAACATATGAACGTTCTGCAGTTGCAGGATTGGGGCAGGGTGGATACCTTGTTAATACAACAGAACATATACTCTTGTATAAGAAAGGTCGTTTGCCAGATAAGGTTAATTTGAGTTATGAAGAGTTGGGATTTAACATTATAAAGCGATATAATAGATTTGTGGTAAACTTTGGGAAGAGGGTTTTGATAAGGGAGTTTACTGCAAAATCGAATGGGGAGTTGGTAAGAGTTTATGAACATTCAGGAGTTGAAATTGCCAGTATTTCTCTACGTGATGCAAAGAGACGGGAAACAGAAATCAGGAGAGAATTTGTGGCGCATTTGGACGTGTTGTTTCGGGGAAATCGTGTCCAAAAAGAAAATGAATTTCAAAATAATATAATTGCATCTTTGGAAAAGGAAAAACTTTATTCTGTCGATTATGTGCCTAGTCGTGGAAAAAACCAAGGCCAAGAAACTACATTATATTATTACAATCGTGAATTACTCTCATGGTTAAAAGATACAACAACATTAGACAATGGAAGGTTGTCAAAATCGCAAAAAATGACTACGTTATGGAAACATGGCGAGATACCAAAGGCTGATATAGCAAATGAAGGGGGAGTATATTTCCCAAGAAGTAAAAAACCAGAACAATTATTGTATCGCATTATTGAAATGTCAACAGAACCAGGAGAAATTGTTCTTGATAGCTTTTTGGGTTCTGGAACGACAGCAGCTGTAGCTCATAAAATGGGAAGACGCTATATTGGCATCGAAATGGGAGATCATGCATATTCTCATTGCAAAACAAGATTAGATGCAGTAATTGATGGGGATGATCCGTTGGGCATTACAAAGATTGTTGACTGGCATGGAGGAGGCGGTTATCGTTTTTATGAATTAGCCCCTACTCTTATCAACAGAGACGCTTTTGGAGAATATGTCATCAACGAAGCATATGATGCGGATATGCTGGCGGCAGCAATCGCTTTGCATGAGGGATTTCAGTATCAGCCGGATGAAAATTTATTTTGGAAACAGTCAGTAGGCAATGAAAACAGTTATCTGTTTGTAACTACACGCCATTTGAATGGAGCTTACCTTGATTCTATCAAAGACACAATGCAGGATGGCGAATATTTGATTATTGCCTGTAAATCTTTTGATAATGGGATAGACAAAGCATACGATAACATTGTAATTAAAAAAATTCCGCAGATGCTTTTAAGGCGTTGTGAATTTGGAAAGGATGACTATGCGCTGAATATTGTTCATCCGCCAATTTATGAATATGAGGAGATGGAAAGCGATGAGTGATACACGTTTTCTGCAATATACAACAGAATATATCAGCGGTGTAATGTCGCTTAGAAAACCACAGGAAGATTCATTGAAGATATTGGATTCTATTATGTCCGAGGTGGATTTGCACAAGGATAGGAATCTGGAAGAAAAACGTAGAGATATTACCGCGATGTATCCGATCTGTACAGATTTTGAAAGAAATTTTCCGTCCATTACCTTTGCACTGGCTACAGGAGTTGGGAAAACAAGGCTGATGGGAGCATTTATTACATATCTGTATACGGTGCATGGTATCCGGAATTTTTTTGTGGTTGCGCCGGGAACGACGATATATGATAAATTGCAGAAAGATTTAGGCGATCCATCCAGTTCCAAGTATGTTTTCAAAGGTGTTGGGTGTTTTCTCAACCCTCCTAACATAGTGACAGATAATGATTGCTATGATAAAAATCTCCGATTGTGGGAATCGGACATTAATATTTATATTTACAATATAGATAAATTTAACAAAGAAGACGCCA